>NZ_JBXWND010000034.1:0-1193 GCF_059610185.1 Ruegeria sp. YTSA108 | reverse complement strand
GGGGAAGACAGGTCCGAATTTCTGATTTTTAAAGAAGGCTCGGCAAACTGGCTGGAATACGGGGACTACAGGTATGAACAATGCAACTGAAGCCACCTTCCAACCGGCTTCCCAATTGGCAAGCTACTTGAAACGTTTGGTATCTGCGATCCTGCTTGGTTCGGGCCTGGTTTGGACCTCACCAGTTGTCGCGGCTGACGTTTCGCAACTTCCAACCGGTTTGCGAGCAAAGGTTGATCTGGCGGCGCAGGCATGCGCGGAGTTCAACAACGGTCAGTTTGACATAGCCTGGGGCGCGGTTGAAAGGGTCGATCTCGACGGAGATCTTCAACACGACTGGGTTCTGAATGAGTCTGGTTTCGCGTGTTCAAGCGCCGCATCTCTTTATTGCGGAACTGGCGGATGCATGTCGCACTTTTGGGTTAGTGAAGAGGTGCACTCTTTGCTTAACCAAGGTTGGACGGTCGTTGATTTTGGGCGTCAACGCGTTGTCGTCGCAGATATTCATGGATCCAATTGCGACGGAATAAACCCAACGCCTTGCGTCACCGCCAGTGTTTGGGATGCGGACGCTAAGACGTGGCGCTCGTCTGCTGGCGATTGGGAATAAGTTACATTTGAGCATTGCAGATAAGCCATAGGAGCTGGTTTGTTCGATGGGTTCTCTGTGGCACGCAAACTTATGGGCAAATCGTGCAAAGTTATGCGCAAATACCGCGCAGAGTTATGGGCAAGCTTCCAAGATTTTCTTCAATGAAATCAATGTTGGGAATGTAGCGTTATGAGCGCACCTACAGATTTTGTAGGTTTGCGCATAACACTTCGCACACCCCATAAGTTTGCGCAGTTCGCCCATAGTTTTGCGCTGCGCGATTGTCGGCATTGGCGACGAATTCAATCAGTTTTGGCTTAGTCGTTGTGGTTACGACCCTTTGCATTTCTCAATCCCGCAAAGGGCCTCCCTAAGGAACCTGGGATTCTCGCGAAGGTCTGCGATGCGCAGAAAGCGGACTTTGCAAAGTCGAGAATAAAGGTCCGTTATGGACGTTCCATCGCTGTCCTGGGATTTCCTGGTATCGGTCGGGTGGCCGTTGTTACAGTATGTTTAGAAGCTTTGAATACCCAGCGTTCAAAACAAGAGCCGCAAGTGTCCCTGTTATCGTCGCCGGTATACCCTGCTTCCAGGTATCGAA
>NZ_JBXWND010000033.1:0-1272 GCF_059610185.1 Ruegeria sp. YTSA108 | reverse complement strand
GGTTTTTTCACCCAGTCTCTCTCAGCGCGCGACCCAGAGCTGTTCGGCTCGATCACGTCCGAGCTGGGCCGTCAGCGCGACGAGATCGAATTGATCGCGTCCGAGAACATCGTCTCTGCTGCCGTGATGGAAGCGCAGGGCTCGGTGATGACCAACAAATACGCCGAAGGATACCCCGGCAGGCGTTACTATGGCGGGTGTCAATTTGTTGATATCGCTGAAAATATGGCCATCGACCGCGCCAAGCAGCTGTTCGGTTGCGGCTTTGCAAACGTCCAGCCGAACTCTGGCTCTCAGGCAAACCAGGGCGTGTTCCAGGCACTGATCAAACCCGGCGACACCATCCTGGGCATGAGCCTGGATGCGGGGGGCCACCTGACCCATGGCGCCGCACCCAACCAGTCGGGCAAGTGGTTCAACGCCGTCCATTACGGTGTGCGCAAACAGGACAACCAGATCGACTATGACCAGATCGAAGCGCTGGCGAAAGAGCATCAGCCCAAGCTGATCATCGCAGGCGGGTCGGCCATTCCGCGCATCATTGATTTTGCCCGCATGCGCGAGATCACGGACATGGTCGGCGCCTATCTGCATGTCGACATGGCCCATATCGCCGGTCTGGTCGCGACAGGCGCACACCCATCGCCCTTCCCGCATGCGCATGTGGCTACTACCACCACGCATAAAACCCTGCGCGGTCCGCGGGGCGGCATGATCCTGACCAATGACGAGGCGATCGCCAAGAAAGTGAACTCGGCCATCTTCCCTGGCATTCAGGGTGGCCCGCTGATGCATGTCATCGCGGCCAAGGCCGTGGCCTTTGGCGAAGCACTGCGACCCGAGTTCAAGGACTACATCGCCCAGGTGGTCACCAACGCGCAGGCCCTGTCGGACCAGTTGATCAAAGGTGGGCTGGACACAGTCACCCACGGCACCGATACCCACGTGGTTCTGGTGGACCTGCGCCCTAAAGGCGTCAAAGGCAACGCGACTGAAAAGGCACTGGGCCGGGCGCATATCACCTGCAACAAGAACGGTGTCCCGTTCGATCCCGAAAAACCGATGGTGACCAGCGGCATCCGCCTTGGCAGCCCCGCAGGTACCACGCGTGGCTTTGGCGAGGCCGAGTTCCGCCAGATCGCCGACTGGATCATCGAAGTGGTCGACGGTCTGGCCGCAAATGGCGAGGACGGTAACGGTGAGGTCGAGGCCAAAGTCAAAACCGAAGTCGCAAACCTCTGCGCCAGATTCCCTATCTATCCAAACTTGTAA
>NZ_JBXWND010000032.1:0-2727 GCF_059610185.1 Ruegeria sp. YTSA108 | reverse complement strand
TGAACCGGATCGGCAAGAACGCGATGATCTGTATCCGTGAGGCTTCGCTGGGCCCGAACTTTGGCATGAAGGGCGGCGCTGCGGGTGGTGGTTACGCGCAGGTTGTTCCGATGGAAGAGATGAACCTGCACTTCACCGGTGACTTTCACGCCATCACCAGCGCCCATTCACTGCTGTCGGCGTTGATCGACAACCACATCTACTGGGGCAATGAGTGCGAGATCGACATCCGCCGCGTAGCGTGGCGTCGTGTGGTCGACATGAACGACCGCGCGCTGCGTCAGATCACGGCCAGCTTGGGTGGCGTATCGAACGGTTTCCCGCGCGAGACCGGCTTTGACATCACCGTGGCCTCTGAAGTTATGGCGATCCTGTGCCTGGCCAATGATCTGAAAGATCTGGAAAAGCGGTTGGGTGACATCATCGTCGCGTATCGCCGCGACAAGACAGCCGTGTATTGCCGCGACATCAAGGCTGAAGGTGCGATGACGGTGCTGCTGAAGGACGCGATGCAGCCGAACCTGGTGCAGACGCTGGAAAACAACCCGGCCTTTGTCCATGGCGGCCCGTTTGCCAACATCGCGCATGGCTGCAACTCGGTCATTGCGACCAAGACCGCGCTGAAAGTGGCTGACTATGTGGTGACCGAAGCGGGCTTTGGCGCCGATCTGGGCGCCGAGAAATTCATGAACATCAAGTGCCGCAAGGCGGGTATCGCGCCGTCGGCTGTGGTGCTGGTCGCCACCGTGCGTGCGATGAAGATGAATGGCGGTGTGGCCAAGGCTGATCTGGGTGCGGAAAACGTCGACGCGGTCAAATCGGGCTGTGCCAACCTGGGTCGTCACATCGAAAACGTCAAATCCTTTGGCGTGCCGGTTGTGGTTGGCATCAACCACTTCGTCACCGATACCGACGCTGAAGTGCAAGCCGTGAAAGACTATTGCTCTGACCACGGGGTCGAAGCGGTTCTGTCGCGTCACTGGGAGCTGGGGTCGGAAGGTTCGGCGCCGCTGGCCGAGAAGGTGGTCGAAATCGTCGAAGGGGGCACAGCGAACTTTGCGCCGATCTACCCCGACAATATGCCGCTGTTCGAGAAGATCGAAACCATCGCCAAGCGCATCTATCGCGCGGACGAGGTTTTGGCCGACAACAAGATCCGCAACCAGCTGCGTGAATGGGAAGAAGCCGGTTACGGCAACCTGCCGGTCTGCATGGCCAAGACGCAGTATTCCTTCTCGACCGATCCCTCGTTGCGCGGCGCGCCCACCGGCCATTCGGTTCCGGTGCGCGAGGTGCGCCTGAGCGCGGGTGCCGGATTTATCGTGGCGGTCTGTGGTGAGATCATGACTATGCCGGGCCTGCCGCGCAAACCGGCGGCCGAAAGCATCTGCCTCAATGACGCAGGTGAGATCGAGGGCTTGTTCTAAGTCGCCAGATAAGACATCTCGTGATCCGGAGAATGCTCCGGGCCACGAGGAGATCACGATGCCCACTCTGACACCGCCGCAAGACTGCGCAACGATGCAGGATCTGCGGATTCAGATCGACCAGCTGGACCGGCACCTGATCGAGATGCTGGTGAGGCGCGCCAGCTACATTGATCGCGCGTCTGAGTTGAAGCCGGGCGAGGGCCTGCCGGCCCGTATTCCGGATCGTGTTGAAGAGGTGGTGCAAAAGGTGCGTGCCAGCTCTCAGGCGGCGGGGATGGACCCCGATCTGGCCGAGACGCTGTGGCGCATTCTGATTGACTGGTCGATTGCGCGTGAGGAACGTGTGCTCGGCAACGACTGACTGACCGGGCGCCCCAAGCGCCCGATCCGTTTTGGGAAGAAGGGATCGAAGAATGGTAGCGCAGGTTATCGACGGTAAGGCCTTTGCAGCAACGGTGCGGGCACAGGTTGCCGATCAGGTTGCAAAGCTGAAGGACGAAAATGGCATCACCCCTGGTCTGGCCGTGGTTCTGGTGGGCGAAGACCCGGCCAGCCAGGTCTATGTCCGCTCGAAGGGCAAGATGACCGTCGAGGTCGGCATGAACTCGTATGAGCACAAGCTGGATGTGGACACCTCCGAGGCAGACCTGCTGGCATTGATCGACAAGCTGAATACCGATCCCGCAGTCCACGGCATTCTGGTGCAACTGCCGCTGCCCAAGCATCTGAACGAAGATCTGGTGATCAATTCGATCGACCCGGCCAAGGATGTCGACGGGTTCCACATCTCGAATGTGGGCCTGCTGGGCACCGGTCAGAAATCGATGGTGCCCTGTACCCCACTGGGCTGCCTGATGATGCTGCGTGATCACCACGGCTCATTGTCCGGAATGGACGCGGTTGTGATCGGCCGCTCGAACATCGTTGGCAAGCCGATGGCGCAACTGCTGCTGGGCGACAGCTGCACCGTGACCATCGCGCATAGCCGCACCAAGGATCTGCCCGATGTTGTCCGTCGCGCGGATATCGTTGTCGCCGCTGTGGGCCGCCCCGAGATGGTGCCCGGCGACTGGATCAAGGAAGGCGCCACGGTCATCGACGTGGGCATCAACCGCATTGAACGCGACGGCAAGAACAAGCTGGTTGGAGACGTGGATTACGCCAGCGCCGCCGAACGCGCCGGAGCAATCACCCCCGTCCCCGGTGGCGTCGGCCCCATGACAATCGCATGCCTGCTGGCCAACACCCTGACCGCCGCATGCCGCGCAAACAAACTCCCCGAACCAGAAGGCCTGAC
>NZ_JBXWND010000031.1:0-3775 GCF_059610185.1 Ruegeria sp. YTSA108 | reverse complement strand
ATGACGGATATTAGGCGCACGCCTTTGCATGGTTTGCATGTTGAGTTGGGTGGGAAGTTGGTTGATTTTGCGGGCTGGGAGATGCCTGTTCAGTATCCCTTGGGGATTATGGGTGAGCATGCGCAGTGTCGTGAGAAGGCGGCGGTGTTTGATGTGTCTCATATGGGTCAGGTGATCCTGCGGGGTGAGGATGTTGGTGCCAAGCTTGAGGCTCTGTGCCCGCAGGCCTATGCGACACTGAAGCCTGGCAAGGCGCGGTATGGATTTTTCACCAATTCGGATGGCGGGATCATGGATGATCTGATCGTGTCGAATGCGGGGGATCACTTCTTTGTGGTGGTGAACGCGGCGCTGCGTCATCAGGATATTCCGCATATGCGCGACAATCTGGACGGGGTTGAGGTGATCGAGATCTTTGACCGCGCGCTTGTTGCGGTGCAGGGACCGAAGGCCGAGGATGTGGTGGGTGCGCTTTGCCCTGCGGCGCGGGATCTGAAGTTCATGGAAACTGTTGTTGCCGACATCCTGGGGGCCGAATGCCGGATCTCGCGTCTGGGCTATACCGGCGAGGACGGGTACGAGATCTCGATCCCCGAGGACCGCGCGATAGAAATCACCAAGGCCTTCCTGGCGCATGAGGATTGCGAGGCGGCGGGCCTGGGCGCGCGCGACAGCCTGCGGCTGGAGGCGGGGCTGTGCCTGTATGGCAATGACATCGACCAGGGCACCTCGCCGATCGAGGCCAGCCTGGGTTGGGCGATCCAGAAACGCCGCAAGGAAGAGGGCGGATTCCCGGGGGCCGACCGCATTCAAAAAGAACTGGCCGAGGGTCCCGCGCGCAAGCTGGTGGGCATCAAGCCGGAAGGCCGGGCACCGGCGCGTCAGGGCGTGGACATTCAGTGCGCGCAGGGCAATACAATCGGCCAGATCACCTCGGGCGGGTTTGGCCCGACGGTCGGTGGACCTGTGGCGATGGGCTATGTGGCGGCGGATCATGCCGAACCGGGCACGGCGGTGAACCTGATCATCCGGGGCAAGCCGCAACCGGCACAGATTGTGGCCACCCCCTTTGTCACCCAGAATTACAAGCGTTGAAGTCAGGAGAGAGACAACATGGCAACCTATTATTCCGAAGAGCACGAATGGCTGACCGTCGAGGGCGACACCGCGACGCTGGGCATCACCAAACACGCGGCTGAACAGCTGGGCGACGTGGTGTTCGTGGAACAGCAGGAAGCAGGCGACGAGTTCGAGAAGGGTGGCGAGATTGGCGTGATCGAATCCGTCAAGGCGGCGTCCGAGCTTTATGCGCCGGTTGATGGCGAGATCGTCGAGGTCAACGAGGCGCTGGCCGACAATCCGGGCGCGCTGAACGACGACCCCGAGGGCGAGGCCTGGATTTACAAGATCAAGATCACGGATGCGTCGCAGCTGGAAGATCTGATGGATGAGGCCGGCTACAAGGCCTTCATCGGGTAACTTCAATTCCGGGGCCCTGAAACCGGGCCCCGGGCTTCATCTTTTTCCAAATACTCCCGCCGGAGGCATCTGCCAGAGCGGCTGGGCGAGACATTCCTTGAGGAGCGCTACACATGGCCTTCAAACTCACCGATTACGAAGCCTATGACTTTGCCAACCGTCGCCATATCGGGCCCAGCCCGACCGAGATGCGCGACATGCTCAAGGTGACCGGCTTCACGACGCTGGATCAGCTGATTGACGCCACCGTCCCCCCTGCGATCCGGCAGAAGGAAGCGCTGGACTGGGGTCCGGCGATGACCGAGCGCGATGCGCTGTTCCACATGAAAGAGGTGGCGAGCAAGAACAAGGTTCTGACCTCGCTGATTGGTCAGGGCTATTACGGCACCACCACGCCTGCGCCGATCCTGCGCAATATCCTGGAAAACCCGGCCTGGTACACGGCGTACACGCCTTATCAGCCCGAGATCAGCCAGGGCCGGCTTGAGGCGTTGCTGAACTTCCAGACCATGGTCAGCGATCTGACCGGGCTGGACGTGGCCAACGCATCCCTGCTGGACGAAGCAACCGCTGCTGCCGAGGCGATGGCGATGGCCAAGCGCGGTGGCCGGTCCAAGGCCAATAACGCGGCTTTCTTCGTCGATAAAAACTGCCACCCGCAGACCATTGCGGTGATCAAAACCCGCGCCGAGCCTCTGGGCATCGACGTACAGGTGGCTGATCCGGATACGATGGACGCGGGCGCGGTGTTTGGCGCGATCTTCCAGTATCCCGGCACGCATGGACATGTGCGTGACTTCACCGCCGAGATCGCGGCGCTGCATGAACATAAAGCCATTGCCATCGTTGCAGCGGACATCCTGTCGCTGGCGCTGCTGAAGTCACCGGGCGAGATGGGCGCAGATATCGCCATCGGTTCGACCCAGCGCTTTGGCGTGCCGATGGGCTATGGCGGCCCGCACGCGGCCTATATGGCGACCACCGACAAGCTGAAGCGGTCGATGCCCGGCCGGATCATCGGCGTCAGCATCGACAGCCGGGGTAACAAGGCCTATCGCCTGGCGCTGCAGACCCGCGAACAGCATATCCGCCGCGAGAAGGCCAACTCGAATGTCTGCACCGCGCAGGCGCTGCTGGCCGTCATTGCGTCGATGTATGCGGTTTATCACGGCCCTGATGGCATCAAGGCCATTGCGCAATCGGTGCACCGCAAGACCTCGCGCCTGGCCGCCGGTCTGGAAGAGGCGGGCTTTGCCGTGGAACCGGAAGTGTTCTTTGACACCATCACGGTCGAGGTCGGCCATCTGCAGAATGTCGTGATG
Organism: Ruegeria sp. YTSA108; assembly: GCF_059610185.1. Taxonomy (NCBI): domain Bacteria; kingdom Pseudomonadati; phylum Pseudomonadota; class Alphaproteobacteria; order Rhodobacterales; family Roseobacteraceae; genus Ruegeria; species Ruegeria sp. YTSA108. The sequence goes on along the minus strand of NZ_JBXWND010000031.1, from coordinate 974 downwards.
GAGGCCGCCGTGGCCCGCGGCGTCAACCTGCGCAAGGTCGGCGACAGCAAGGTCGGCATCAGCCTGGACGAACAGACCCGGCCCGAGACCATCGAGGCCGTCTGGGGTGCCTTCGGCATCGATCGGGCGGATGACAGCTCGAACAAGCAATACCGCCTGCCGGATTACGCGCTGCGTGAAAGCGAATATCTGACCCACGAGATCTTCCACAAGAACCGGGCCGAGGCCGAGATCACGCGGTACATGCGCCGTCTCGCCGACCGCGACCTGGCGTTGGACCGGGCGATGATCCCGCTGGGGTCGTGCACGATGAAGCTGAACGCCACGATCGAGATGATCCCGGTCACCTGGCCCGAGTTCGGCAATCTGCACCCGTTCTGCCCCGAAGATCAGGCACAGGGCTATCACGAGATGATTGCCGATCTGAACGACAAGCTGTGCCAGATCACCGGCTATGACGCGATCTCGCAGCAGCCCAACTCGGGCGCGCAGGGCGAGTACGCAGGCCTGCTGACCATCCGCAACTATCACGCCGCGCGGGGTGAGGCGCATCGCAATGTCTGCCTGATCCCCACTTCGGCCCATGGCACCAACCCGGCCTCGGCCCAGATGGTGGGCTATCAGGTGGTGCCGGTGCAAGCGGATGAGAAGGGCAACATTGATGTCGCCGATTTCCGCGCCAAGGCGGAAAAGCATTCCGACCATCTGGCCGCCTGCATGATCACCTATCCGTCGACCCATGGCGTGTTCGAGACCACCGTCCAGGAGGTCTGCCAGATCACCCATGATCACGGCGGTCAGGTCTATATCGACGGCGCCAACATGAACGCCATGGTCGGCCTGTCGCGCCCCGGTGATATCGGCGGCGATGTCAGCCACCTGAACCTGCACAAGACCTTCTGCATCCCGCATGGCGGTGGCGGCCCCGGTATGGGTCCGATCGGCGTCAAGGCGCATCTGGAGGAACACCTGCC
>NZ_JBXWND010000030.1:0-5998 GCF_059610185.1 Ruegeria sp. YTSA108 | reverse complement strand
AGTGTCAGCTTCACTGTTTGTACGGCTTTCGGTTTCTGATGAAACCTAGAGCACATACAGACAGAAGACTTCATCAGGATTAGCCTCCTGATGAGATGTGCAGAGGTTCGAACGTCAAGGATAGGTTAGCAATAGCCTTTCAACTTGAGAGTTTGATCCTGGCTCAGAACGAACGCTGGCGGCAGGCTTAACACATGCAAGTCGAGCGCTCTCTTCGGAGGGAGCGGCGGACGGGTTAGTAACGCGTGGGAACGTACCCAGATCTAAGGAATAGCCACTGGAAACGGTGAGTAATACCTTATACGCCCTTCGGGGGAAAGATTTATCGGATTTGGATCGGCCCGCGTTAGATTAGATAGTTGGTGGGGTAACGGCCTACCAAGTCTACGATCTATAGCTGGTTTTAGAGGATGATCAGCAACACTGGGACTGAGACACGGCCCAGACTCCTACGGGAGGCAGCAGTGGGGAATCTTGGACAATGGGCGCAAGCCTGATCCAGCCATGCCGCGTGAGTGATGAAGGCCTTAGGGTCGTAAAGCTCTTTCGCCTGTGAAGATAATGACGGTAGCAGGTAAAGAAACCCCGGCTAACTCCGTGCCAGCAGCCGCGGTAATACGGAGGGGGTTAGCGTTGTTCGGAATTACTGGGCGTAAAGCGCACGTAGGCGGATTGGAAAGTATGGGGTGAAATCCCAGGGCTCAACCCTGGAACTGCCTCATAAACTCCCAGTCTTGAGTTCGAGAGAGGTGAGTGGAATTCCGAGTGTAGAGGTGAAATTCGTAGATATTCGGAGGAACACCAGTGGCGAAGGCGGCTCACTGGCTCGATACTGACGCTGAGGTGCGAAAGTGTGGGGAGCAAACAGGATTAGATACCCTGGTAGTCCACACCGTAAACGATGAATGCCAGTCGTCGGGTAGTATACTATTCGGTGACACACCTAACGGATTAAGCATTCCGCCTGGGGAGTACGGTCGCAAGATTAAAACTCAAAGGAATTGACGGGGGCCCGCACAAGCGGTGGAGCATGTGGTTTAATTCGAAGCAACGCGCAGAACCTTACCAACCCTTGACATCCCGGGACCGGTCCAGAGATGGATCTTTCACTTCGGTGACTCGGTGACAGGTGCTGCATGGCTGTCGTCAGCTCGTGTCGTGAGATGTTCGGTTAAGTCCGGCAACGAGCGCAACCCACATCCTTAGTTGCCAGCAGTTCGGCTGGGCACTCTAGGGAAACTGCCCGTGATAAGCGGGAGGAAGGTGTGGATGACGTCAAGTCCTCATGGCCCTTACGGGTTGGGCTACACACGTGCTACAATGGCAGTGACAATGGGTTAATCCCAAAAAACTGTCTCAGTTCGGATTGGGGTCTGCAACTCGACCCCATGAAGTCGGAATCGCTAGTAATCGCGTAACAGCATGACGCGGTGAATACGTTCCCGGGCCTTGTACACACCGCCCGTCACACCATGGGAGTTGGTTCTACCCGACGGCCGTGCGCTAACCTTTTGGGGGCAGCGGACCACGGTAGGATCAGCGACTGGGGTGAAGTCGTAACAAGGTAGCCGTAGGGGAACCTGCGGCTGGATCACCTCCTTTCTAAGGATGTTCCTGGCATCTTGAGCTTGCTCTTGATCGTGGAACACTTAGCAGAAGATCAACAAACAAAGTTGGTCAAACTCATGGACCGAGCCGTCCTCATATCTCTTCAGAAAATCAGGATCTTGCGGATAGGCGTGAGGTCCGGCAAGGGGCCTTAGCTCAGCTGGGAGAGCGCCTGATTTGCATTCAGGAGGTCAGGAGTTCGATCCTCCTAGGCTCCACCAAGCCTTTTGCAAAGCAAAGGGCGTTGTCGCGGCAGTTGCTTTTGGTGACAAAAGCAATGAGAGCGACCTGCAAGCGGCCCTAATAAAAGTGGGTCGGTAGCTCAGGTGGTTAGAGCGCACGCCTGATAAGCGTGAGGTCGGAGGTTCAAGTCCTCCTCGACCCACCACTTTCCTTCCAACCAGATCGTTAAGCACTGTTTTGAGTGTTTAACCGTCCGATTGGACGACGCTTCTTCGGAAGCTTTGACATCGTTTAGAGAGAAATCAATCAACACTGTTTGATCGTGCCGAGTGTGGCACTGATCTCGGTCGTTTCCATCGTATGATGGAAGGCGCAGTTTGGGTCTAGCCGGCCTGGAATGCGTATCACGACTGAAACGAACAGAGTTGTCCAAGTCTAATATACTAACCCGAGCGACCTGCGTTGATCAGCTGCACGGCTGAGAGACCATATGGGGTTGCTCATTTGTCCTCGTCCAAGAGACGGGGGCGGGAAATGTATGTTTTTGGTTCAGAAGAATGACTGCCTTTAGTTACCAGCTGGGCGGTCTTGATTGACATATGTTCTGACGCAGCTTCGGTTGTGGACGGTTAAACGTCCTCAAGTAGCCGAATAGGCGGTAGGACACTAAAGTGTGTCTTTCTTTTTCTGGATCAAATCAAGCGCGAGAAGGGCGTTTGGTGAATGCCTTGGCAGCAAGAGGCGATGAAAGACGTGATACTCTGCGATAAGCCATGGGGAGCTGAGAATAAGCTTTGATCCATGGATTTCTGAATGGGGCAACCCACCTGAAAGTTTGTTATTGTTGGCTTTGCCAGTCAATAATGGGCTTAACCAGGTATTTATGACCTGAATACATAGGGTTATAAAGGCAAACCCGGGGAACTGAAACATCTAAGTACCCGGAGGAAAGGAAATCAATTGATACTCCCCTAGTAGCGGCGAGCGAACGGGGACCAGCCGAGCCGGATGAGTGAGAAGAACATGTTGGGAAGCATGGCCATAGCGGGTGACAGCCCCGTATTCTAAGCTCTGAAGGACGTATTAAGTAGGGCGGAACACGTGAAATTCTGTCTGAAGATCGGAGGACCACCTTCGAAGGCTAAGTACTCCTTGCTGACCGATAGTGAACCAGTACCGTGAGGGAAAGGTGAAAAGCACCCCGACGAGGGGAGTGAAACAGTACCTGAAACCGAACGCCTACAATCAGTCGGAGCCTCCTTGCGGGGTGACGGCGTACCTTTTGTATAATGGGTCATCGACTTGGTCTCACGAGCAAGCTTAAGCCGTTAGGTGTAGGCGTAGCGAAAGCGAGTCTTAATAGGGCGAATGAGTTCGTGGGATCAGACCCGAAACCGAGTGATCTAGGCATGGCCAGGTTGAAGGTAAGGTAACACTTACTGGAGGACCGAACCCACATCCGTTGAAAAGGATCGGGATGAGCTGTGCCTAGGGGTGAAAGGCCAATCAAACTCGGAGATAGCTGGTTCTCTGCGAAATCTATTTAGGTAGAGCGTCATCCGAATACCCCGGGGGGTAGAGCACTGGATGGGTAATGGGGCCCCACAGGCTTACTGATCCTAACCAAACTCCGAATACCCGGGAGTACTAGATGGCAGACACACTGCGGATGCTAACGTCCGTAGTGGAGAGGGAAACAACCCTGACCTACAGCTAAGGCCCCCAATTCATGGCTAAGTGGGAAAGCAGGTGGGACGACCAAAACAACCAGGAGGTTGGCTTAGAAGCAGCCATCCTTTAAAGATAGCGTAACAGCTCACTGGTCTAAATAAGTTGTCCTGCGGCGAAGATGTAACGGGGCTCAAGCCATGAGCCGAAGCTTAGGATGCCGTAAGGCATGGTAGCAGAGCGTAGTGTGACATAGTCTCATTCCTCCTTCACGTCTTCGGGCGTATTGGAGGAGAGAGGCTTTCGATGAAGCCGGCGCGTGAGCGATCCGGTGGAGAGATCACTAGTGAGAATGATGACATGAGTAGCGACAAAGAGTGTGAGAGACACTCTCGCCGAAAGTCCAAGGGTTCCTGCTTAAAGCTAATCTGAGCAGGGTAAGCCGGCCCCTAAGCCGAGGCCGAAAGGCGTAGGCGATGGGAACTAGGTTAATATTCCTAGGCCGTGGAGTGGTGACGGATCTCAGAGGTAGTTCATCCTTATCGGATTGAATGGGCTGCTGAGAGGTTCCTGGAAATAGCCCTCCTATAAGACCGTACCCTAAACCGACACAGGTGGACTGGTAGAGAATACCAAGGCGCTTGAGAGAACGATGTTGAAGGAACTCGGCAAAATACCTCCGTAAGTTCGCGAGAAGGAGGCCCGGTTCCTAGGCAACTAGGGGCTGGGGGCACAAACCAGGGGGTGGCGACTGTTTATTAAAAACACAGGGCTCTGCGAAGTCGCAAGACGACGTATAGGGTCTGACGCCTGCCCGGTGCCTGAAGGTTAAAAGGAGAGGTGAGAGCCTTGAATTGAAGCCCAGGTAAACGGCGGCCGTAACTATAACGGTCCTAAGGTAGCGAAATTCCTTGTCGGGTAAGTTCCGACCTGCACGAATGGCGTAACGACTTCCCCGCTGTCTCCAACATCGACTCAGCGAAATTGAATTGCCTGTCAAGATGCAGGCTTCCCGCGGTTAGACGGAAAGACCCCGTGCACCTTTACTACAGCTTCGCACTGGCATCAGGATTGTGATGTGCAGGATAGGTGGTAGGCTTTGAAGCAGGAACGCTAGTCCCTGTGGAGCCTCCCTTGAGATACCACCCTTCGCACTCTTGATGTCTAACCGCGGTCCGTTATCCGGATCCGGGACCCTGCGTGGCGGGTAGTTTGACTGGGGCGGTCGCCTCCTAAAGCGTAACGGAGGCGCGCGAAGGTTGGCTCAGAGCGGTCGGAAATCGCTCGTTGAGTGCAATGGCAGAAGCCAGCCTGACTGCGAGACTGACAAGTCGAGCAGAGTCGAAAGACGGCCATAGTGATCCGGTGGTCCCGAGTGGAAGGGCCATCGCTCAACGGATAAAAGGTACGCCGGGGATAACAGGCTGATACTGCCCAAGAGTCCATATCGACGGCAGTGTTTGGCACCTCGATGTCGGCTCATCTCATCCTGGGGCTGGAGCAGGTCCCAAGGGTACGGCTGTTCGCCGTTTAAAGAGGTACGTGAGCTGGGTTTAGAACGTCGTGAGACAGTTCGGTCCCTATCTGCCGTGGGTGTAGGAGACTTGAGAGGAGTTGCCCCTAGTACGAGAGGACCGGGGTGAACGATCCACTGGTGGACCTGTTGTTGCGCCAGCAGCAGTGCAGGGTAGCTATGATCGGACAGGATAACCGCTGAAGGCATCTAAGCGGGAAGCCCCCCTCAAAACAAGGTCTCCCTGAGGGCCGTGGAAGACCACCACGTCAATAGGCCGGAGATGTAAGCGCAGTAATGCGTTCAGTTGACCGGTACTAATCGCCCGATAGGCTTGATTTGATCCAGTAATGGAAAGACAAATCAAAAACATACACACCTTAGACTAACGATGGCTGTGTCGCGCCAAGCGGCACTGTTGATTGATTACACTACCGAGTGGCAACGCGCCTTTTGCACGCAAAAGACGCTGCCTGCCACCCGTCGCGCTTGCTACGCAAGTCGCAACGTGGGATTTTCCTCGGTTTGGTGGTCATAGCGCAAGTGAAACACCCGGTCCCATCCCGAACCCGGAAGTTAAGCACTGCCGCGCCAATGGTACTTGGGCTTAAGCCCCGGGAGAGTAGGTCACCGCCAAACCTAGAAAAATCCCAATTCTCTCTAAATGATAACAATACTTATTCGACCCCGGCCTCAAGTAGCGAAAGCGATAGGCCAACCTAGTGTCGCGGGATGGAGCAGCCCGGTAGCTCGTCAGGCTCATAACCTGAAGGTCGTAGGTTCAAATCCTACTCCCGCAACCAGGTCGAATAATATCAACACAGCCCGTTCAGACTAAAATTGATCCACTGGATCAATTGCTTAACGTCTTCACCTCGTCAGGCTCATAACCTGAAGGCCAAAGGTTCAAACCCTACTCCCGCAACCTAAATCACTACACAATATCAATATATTACACACCGTGCCAGAGCGGGCTTTTGCGTTGCGCCATCACAACTGAAAGCACCGTGGAAGCAAACGCGGCGA
>NZ_JBXWND010000029.1:0-7514 GCF_059610185.1 Ruegeria sp. YTSA108 | reverse complement strand
AGATCAGACATGTTCACCGCTCGTTTTTGAACCGTGAATCACGCCGCAAAACGGAAATCAATGGGTCCTGACCCTAGTAATAAGTTCGCTACCAATTTCGTCGAAAACTTAGTTTGAAAGCCGTAAGTTCGTGCGGCGTCGACGTGAATAAGTACCAGGGCACCCGTTTCAAATTGTCCGAAGTGATTGGCCTGTATCCGGTTTTGCCTCTTTCTCTTTGCGACAGACGCGATGCGTAAATAGCTGCCGTTGGTGCGCTGGCAGCGAAAGACAGTATCGTTCGCGTTCTGTGAGTTCGCTTGTGTTGAGATATTGCTGTCGTAGCGAATGACCGAAAAGTGGGCTGCGACCGCAGCATCGTGACGGCATGTCGAGTGACCGGTAAGGGCCGACCGTGTAGGCGGCCCAGAGATGTTTGATTTCAATAGCTTCAGCAATGGCCAAGGCATCCTCAAGTTCAACGCCAAGATACCTGACTGTACTGTCCATCTTTGTGTGCCCCAACAGAAGCTGAACGGCGCGAAAGTTGCCAGTCTTCTTGTTGAACTGAGTGACTTCCGTTCGCCGCATCGAATGCGTGCCATATGCACTTGCTTCCAGTCCGATCGACGTGACCCAGTCCCGAACAATCTACGCATACTGACGTGTCGATATGTGAAGGCGCTCATGAAAACGGCCTAGCCAAAGAAACTCTGATCCGACCATCAATTCGTATTCCATCCATTTTTCGACGGATGTGCGGGTGCCTTCCGATATCTCAAACCGAACTGACTTCTGCGTCTTGTTCTGCAGCACTGAGGCGGGTTCCCTGATCTGGCCTGACGCCAGCACATCCACAACTTTCCTCTTCACAAGGTCGCAGCCGCGAAGCTTGCTGTCGATTGCCATATTGAACAGAGCAAGATCACGATGGTACTCTGCCAATTCAAGCCGCACCCAGATTGCTCAGACATGCTTTGGTTTCAGTAGCCGCTTCTGACCGACAATGCGGCCCTTGTTCCAGGCTAGTCGAAGTGCGCGAATGGCAGGTAAGTTTGGTATTTCCATGACTAATCCTCCGATCCGCCATGCCCTCCCAAAACGACGACCCGACGTTGACACAGGCGTCATACCACAGGATGCCGCGCCGCCTCCGATGTCAGGAACCTAGTCCGACCTGCCCATTCGACAGAGCGCAGCGAAAGTCAGCTTTTTATGGCTTGGCCATAAATGCGGCTCGGATCGCCTCCTTCATAGCGTCCTGAGGCCCTTGTTCTTTCGGCTTGCTGGATGCCATCACCAGCTTGGAGGCAGGCGTGTTTCCGAAGCCCAATGCGTCGTTCACCACCGATAGACCTGCGTGAAACGACGAGCGACCAAGTAGACCTACTGCAATCCCAGCTTCAACCGCTGCAATCACGCCAGAGACGCTCTGACTGGAATATACAACGCGATATGGCTCTCCGCGGGCTTGCAATGAATTGACTGCCGCGTCGCGCCACCAGCATGCATGATCGAACAAGGCCACCGGAAGGCTTTCATCGATCTGAAAATTCCAGCGCACCGACGACACCCAATAAGTTGGGTCTTCATAAAGAACTTCCTCTTGGCTGGACGGGTTTTCGACCTCATAGACCGCAAGGTCCAGCGAACCTTTGTCGAGGGCCTCGGGAAAACTGGTGCTCAGAGCGCATGTGACATCCAGTTCGACTTTCGGATGATGGCGGGTGAAGGTCGCAATGATCGCCGCGAGTTTCGTTCGTCCGTGATCGTCGGGTATGCCCAAACGTAGTTTCCCGCTTACCGTGTTCTGGGAAATCTCTCGTAGTGCCGCATCGAGACGTGCCGTCACGTCCTGCGCGACTGGAAATAGCTTTCGTCCCGTGTCGCTCAGGACCACCCCGCGACCATGCCTGTCGAAGACCGGCTGACCCAGGATCGCTTCGAGGCGCTTGATTTGAAGGCTCGTTGCAGACTGCGACCGGTGGATGCGGGCGGCGCCTTCTGTGACGCTTCCGGCATCAGCCACGGCGACGAAGGTTCGCAGAAGATCGCTATCCAGGTTTTCCATTTGTTTTTCCAATATCGGAAATTGTAACTATGCGTTTCACAGATGCCTCGTGCCGCACTATTTTTCAAGGTCAGAGGAGTATCTCATGTCCGATCAGACAGCTGCCAACCGACCATCCAACCGGAAACCCTTAGTGTGGGGCCTGTTTCTGCTTCTATTGGCAGGTGTAGGTTTTGCTTGGCCGGAACACGCCGCAAACGCAGCAAGGTTCGTCCTATGGGGTCTAATTGTCGTTGCCCCCATTGTCATTCCGGGCATCGTTCTAGCAGCTTGGATCATCGCCAGCGGCGCGGATACCCACATCGCTGGCGCGTTCGAGGGCAGGACGCTGAGAGCGGTTTTGGCGGCATCGCTCATCGGAGCCATCACGCCGGTCTGCGGTGTGACAGTGCTGCCTTTAATGGCCGGATTGCTGGCAGCGGGCGTGCCACTCGCTCCGATCATGGCATTCTGGCTGTCCTCCCCAATAACTGATCCGGCGATGCTCGCGACAACAGCCGCGACACTGGGTTTGAGCTTTGCGATCGGCAAAACACTCGCAGCTTTCGGATTAGGCATATTCGGGGGCGTGGTCACAGGGCTATTCGCCAAGACACCTTGGGCAATGAGCGCGCTTCGAGACAATGGTCTTGCGCGCCAACTGAGTGCCGCACGATGCGGCAGGGATCACCCCTTTGATCCATGGGTATGGCGGTCTGAGGCACGAAGGCATTCTTTCAGCAGACAGTTCTGGGCGACCACGCGGCTGATCCTGATCTGCCTGATCCCGGCATTTGCCGCCGAGTATGCCCTGAACACCGCACTCACGCCGGGCGCACTAGCAACATATGTTGGCGAAGACAAATGGTGGGCAATACCCGCCGCAGTCTTCGTCGGTGCCCCGGCCTATATCGACGGTTACGCTGCGCTCCCGCTGACACGCGGGTTGATCGACAACGGCATGTCCGAAGGCGCGGCGATGGCTTTCCTTGTCTCGGGCGGTGTTGTCAGCATCTGGGGTGCTATGGCCATCGCACCGGTGCTCAAATTGCAACCGTTGATGCTCTATCTGCTGCTTGCAGTTCTTGGTTCGCTTGGGGCGGGGTATGTCTTTGGGTGGATCGTCTGAGATTCAGCGTTAACGGGAAGCAGACGTTCAGCAACCGGCAGCTTCGTCCGCAATGTGTGAGTACGAGCAGCGCCAAAATTTGCACTTGCAGCGAATGACCGAAATGCGGGCTGCGTCCGCAGAATGCCAGCGGGGTGTTGAATGCTTTTTATGGGCCGCTCAGTGCTTTTTGGCCGCGTGCGCGGTAAAATTGCACAATAACCAGTTCTTCACGTCAGAGCTGTGCGGCATTTTGCACTTGGCACCGTGCGGAAGGAGTGCGGTGTTCATTGCTGTTAATGCCTCCGAGCGGCGACGCCCTAGGTGGCACCTGATTGACATTTTGGGTATTTTGGCGCAAAATAAAGGCATATTTAAACAGCATTAACACTATTCCAAATTTGCAAATCACACTTGGTCGAGATTGGTGTAAAGCGTCCTATTTGGCGCAATTCCCAAGAGAAATTGACAGAAGTTCATTTTTAAAACGGAGGCTTACTTTAGCTATGTCCAGTCTTATTCAATCTGTTTTCGGTCGTGTCACCCAACAGGAGAACGGTCAGCCCGTACACGGTATATTGGTCAAGATTCAGGCGGTATTTGGGGATGGCTGGCGCAAGCGAGACGGCTGTAAGATCGATCTTGGATGCGTCCTGACGGCCGCCGATGGCCGATTTGTGCTCATAGTGGATTCGTCGAAAATACCCGAAGACTGTCGATGTGCAGGTCCGATGGAATTGCGGATAAAGCTGCGCGACCGCGATGGCGTGCGCATCCATAAAGCCCGGCTCAAGATTGAGGATTGTTCCTGCACCGACGATATTAAAATCGACGTCGCCATCCCGGCAAAGAAGCTGGCGTGTCACCTGAGGCGCCCGTTAAGCTGGGCTGCACCGGATAAGCCGTTTTTGCCAGAAAGCGTTCTTGATGACATTGAGGAAGCGCTTGAGCTTGCGGATGCTGATCGGTTGCTGCGCAAGCGCACTCACTTCTTTGAGTGCATCCGCCCGACGCTTGCGATTTTTGACAACTCGCTTAGTGATGCCTGGAGTGTTCTGAACGGAGACGTCGCTGCCAAGGGGCGCTATGTGGATGTCCTCAATGCTCTTTGTGCCACGTCGCCAACAGGCTGCGGCTGTGGCGGCGCATCCGGGGATGATGCAGGCGGTATCTTGCAGGACATTTTTTCCGACGACTGCAATGATGACAGCTGTAGGCCCATCAAATCCAAACCCAACCCGGTGTGCTGTTCCGACCATGTCTGCCCGACCGGTAAGTCCCTGATCGCTGACAAAGACATGAGCTTGATGGTCTTTGCGGCCATGCATGTATCCTGTGGTCACAGACCAACAATGATCAAATACGTCGGCGCGCTGCTTGAACAACGTTGCCGGTTCCAGGTGTTGACCGCGCTTCATGAAGCAGCTGTCAACCTGATTTGCAAGAAGCCGCACGCAGGGCGTCATTTTAAGGATCTGCTCGAATATGTGATGTGCATCTGCACCGGTCAAACCTCTTGTGGACAAGTGCCTTGCTGTCAAACTTGTGTCCGCCAGCCCATCCTGGATTGCATCACGGATGCATATAGAAACTGGTGCAGTATCGAATGCTACACCGTGACCAAGATCAACCCAGAGCGTGCCTGCCCCGGTGACACGGTTGCGATCTGCGGGTGCGGGTTTGGCGATATTGCGGGGCAAGTGCAGTTCACCCAGCATGGCACGATGAACCCCGGTCCGATCGCTGTGCCGACCTCGTGGTCAGACGAACGCATCTGCGTGATCGTCCCGTCCAGTGCAGGATGTGGTTTGGCGATCATTCCTCCGACCCAAACGATCAGCGTCTGCGATCGTTTCCTGGACTATCGAAAAAGCGGCACGATGTTGGCTGAGTTCGAAGGCACAAGCGCTGACATTCTCAAGTTTATCGTCAAAGGGCATCAGAACGACGACTGCCTGTTACCCGGCGAGGTTCTGAAAATCCGCTGGAAGGTCTGCGCCGCTGACTCAGTGACTGTGCGCATCGTCAATACAGACACCGGCTCTGCCATTGCGCAGATTTCACCGGCCCCCGATCTGGGACGCTGGGACTTCGATCAGACTGACTTCGACCAAACGACCCGAGTGCGGGTCGAAATCGTCGTGACCGGTAAATGTAAACCTCCTACAGTAAGTCAGGGCTTAGACCTCGTTTTCCAGAACCCGCCGGATCTATCCATCGACGGGGTCGAGGTAACGCAGGCGATTCAGTATTTCCGTGCCAACCAGCATCTGACTGATCCAGCTGACCGCGGCCCGGACAACTCCCTTCAACTTGTTGCCAATAAATCGGCCTGGGTGCGGACATATCTGCGCAGTGGGCAGGATCCGAATTTCGATAATGGGCAGCTCGGCAATGTCAGTGGCACACTTCAAGTGGAACGCCGGGTTGGTGGGATCTGGTCCACGGTAGCCAATATCGTTCCGACCAATGCCCCGGTGACAGCGCAGGACAGTTTCTCGAGCTACGACGCAGAGAGACGCGACATTGATGCGACGCTGAACTTCATTATCCCTGCCAACGTGATGACCGGGCTCTTGCGCCTTTCTATCACTGTCTCGTCGCCAGACGATTGCTATGGAGGCAGCGGCACGGCCCAACAGCTTGTTGATGTCGATCTTGAGCAAGAGTTGCGCGTTGCAGCCGTCACAATTGGCTATAACGGTCCACCGATGGGCGGCGGCGCCAATATTACTTTGCCTGCCCCCAACGCAGCGCAAGTTGCCGCTGATACCAGCTTTGCGCTTCGGGTTTTCCCGGTAGGCAGTACGCCCAACGTGCGGATCATCGACAGTCAGACAACAACACAAGGTCTGACAAACAACAATTTCCCAGCGGGGGGATGCGATCCCAACTGGACGCCGATCCTGAATTTCGTGGCTAACGCGCGCACGAATGACGGTAATCAGGGCGATTGGCTTTACTATGGACTGGTCAATGCGGCGATCCCGCGCTCGCATGGCAACACAGGATGCGCCAGCGGCGGCAACGGCGCTGGCTTGTCCGGTAGCCCGGTCACGTTGGCGCATGAGTTGGGCCATCAGGCGGGTTTACCACATGCCCCATGTGGCACGGTCGGCACGCCAAACGCGAGCTACCCGCTTTACGAGCCTTACGATACCGGCATGACAACGACCGATAGCAATGGCAACACTGTCTATTCGGATGCGAGCATCGGCGAATACGGCCTCGACACAAATGACGGGACAATACACCGGCCAGCCAACAGTGAGGATCTGATGGGTTATTGCGGCCCCCGGTGGGTCTCGATCTTTACGCATAACTATATGCTGAACCGCGCCGAATTTGACCCGGTGGCGCTGGCAACAGGCGTGTCTGGCGGCAATTCGGTGGGGGCAGGCGCCATGGAAGTCGACAGGCAAGACCAGATGCGTCCTTTCGTGACGATCGTGGGAGAGGTCGGCAAAGACATGCAGGTCTCGGTCGCAAGCCTCGTACGGGTTCCAACCCGGCCCTTGCGTATGTCTGGCGCGCGTACCGATCTAGTTTTGCAGTTGATCGGGGACAAGGACGAGGTGATCTCATCTGCGCCGGTGTTCACAATGGATAATCACGACGCCAATGGCGATGGCTGCGGTTGCGGCGGAGGCGATAAAAAGGATCCGCCTAAACCGCCGTATAGTTTCATTGCGGCAATGGGCGATGTCGGCTCCGGAATTGCAATCCGCATCTGCCAGGGGGACGCAGTCATATGGGAGCGCAAGCGACCGGCACGGCCGGTTAAATTGGCTTCGGCTGAAGCCAGCATTGGCAAGTCTGGTCTAAAAGTTTCCTGGAAAACGACCGGTGCCAAGCGTGGTTACGATCCCGATATTTGGCTGCAATGGTCTTCTGATGGTGAACGCTGGAACGGGCTCAGGGTTGGTGCGAGAGGTAACAGCGTTGAGATCGACCCCAACACCATTCCGGTCGACAAGGTTTGGATTAGGGTCCTTGCTCATGACGGTTACTTCACCGCAACGGCAGACACCAAGCAAGTTAAACTGCCACCAGCGCCACCCGAACTCGCCATTATTCACCCCTCTGAGGGGCAAGTGGTGCGCCCGGACCGACCGCTGCATCTCTGGGGTACATTCACTGGCCGCACCGAAGCAAAATCCGTTGAATGGTATCTGGACGGCAAGAAGGTCGCCAAAGATCTGGATGCTTGGATCGATGTACCCAAGCCAGGTGACCATGTGGCGGAGCTGCGCGTTAAAGGCGCAAACCCGGTAACTGTCAAGTTTTCTACAGGTGAGCGCTAGGGTCAGGACCCATTGATTTCCGTTTTGCGGCGTGATTCACGGTTCAAAAACGAGCGGTGAACATGTCTGATCT
>NZ_JBXWND010000028.1:0-8335 GCF_059610185.1 Ruegeria sp. YTSA108 | reverse complement strand
AAAGGTATTCCTCTCGGCCATCGCTCTCGCTGCTACAGTCCTATTCTGGCTGTAAATCAATGAGTCTGGAGCCTAGTGATTTCGGTAGGAATTCAGGCCGTGTCTCTATATTTCTGGGGCTTCTCCGGATGTTCCCCGCACTTTCAGGACCGCAGAATACTCGAAATGACGGACTGGAAGTTCGGGTGTTCGCATTCGGTCCAGAAGGATCTCGGCCAATCGCTTGCCTAACATCTTCGGGTCGATCGCCATGGTTGTCAGGCCGGGCGTCGAGACGGCAGCATCCTCGATGTCATCGAAGCCTACTACCGAAAAATCATGTCCGGGTTTCAAACCTGACTGGATCAAGCCGAAGCAGGCACCAAGCGCTACAACATCTCCGTTACAAACAATGCCTGTCACCTCGGGGTGTTTGTGACGGAGCGCTGCGACAGCGTCAAATCCGGCGCGCTTGGTCTCCTCACATGGCCAGATTATTGGGCGCACGCCATCCAGTTTTTCACAAACGCTAAGGTAACCGGCGATGCGCTCCTCGCGCACCGACGTTTGCTCGGTGCCGCCAAAATAGGCGATGTACCTGTGTCCCAAATCAATCAAATGCTGTGTGGCTTGAGCAAGAGCCTCTGTGTTTAGAACACCAACGTGATCAAGGGACTGTGATACCTTGCGCATGAAAGTAACAGCGGGAACACCGTGGGTTTCCAGAAGCTCCATAGCGTCCTCGTTCGTGTCGAGCGCCGGCACCCAAATCAAACCACGGCGACCAAATCTGATGCAGGCTTCCAGGAGGCGGTCCTGACGCTGAAGGTCTCCTTGTGCATCGAGGACCGACACCATGAAACCTTCGGTTTCGAGCAAGTCGACAGCGCCGCTGACAACCTCTGCGTTAAACGGGTTGGCCAATTTGTTAATGATGAAACCGATTTCGCGATTGTCGCCCGATCGCATTGCGGCCGCCGCTTGATTTGGGACGTAGCGCAGACGCTTGGCTGCGCTCAGGACTTTCTGACGGGTCTTCTCTGAAATTCGACCAGTGTCACGCATAACCTGGCTGACGGTTGGAACCGACACACCCGCTTCTTTGGCAACGCTGGATAAGGTGGGTTTTTTCGTCATGGGTCACAGTCTTGGTATAACGTTTGCCTAAAGTCGCAAGCGGTTTTGCAAATGGCAAGCAGTTTATGACGAACGCTTGGCGGCAAGAGGCTTGACTCATGATACAACGATATATCATAGTAACTGCATTCTCCCTCGGACTGATCCAAGGTTGTCGGCGAGGGAGGGAGGTTGCCTGGTTTTGGACAACCTCAGACATAGGGAGGAAAACATGTCTATTCATTCGAAGCTGGCGGGAGCCGTGTCCGGTGTGGCCATGCTTGTTGGCGCTGTCACCGTGCAAGCTGAAACTCTGTTCTGGTCGACCCAGGCCCGGCCAGCCGAAGAAGCGCAGGCGATGCGGACCGAGGTTCTTGGTGGCTTCGATGGTGGAGTGGATTACCAGCCGAACGAAGACGGCCCTTGGCTGACGCGTTTGCAAGCTGAACTACAAGCGGGCTCGGGTAGCATTGACTTGCTGGGTTCTTTGCACGGCAACTTCTCGGCGATGAACCCTGATGACCTAATGGACCTCAGTGATCTTGGCGTCATGTCGGCCTCAGACACTTTCAATGATCTGGCCAAGCTGGGAACTGACGGCCTGCACTACATGCCTTGGATGCAAGCGAGCTACATCATGGCCGCCAATAAGGAAGCGCTGCAATACCTGCCTGAAGGTGCGGACATCAATGCGCTGACCTATGACCAGTTGATCGCATGGGCGGCGAATGTAGAAGAAGCAACTGGCCAGAAGAAATTCGGCTTTCCTGCAGGACCCAAGGGTCTAAAACACCGCTTCTTCCAAGGCTACCTCTACCCGTCCTACACTGATGGTGTCGTGCGGACATTTGCATCGCCCGAGGCTGTGACAGCATGGGAGAAGTTCAAAGAGCTGTGGAGCCATACAAACCCTGCATCGACCAACTTCTCGTTCATGCAGGAACAGCTGTTGAACGGCGATGCCTGGATCGTCTTCGACCACACCTCGCGCCTTGCACAGGCGTTTAATGAGCGTCCTGACGATTTTGTTGCCTTCCCGGCGCCTGCTGGTCCGACCGGCCGTGGCTTCATGCCTGTTCTGGCAGGTGTTGCCATCCCACGCACCGCGCCAGATGTAGAAGGTGCCAAAGCGTTGGTGACCTATTTGATGCAGCCCGAAACACAGATTGCGACCCTGAAGGCCACAAACTTCTTCCCTGTGGTTGAAGTCGAACTGCCAGACGATCTGCCGCCTTCGGTCAAAGCTGCCGGCGTAGCGGTTGCCACGATGAGCGGCTCACCAGATGCTAATCCTGGCCTGCTGCCTGCAGGTCTGGGTAGCATGGGTGGGGATTTCAATCGTGTTTACGTAGATGCGTTCGAGCGCATTGTTCTGGCTGGTCAGCCCATCGAGCGGGTTCTGGAAGATCAAAAGAAACAGCTGGAAAAGATCATGACTGAAACTGGCGCGCCTTGCTGGGCACCAGATGCACCATCGGAAGGTGCTTGCCCGGTCGAATAAGACCTTCCCTGACTGCCGGGCCGCCGAAGCTGTGGCCCGGCTCCCCCAGCAAAATCCCAATTTAAAGGAGTGGTCCGATGGAAGCGCGGCTTTTGCCCTATTTTCTGATCCTCCCGGTGACGCTATTTCTTTGCCTGTTTTTCCTCTATCCGTTTGCGCTGGTTGCGCAGCAGGCTTTTGGAACAGGGAACGGCTTTTCACTGGATAACTTTCGCGAGGTCGTGAGCTACTGGAAGTTCCCGATCTCGATGAAGAACACCTTTCTTCTGGCCGCGGCCGTGGTACCGATCCAGCTGGCGCTGTCACTTCTGATGGCCACGATGGTCACGAAAATGGAAAAGGGCCGTGATCTGGTTCTGTATATTTGGACCATTCCGCTGGGTATTTCTGATCTTGCCGCCGGTATCATCTGGCTGGCGATCTTCGAGCAGTCGGGTTTCCTGAACTCGATGATGGTCGGGCTTGGTGTCACTGACCAACCTGTAAGTTTGCTGAGTTATCAAACACCGTGGGTAGTGTTCCTGGCGATTATGCTTGCTGAGATTTGGCGCGCAACTGCGATCATGCTGGTGATCCTTGTGGCGGGCATCGGCCTGATCCCCAAGGAATACTACGAAGCTGCGGATGTGTTTGGCGCCTCGCGCTGGAAACAGTTCACGCGTATCACCCTGCCGCTATTGCGCCCGTCGCTGCAAACGGCCCTGGTCCTGCGCGTCATCCTGGCCTTCGAGGTCTTCGCCGTGGTTGCAGCTCTTGGGGGCACGATCTTCCCGGTGCTTATGGGCGAGATCTACGCCTATCAGTTTGACCTGCAAAATAGTGGGGCAGCAGCAGCGCTGGCGATCATCGTTCTGATTATCTCTATCGTCTTCACTCTGATCATCATGCGCGCTCTGCGCGTCCCGAAAGGAGCCACGATATGATGGCTGTAGCAGACGTCGTAGCCCCTGACACCCGCAAGGCGGGAAGGGGGCTTTACCGAGCAGGGGTGATCTTGCTGTGTGCCTGGGTGATTATACCGCTCTACCTGCTGTTCGTGAACACAATGTCCTCACCGGATACGGTGAACAGTTTCCCCAAGAGCTTCATCCCGGAGTTCAATATGGGATCCCTGGAATTCTTCATGGGGTTCCAGGGGATGCTGAGGGCGCTGTGGAACTCGGTTGTGGTGGCTTTGATGACGATGGTGATGTCCATCGCCATCGGAGCCCCCGCGGGCTACGCCCTATCGCGGTTCGACTTCCGTGGGAAAGAGCTGTTCCGGTTGCTGATCTTGCTGACACGGGCCTTTCCCTTGCCGCTTCTGGCACTGCCCTTGGCAGTTCTCTTCATCCGTACGGGCTTGGATGATACGGCTTTTGGTCTGGCGCTGGTTCACACAACGTTGGCGATCCCCTTCGCGGTGCTCATCACCTTTTCGCTTTTTTCAGGCATACCGCTTGAGCTGGAAGAGGCGGCTTGGACATTGGGCTGCACACGGCTGACTGCCTTTACCAAGGTGATCTTGCCCTTGGTACTTCCGGGGATCACGGCCTCGGCGATTTTCGCCTTTGTAATCTCGTGGAACGAAGTGTTTGCAGCCGCCGTGCTGACCATCGAAAACCGCACGTTGCCCGCATTCCTGTTGCAGACACTGGGCGAGGCCCCGTTGCACCTGAAATTTGCAGGCGGCTTCATCCTCGTGGTGCCTGCGCTGATTTTCATCTTCGCTGTGCGCAAATATCTCTTTGCCATGTGGGGCATCGCCAACCGCTGAGCGGTGGCTGAAAGGAAACTGTTATGGCTGAAATACAGATCAAAAACGTCGCCAAGAACTTTGGGTCTTACCAAGCTCTGCATGACATCAACCTTACCATCGCAGACCAGGAGTTCATGGTCCTTCTGGGGGCTTCGGGCTGTGGTAAATCTACGCTTTTGCGTATCATCGCCGGACTTGAGACAGCGACAACCGGCGAAGTCTGGATCGGTGGCCGCCGGGTGGATCACCTGTCGCCCAAAGATCGCGGCATCTCGATGGTATTCCAAAACTATGCGGTGTTTCCGCACCTAACTGTGTTCGAGAACATTGGCTTTGGGCTGCGGATGCAAAAACTGCCGGATGATGAGGTCAAGCGCCGGGTCGAACGCACCGCAGGTTTGATGCATATCGAGCAACTCCTAAAGCGCTATTCGGGTGAGTTGTCGGGCGGTCAGCGCCAGAGGGTTGCAGTTGCCCGTGCCTTGGCAATGGAGCCGGACGTGATCCTGATGGACGAACCGCTGTCGAACCTCGACGCGCTGTTGCGGATGGAAATGCGTGCCGAGCTGAAGGGTGTTCTGGCAGAAAGCAAGACCACTGCCATCTATGTGACCCACGATCAGGTCGAAGCCATGTCCATGGCTGACCGGATCAGCGTCATGCATCAGGGCAAGATTGTGCAGGCAGCCTCGCCCATCGAGGTGTATCGGGATCCAGCGGCCGAGTTTGTGGCCAGTTTCATCGGCAATCCGCCTATGAATTTCCTCCCCGCTGAAGCTGCGGGCTCTGGTCGCTGGACAGTTGCCGGGCAGAACCTTGACGGTCCTGCAAATGGCAAGGATCTGAAATGGGCCATTCGCCCGGAAGATTTGCGCATTGCAGATCAGGGGTTTGGAGCGCGAGCCAAGGTTGTTGAGCCTTTGGGCGCACATTTACTTGTGACTTGTGACGTGGACGGACACCAGTTCCGCGCAGTTCTGGACAGTGAGCTCAGCGTGAAACCTGGTGACGTACTTACGCTGGCACCGCAAGAGGGACGGGGGCGTTGGTTTGACTCCGAAACCACTCTGGCCGTCGCTTAAGGGAGAAACAGGATGAGCCAAGCTCTGATCGATCAGGCCCGAGGCGTCATGGAAGGAAATGATAGGGGCACCTACACCGTTCCTACCCATGGCCTCTATCCTTTCCAATGGAACTGGGACAGTGCTTTGTCCGCGCTTGGCTTTTCGCATTTCGACATGGATCGGGCCTGGGTCGAGGTCGAGACTCTTATGGCCCATCAGTGGGACGATGGTATGGTGCCACATATCATTTTCCACGAACCAGATGATGGATATTTCCCAGGTCCTAACGTCTGGCAAACAAGGCGAGATGTGCCCACGACTGGAATCACCCAGCCAGCGGTTGCGGGTTTTGCGTTGCGCAAGCTTTATGATCGGACTGAAGACAAAGCAGTCGCGCGCGAGCGTCTGGCCAAGCTCCTGCCCAAGGTCCATGCATGGCACAAATGGTTCTACCGCGACCGCGATCCCAAAAGCACGGGACTGGTCGCAATCATTCACCCGTGGGAGTCTGGCCGAGACAACTCTGTGGATTGGGATGAAGGGCTGGACGCCGTGCCGATCGAGGGTATCGCGCCATTTACGCGACGGGATACGACCCACGCCAACCCAGATCACCGCCCGTCGGACGAGCAATACAAGTGCTATATCTGGCTGGTCGAGTACTTCCGAGGGCTTGGATGGGATAATGCGAAGCTCCACGATGCCTCGCCATTTTGCCTCGTTGATCCAGGCTTTAACGGCATCCTGATACGGTCTTGCGACGATGTTGCGGATTTGGCCGAGTTCTTAGGCGATCCCTCGATGGCCTCTGAGGCCCGCGCGATGGCCACGAAGGGTCGTGCGGCACTGGAAAGCCTATGGAACCCGACGCTTGGGCAATACACGTGTTACAACCGCGCTGCTGGTCATCTGCAAGACACACCTTCGATTGGTGGGTTGCTCGCGGCAATTGCCGATGTCCCTCATGCGCGAGCTGATGCGCTCGCACGGCGGATCGCTTTGTTGGCTGAGCGATGCGGCTATCTGGTGCCCAGTCACGACCCAATAGATGGCGCTTTTGACAGCCTGCGCTATTGGCGCGGACCGACATGGTTAATCGTGAATTATTTGATTGCCGAAGGCCTAGGTCGGTCAGAGCAGGGGGCCATGGCGCAGCGTATCCTGGCTGACAGTTTGCGCCTCATCGAGAAAAGTGGCTTTGCAGAATACTATGACCCAAACAGCGGCGAGCCCTGTGGTGGTGGAGATTTTACCTGGACCGCTGCCATGGTGATCGAAATCCTCAAAAACCAAAAAGTGCCAGCATGAAGCGTTCGCGCATCAATGAGATCATGGCCCAAGCAGATGAGTTCATTTGCTCTCATGGCTTTGCTTTGCCGGCGTCAGGGGTTAGCACGCGCGTTGTTCGAGCGCGCTTCTACTTTGGCCGTAGCGAGGGGTTGTCACAACGTTTGGCTCGACACCTCTGATCCCAAGGCGCGCGAGATCTATCTGCGTTGGGGGTTTGTACAGTTTGGCAAGCTAGAAAACGGACCGAATCGTGGGCCGTCAGAACACAGCCGTTGGTTCTTACAACGGCCCATCGCCTGATCCGGAATAGGAAACCTATGATTGACCCCGCCAACAACCCTCGAAGCTTTCTGGAACACCTCTTTTCCACCGCCGTTGCTGTGGCCGACCCCATGCTCGTGGTGCCCCCACACTTGCCAAAGCGTCCAAAGGGGCGGCTGCTGGTGATAGGAGCAGGCAAGGCCAGTGCCCGCATGGCCGAAGCCGTTGAGTCCTACTATGGCCCTTGTGAGGGGCTCGTCATTACCCGTTATGGGTTTGCTCGACCGTGTAATGGTATCGAGATTGTCGAGGCGGCGCACCCAGTGCCGGATGCCGCTGGTGAAGCTGCAACGATCCGGATGTTGGAGATGGTTCAGGATACGACTTCGGAGGATACGGTAATCGCCTTAATCTCGGGTGGGGGGTCAGCGTTGCTTTGTGCCGCGGCAGCGGGCGTCACCCTCGCCGACAAGATTGCGCTCAACCAAGCGCTCTTGGCCTCTGGCGCACCGATCGGAGACATGAACATCGTCCGAAAACACCTGAGTCGCGTCAAAGGTGGACAACTGGCGGCGGCCTGTGCACCAGCACAGATGCTTAGCTTGCTGATTTCCGATGTGCCGGGTGATGATCCGGCGCTGATCGCCTCGGGCCCAACTGTGGGTGAAAAAAGCAGTGCAAAGGATGCAATCGATATCCTGAAGCACTACGGAATTACTGTATCAGAAGCGATGCTGTCTAATTCCAGCGTCATCCCTCCGGATGATCCCATCTTTTTGCGCGCAGAAACGCGCGTGATCGCTGCCCCGGTGCAATCCCTTGAGGCTGCTGCCGCGGAGGCTGAGGCTCAAGGCTGCAAGGTGCATCTTCTAGGAGATGCATTGGAAGGAGAAGCAAGAGTACTGGCAGCGCATCAAGCGGCGGAGGCCCTTTTGTTGCAGTCAACAATCAAGCGCCCGACCTTGCTGCTATCCGGTGGTGAATGCACCGTTACAAGGCGGGGAAACGGCATTGGAGGTCCCAATGCCGAGTTCACGCTGGCCGCGGCATTGGCTCTGAACGGGGCGGCGGGCATCCACATACTGGCTTGCGACACAGATGGCGTAGACGGTGCGGCAGAAGTGGCCGGTGCTTATGCAGGGCCCGATACGCTAGCACAAGCGTCCGGCAAAGGCGTCTCAGCCCGAGAAGTGCTGGACCGCAATGATGCCCATAGTTTCTTCGGTGCAATCGGAGGTCAAATCGTTCCAGGACCAACCCTAACAAACGTTAACGACTTTAGAGCGATTTTGATCCTTCCCAAGTGATTCAATCCCTAGGTTCTGGACCTATTAATTTGGTTGCCGTCATCCCGCCTGCGTGATTCATACCCGTGAGTTTCAGGGG
>NZ_JBXWND010000027.1:0-9118 GCF_059610185.1 Ruegeria sp. YTSA108 | reverse complement strand
CCATCATTCGCGCGAAGATGCCCTTGTCGCTCCACCGTTTCCATCGATTGTACAGCGTCTTGTGCGGTCCATAGGCGCAGCCGAGGACACGGTGTTGTCTAATAGGGTTGCCCGAGGGGAAAGGCAGCGTCTTACCCCAGATGGCCAGAGGCGTTTGGCTTGTCCAAATCCTGCTGGCCCTAAAACAAGTGCGGCGGTGCGGGCTGCGCTGTTACTTTTTGCGCCAGAACAGGTTGTTTTTTTTGCGCAGTACAAAATGGTGGGAGTAGGACAAGCAGAGCCCGGATCTTGCCAGGCCAATCATGGTTCCTAGGATTACGCGCTTAGGGGCGCCATTGTGCGCAATAAGATATGGAATCAATCTGCGGTGGACTCATTGAGGCCTACTTTCCTGAATCAATTTGGCTGAAACACTATCTTTAAGGGTTTGATATGATATCTATTTTATTGCAGCTAGATGTCGTAATACCTGTCCATTACAAGGCGTGGTCGAATGCTCCAGTGGCGCGTGGGCTGCAGCTGAAAATCTACACCAACGTGAGCAATGGTCCCTCGGCACGGATTGCTCGATAGTTCTGACGGCTTCCATCTCGAAAACCTATCAGATGAGAAATCAGGGGATGTCCATTCCATCAGAGCCCTTCTGCACCTAGCCGCTATCTACCCCAGAGCATCGGGTAAAGGACCAATCACTACGCCGCCATTGCCCAGCACGCTTCGGTCTTTCTGTTAGACCGTTGCCCCTTTGATACGGATCGCAGAACCCAGTGTCCCGGCACACAGACCCACAACAATGGCGATCAAAAGTTCGGTCGTTGCAACATTGGCAAAGTCCCAATGGGCAAACAGCAGCGTCCCAACAATGCCGATCAAACCGCCCATCATGGCCCCCAGCCAGAGGCGGCGCGTCATCATGCCAAGCGCAACGCCCAGAATGCCTGGAAGGCCGATGATGTTGCCGCCGATTGTTCCCAGAAGTTCCAGCATAACTTACCCCTTTTCAGTCCGACTGTGTGGTCAGGTATGACCGGATTTCTGCGCTGCCGTCTGCAACCTGTTGTTGCAAGTTACCTGCGGATTTATTAGCCAGCGCATCGGTGATTTTCTGGTATTCTTCCTGATAACCCTGCGGCAGGCTGTGTGCGATGCCTTGGTGGCAGTCGATGCAGGTCATGTTGTTGTCAATTGCCCGCTGATGTTCCGATGCAGCGCGTGCTTCTTGAATGGTGAAATCCATATAGTCAAAGTTATGGCAGTTGCGGCACTCGCGGCTGTCAGAGGCCTTCATCTTTTTCCAGACCGCCGAAGCCATACTTAGCCGATGCGCTTCGTATTTCTCAGGCGTGCTGATGGTTCCGGCAAGCTCGTGATAGACATCTTTAACAGCCATGATCTTGGCCTTGATCTTGTGGTTCCATTCATGTGGCACGTGGCAGTCAGAACAGATCGCGCGGACACCGGAGTGGTTGTTATAGTGGATCGTCTCGCGGTATTCGCCCAGATTGGTTTCCATCGTGTGGCACGAGGTACAGAATTCCTCGGTATTGGTCAGTTCCAATGTCCAGTGGAACCCACCCCAGAACAGAATACCGGCCAGAAACCCGGCGAGGATCAGAAAGCCCGAGCTGAACATAACAGCCGGGGTCCAGATCGCGTTCCAGAGGCGGCGGATCCAACCGCGGTTTTCGGGGGAGTCTGCCATCTTGGTGCTCCTTTCAGACATGCGTTGGATTAGTTGCCGGACGAGGGTTCAAACACGTTGTCGACCAACGCAGGCGCATCTGCCTGAGGCACGTGGCACTGGTTGCAGAAATAACGGGTCCCGGCGATGTGATCCAACTCATTGCCGTCACGATCCAGATAATGGGTCATCGACAGGGTCGGCGCATTGCGTTCCCCGGCTTTGGTCCAGTCATGGCAGGACAGGCATTGATTGGTGCGCACGTCAATCTGGTATTGCTCGATCGAGTGGGGGACAAGCGGTGGTTGCTGGCGATAGTTGCGCTGCATCCGTCCTTCCACGTTCTTGTGAATCCGGTCCAACGGAATGGGTTCATCCACCTCGGCGCCACGCAGGGTTTGCACCGTCGCAGATTGCGCAAGGACGAACCCGCTCAGGAATATAACGGGGATCAGGGCGACGACACCTGTGAGGATTGGCTTGTTCATCTCGGCACTCCCTTAAATAGGTCTGGCTACGCGCGGTTCAGGCGCGGGAACTGGATCGGAAGGTGCGGCGACTTGGTCGTCGAACCGGTGAGTAAATTTGAAGACATCAACTGCACAGACATCGATACAGCGACCGCAGTTTGAGCAGTCGGTTGACAGGATCAGCGGCGTGGCACCCGGCTTGCCCTTCAGCGCGGGCGAAATGATGTGGTTTTCGGGGCAGACGGCGTAGCAATCCATGCAATCGTCACAGGCCGAGCGGTTAACCGCGCTGACCCGCAACAGGCTTTTGGTGCCGATCAGGCCATAAAACGCACCGACCGGGCATATGTGGCCGCACCAGCCGTGACGGGCGACAAGCACATCAAAGACAAAGATCGCAACGACCATGGCCCAGACAAAACCGGCCCCAAAGATAAGGCCGCGATGCAGCATGGTGATTGGGTTGATAATCTCCCATGCGATCACGCCGGTGAGGCCCGAGACGATCAGCGCGGTGGCCAATATCCACAACCGCGTGCGCCGTTTAGGTTGCCAACCTTTCGGCAAATCCAACCGCCTGTGCAACCAGTTGGCGGCGTCGGTCACCGGGTTGATCGGACAGACCCACGAGCAATAGACGCGGCCCCCGACCAGCGCATAGGCCACCACGACGATCAAGCCGCCAATCAAAGCGGTCATCGCCGGCCAATGCCCGGCGATGATGCTTTGCAACAGGATGAATGGGTCCGTCAGCGGCAGTACACCCAGGGTCTGCGATCCTGCCAAGGTACCTTTTACGACCCAGATGCCGAACCAGGGTCCCAACAGGAACAGGACCAGAAAGAACAGCTGACTGATACGGCGCAGTATCAGGTATTTATGCGCGCCGACCCAGCCTTTGATCGCCACGGCTTCTTGGCCTATGGGCATATGTGTGCGGGTGGTCATTGTCCCACCCCTGGAAGATCATAGCCGGGTTCAAAACCACCCGGTGCGATCAGGTTGTCGACCCCCGGGCCGGGCAGGCGGTCGGGCAGGTCGATTATGCCTTCAACAACCGGCGCGCCCTTGGCATCTTTTTCTTCCCAACCTTTGCGGTAATGATCCGCGCTGCTGCCCCGCGCAAGACGTGCCGGCAATACCTTGATTGCGGCTTCTGGCAGAACACAGCTTTTTTCGCACATGCCACAGCCGGTGCAGCGGTCGGCATGTACGGTTGGGATAAACATTGCATGGTGGCCCGAGCGGGCGTTATGCGCCGTTTCCAAAGTGATCGCTTCGTCAATCACCGGGCAGACACGGTAACAAACGTCACACCGCAATCCCAGGAAGTTCAGGCAGTTTTCCTGATCGACCAAAACCGCGACGCCCATTTTGGCATCGTCAATGTTATCCAACTTGGGATCTAGCGCACCGGTCGGGCAGGCGGCAACACAAGGAATATCGTCGCACATTTCACAAGGCACATCGCGAGCGATAAAATATGGCGTGCCCGTCGCCCCGGCATCCGACCCAAGCTCGGCCAGTTTCAAGGTATCATAGGGGCAGTCTCGCACACACAGCCCGCAGCGAATGCAGGCCGACAAGAACTCCCGCTCTGGCAGCGCGCCGGGGGGGCGCAAAGCCTCGGCCGACAATGCACGGGCGTCGCGGGCCAGCCAGGCCAGCAGTGACCCGCCGACCACACAGCCGCCTGCCGCACGCGCCGTATCCTGAAGGAAACGGCGACGTTTCGGCGAAAGAGGAGTCTTGGCGAGGGGCATGGGGATTACCTTTGCGATCCGTGCCGATTACGCGCGCTCGACCTTACAGGCGCATTTCTTGTAGTCGGTTTCCTTCGACAGCGGACAAGTTGCATCCAGCGTCAGCTTGTTGGTCAACTGATGCTCATCAAACCACGGCATAAAGACCAAGCCGCGCGGCACCTTGTTACGCCCGCGTGTCTCAACCCGACTGGTGACCTCACCACGGCGGGTCGACAACACGATTTCCTGCCCGCGGCGCAGGCCGCGATCCTTGGCGTCTTGTGGATGCATATAGACAACTGCCGACGGGAAGGCCCGGTGCAGTTCCGGCACCCTGCGTGTCATCGAGCCTGAATGCCAATGTTCCAGGACGCGACCGGTCGACAGCCACAGATCATATTCTTCGTCCGGCTCTTCTGCGGCGGGTTCGTAGGGGGCAAAGATGATTTTTGCCTTGCCGTCCTTGTGACCGTAGAATTTAACATCCGCGCCTTCGGGCACATAGGGATCGTACCCTTCGCGGAAGCGGTAAAGGGTTTCTTGCCCGTCCACGACCGGCCAGCGCAACCCGCGCGCCTGATGGTAGGTTTCGAACGGTGCAAGGTCATGTGCGTGACCACGGCCAAATTCGGCATATTCCTCAAACAGGCCTTTCTGAACGTAGAACCCAAAATGCTCGGATTCGTCGTTGTCAAAGCCTTCCGCAGTTTCGGCTAGCGGGTACTTGTCCACCGATCCGTTGGCGTAAAGCACATCATACATGGTCTTGCCGCGGTGTTCGGGCATCTTGGCCAGCAGTTCTTCATCCCAGACCTCTTCAACGGTGAAGCGCTTCGAAAACTCCATCAACTGCCACAGGTCAGATTTTGCTTCTCCTGGCGCTTTCACCTGCTGGCGCCAGAACTGAGTACGGCGTTCCGCGTTGCCATAGGCGCCTTCTTTTTCGACCCACATGGCGGTGGGCAGGATCAAATCGGCAGAGACAGCCGTGACCGTTGGATAAGGGTCAGAAACTGCGATGAAGTTTTCCGGGTTGCGATAACCCGGGTAACCTTCCTCGTTGATATTGGGTGCCGCCTGCATGTTGTTGTTGCACTGCACCCAATAGGCATTCAGTTCACCATCCTTCAGCTTCCGGTGCTGCAAGACCGCATGGAACCCGGGCTTAGGTGGAATAGTGCCTGCCGGGATATTCCAGGCGGTTTCGCAAATCTGACGGTGTTCGTCATTTGCCACCACCATGTCTGCAGGCAGGCGGTGGGCGAACGTGCCCACCTCACGCGCGGTTCCACAGGCCGAGGGCTGACCGGTCAGCGAGAAAGGCGAGTTGCCGGGTTCAGAGATCTTACCAACCAGAAGGTGCACATTATACATCAGCGAATTCACCCACGATCCGCGGGTGTGCTGGTTGAAACCCATGGTCCACAAGCTCATCACTTTGCGGTTCGGGTCTGCATATTGTTGCGCCAGCTTCTCAAGTTTATCGGCGGGCACGCCAGACAGTTCGGCTGTGTATTCCAGCGTATAAGGTGCGACCGCCTCGGCGTATTCTTCAAAGCTGATTGTCTCGAGCTTGCCCGAGTTTGGGTTCTCTGCCTCTTGCTGCAGCGCGTTTGTATCGCGCAGACCATAACCGATATCGGTGGCGGTTTTGGTGATGTTGACGTGCTTGTTGACAAACTCTTCGTTCACCGCGCCGTTCTGAATGATGTAATTGGCGATGTAATTCAGGATCGCCAGATCGGTCTGCGGGTTAAACACTAGGCCATTATCGGCAAGCTCGAACGAGCGATGTTCGAATGTCGATAGAACATGCACTTCGCATCCCGGCTTGGTCAGGCGCGTGTCGGTCAGGCGCGACCACAGGATCGGGTGCATTTCGGCCATGTTCGATCCCCACAGCACGAAAGTATCCGCGTGTTCCAGGTCGTCATAGCAACCCATCGGCTCGTCAATTCCGAAGGTACGCATAAAGCCCACGACCGCGGACGCCATACAGTGCCGCGCGTTGGGGTCGATATTGTTGGACCGGAACCCGGCTTTCATCAATTTCGAAGCAGCATAGCCTTCCCAAACCGTCCACTGGCCTGACCCGAACATGCCGACACTGGTCGGGCCCTTCTTGGCCAGCGCCTCTTTCCATTTGGCAGCCATGACGTCAAAGGCTTCGTCCCAACTGACCGGCTCAAACTCACCGTTCTTGTCATATTCGCCGTTGGTCTTGCGCAGCAATGGGGTGGTCAGGCGATCCTTGCCATACATGATCTTGGACAGGAAATAGCCCTTGATGCAGTTCAGCCCGCGATTGACCGGCGCGTCAGGGTCACCCTGAGTGGCGACAACACGCCCGTCCTTGGTACCTACCAGCACAGAACAGCCGGTGCCACAGAACCGGCAGGCGGCCTTGTCCCAGCGAATGTCAGGGGTGCCCACCTGCGCGGCGGCCTGACCAGTGGCCAAAGGAATACCTGCGGCAGAGGCCGTCGCTGCGGCCGCTGAGGCCTTGAGGAATGTCCGACGAGTTTCTGATATGGTCATAGCGTGGGCCTCCGGCTGGTGGTTTGGCTTGGGGCATCGGGATGCGGATGGCTGTCCGCAGTGTCCTCGAAATGGTGGTACGTTAACGTCAGAGAAATCACCCCGGGGATCTGGTGCAGGTCCATGATGATCTCGGACGCAAGGCGTGTCGGCGTGTCTTCGACAACAATTACGAAACGGCCGTCTTCGGCCTCGGCGTGAATTTCGACACCGACCGTGACTTTCATTGCCTCGGACGCCGCCAGTGCCTGCGCTGGTGCGATATGTAAAAGGCATCCGCAGATATTCATTGGCTGACTTCCGTTTGAGATATGGTTTTGCGTTTCAATGTGACGGCATCGACCGGGCATGACACCATACACGACCCACAGCCAGTGCAGGCGTCGAGGTCTAAAGATGGATCCGCGCGGCCACCCATTTGCAGCCTGAAGCTGATGGCGTTCTGATCGCAATTATCCTGACACACTCGGCAGCTGACACCGTTGACAGACAGGCAGGACGCAGCTTCGACCGACGCGCGCCACGGCCAATCTTGCAGGCGTTCTATGTCCAGGGCATCCGTGGGACAGGATTGAGCGCAACTCCCACAAAAAGTGCAGGGACCCTCGGTGGGTTGAAACACCGGATACCCATCCTGACCAATGGCAATCACACTTTCGGGGCAAGCTTCGACACAGTCGCCACATTTACTGCATTGATCTGCAAAACCAGGCACAACCGAACCCGGAGGTCGAACAAGATTACTGTCCTCCCGGAATGCGGTGACGCCCAAAAATGCGCGTCGGCTGGTCAGTTGACTCATATCGCTTTGACCTGGCTATCTCTGATTCCTTTTCTGAGTTTACTGCATAATCGTTCTGAGGCTGGTACATTTTGATCCAGATCATTATTTGAGCGCATCGTTCTTAAACGTTTTGAGCTATTTGACGTCTGGAATGCCACCATCCGTACTGCTTGAAACCAGATGAGCGATGACACAACAAAGCCAAACCGCCATCTGTCTCAAAACATCTGATGACGTATAGCCGTCCATTGCCAAACGTTGCCACGTCGACAGGTGATTGGGCCGTAGATCATGTCGTCGCGCAACTTCATTGACCTCAAACCCAGGACCAACGACTTGGCCACAACACGACCCTTGAACGGTTCTGAAGGTGTAGACGCCCCCGCTGGCCTCGGTGTGCCATTGTGGGTTTGCAAACAAACTGAATGGAGGCGTCACTGGAAGAGATTGGCATGATTGGCCTGGATTTGGCGAAGAATGTGTTCCAGGTGCACGGAGCGGCTAGAACAGGTCACCCGGTTCTTCAGAAGAAACTGCGCAGGGGCCAGGTCCTCGAGTACTTTGCCAAATTCCCGCGTAGCGTGTTTGCAATGGAGGCCTGCACCAGTGCGCATTATCGGGCGCGCGAGATCGGTCGTTTGGGTCACAAAGTCAGGCTGATCAATCCGGCCACGTGAAGCCATTCGTCTAACGTCAGAAGAACGATATGGGCGATGCAGAAGCAGAACTGTGAAGCTGCAAGTCGACCAACGATGCGCATTGTTGCTGTGAAGCGTGAAGAGACCTAGGCGTCAGCGATGGTTCTTCGGTCCCGGGAATTGTTGGCTCGGCAGCGCACGCAATTGATCAACGCTCTGCAAAGTCACCTTGGCGAGCTAGGTCAGGTCGCACCGACAAATCTATGATCAGCACGTCGAATGTTGAGTGTCAAAACCTGACCATGCGTATGCCCATGCGCCGTTTTTCCCGCCTGACAAGTGGTTTCAGCAAGAAGGTTGAAAACCGCATGCACTCCGTTGCGCTGCGTTTCATGTACTACAACTCTGTGAAGGTGCATCAGACGTTAAAGGTGACACCTCCAATGGAAGCGGGTTTGACTGATCGCCTCTGGAATATAGCTGAACTGGTTGCTATCGTTGATGCCAACGAACCCGCACCAAAGAAGCGTGGAAACTATAAGCCCCGTAATAAGGCACTTTCAAAGTGACCCAATCCCGTACGATCCGCGTATATTAGCGCGTTGATATATGAAGTCGTTCATGAAACCGGCCAGGCCAAAGGTATTCCGAACCAACCATCAGCGGGTTTTCCATCCACTTCGCGACTGACAAACGTCTGCCTTCGAAGATCTCGAAACGCACCGGCTTCTGCGTCTTACTCTGCAGAACGGAGGCTCGTTCCTTGACCTGTCCGGAGGCCATTACATCGACCACCTGCATTCGGACCGGATCGCAGCCTCGGAGCTTGTTGTCTATTGCCATATTGAAGACGACAAAGTCCCGGTGGATTTTGGCTAGCTCAAGTCCAACCCTGATCGCCCAGATGTGTTTTGGTTTCAGAGGGCGCTTTTGTCCTACGATCCGGCCCTTGTTTCAGGCCGGGCGAAGCGCGCGAATGGCGGGTAAGTTTGGTGTTTCCATGACTGATCCTCCGAACCGCCATTCCCTCCCACTTCGACGACCCGACGTTGACCGGTGCAGCATATCACCGGATGCTGCATCGCATTCGACGTCCAGTGTGAGCCCAAAGCGACAGAGTTTCAAACCTAACATCAAACTTTTCGAGGGCTAAAACAACTGCTACTCCCTTATGAATGATTGATTGTTGAGCAGCCTCATCTGACTGGTTCAATTTGATTGTTAGTGCATCATTGGCCTGTGATCCATTGAGATGATGGTTT
>NZ_JBXWND010000026.1:0-10457 GCF_059610185.1 Ruegeria sp. YTSA108 | reverse complement strand
GGGGATAGGCGTCAACTTGAAGCCTTTTCTCAAAACCTTGACCTGTCAGCGCAATAAATCCGAACCTCAAATTTCCAAATTGGTTCCACCTACAGCGTATCAGACACGCTCTACCTAGAGGGACCAAGAAATGAAAAAGACACTGATTACATCCGTCACCGCATTCGCCATTGTCCTGAGTGCCGGAACGTCCACCGCTGGTCCGTTGCGTGACCATAGCCAACGCGGGTTTGCGCACAAAGTTCACTCATCAGTTTCGCAAACAGTCAATCACGCTGATGGGATGGCCAATACCTACCAAACCACCAATTCTTCCGGCTTTGGCTTCGCTTTACCTTCAGAGCGCCATCTGGGTCAAAATAACCTGTCCGCCACTCAGCAGTATCCCGCAATAAACCCGAATTGGAGCTGGGATTTGTCGGATGTTAATGTGATCGGAACTGATACTGGTGGATACGCAATCGAAGACGGTATTCGCCTGAATTGGGGTCAATTCAAGAAAACCAAATGCCTGGTCAAGTTGAAGAAGATGGTCGATACCTCATTGGTTCCGTGATCATTGTCGCGGCAGGGTTTGGGGTTATCATCGAGGGTTTTGCGGAAATTATTTATGATATCGCTTGTCCACTTGGCAATCTTAGCCCAGCTGAATGCTACTTATTCTGGAATGCGGGAGAATTTAGGTCCGGCTGCGATGTAATGCCGGTAACTGCTGCGCTTCAAAACTGAAAGGCCACTCTGTATAATGGGCAGATCACCACGTTATGGACCGACCATGACTCAAAACCCCTGCGCCGGCTCACAAGAGACGGTTCAGGGACTACTGCGTCAGGGAGATCATGCTGGGGTGTTCTGGGTGGAAGCCGATATGTCGGCTGAAACCTAGAGCCCGGTAACGAGACGGCAGGCTCGGGATTTGCTACAAAAACAGATTGCAGCCCAAAGTCACTCACCGATCGGGACGTAGCCGGCTTTGTTGCAAAATTTTGAGCACGACGAGCTGTTTTAACGATCGGATTGGAGCTAGACGGTCAGCTCAGCGAATTGTTTGAATGAACAGAGTCCAGGCTTGAATTGGCCTTTGCGGATCATGTGCGCCACCTCGATACCTGCAAAAGTTGCCGTAGCCGACCACTTAATACAGCACTGCGTGCAGGTGAATGATAAGTTTGCGAGTGCAAACCAGTAACGATAATGGCTCCCATTATCGTTATCGATACGAACGGCCCAACCCGGTCATTGTGATTTTTCGCGGTGCGCGCTCGCTACGGAAGAAATGCTGCATGCGCTCGAAATCTGGCGCTGTGACGCGGCGATGAAACCGGCCATTGGTGCAGCGCAGCGAGGCTGGAACGGTCAATTCACACAGTGCGGACTAAGTCGCCGTTCGCTGCCCAGCAGAATTGCCATGTATTTGAACGACGAAGCTTGCCTTCGAGAGGCTAGATCAAGTGGCGCCGACACTCGCTTCTCGGAGCAGGAACCTTTGAATTTTGCCGCTGGGTGTCTTCGGCAGTTCTTTGACGAATTCGATAAGCCGAGGATAGGCGTGTGCAGAAAGGCGCTGTTTGACATAATCCCTCAGCTCTGCAGCCAACGCCTCACTACCTTCTGTGCCTTCCGCCAGTACGACTACCGCTTTCACTATTTCGGTCCGTTCCTTGTCCGGCACGCCTACGACTGCCGCCTCCGTCACAGAAGGGTGTTCGATCAGGGCGCTTTCAACGTCGAACGGTCCGATGCGATACCCCGAAGAGGTGATGACGTCGTCGTTCCGCCCTACGAAAGTGATACATCCGTGTTCGTCCCGCTCCACCGTGTCCCCGGTAAGATAGTATCCGTTCTCGATCGATTTGTTGCCCTTGTTCAGGTAGCCGCTAAAGAACAAGAGAGGTGAATCCGCGATGTTGACGACCAATTGACCAGGCTCACTGAAATCGGCGATGCTGCCATCCTCGGCCAGAACCTCGACCCTGTATCCCGGCATAACATAGCCGGCCGATCCCGGACGGACCGGATGTTCGAGCCCGTGATGATTATTCACCAGCATACCCGTTTCGGTCTGCCCATAGTGATCTTTAATCGGCGCATTCATTTCGGCCTCGAACCAGCGGATGACTTCGGGGTTTAGCGGCTCGCCTGCGCTGCTGATGCACCGGATCTGATCGCGCAGCTGTGACGCGCGCTCGGTTCCGGCGGCGATGATTAGTCGAAACGCAGTAGGCGCGCCTGCAAAGTTAGTCACATTCAATCTCGAAATCACGTCATATGTACTGTCCACTGTGAATGGTCCCTCGACCAGAGTGGTTGCATGACCCAATAGTAGCGGGCCGATCAACGCATAGTATAGACCATAGGCCCAGCCCGGATCGGCAATGTTCCAGAAAACATCCTCATGCCGCAGACCGATCCCTTCGATCATGTAAGATCTAAAGGCAGGCAGAGCTTTTAGGGGCACGGGAACTCCTTTTGCGGGACCTGTAGTTCCAGATGTCGCCATCATGAACATCAGGTCATCGCCGTTCCGCAATACCGGGACGAACTCAGGCGATTGCGAGGCCATTGCCCGGCGGAAATCAATGTCTCCCCCAACAACCTCTTGTCGCGTGTCAGCAATCATCGCGACAGGCGGGCAACCTTCCACTTCGTTGAGCTTTTTGCGGTTCGCGGCGTCAGTCACAACCATCTTCGCGCCGCTCATGGTCAAACGGTCCTGAATGGCCTTGGGCCCAAAGGCTGTAAACAAAGGTTGATAGGCCGCACCTGCCCGGAGGGCGCCGAGAACAACTGTCACAAGATCCGGGGTGCGCGGCAACAGACCCGCCACGATATCGCCGGGTCGGATGCCTTGTTTCTTCAGCAAATTGGCGAAGCACGCAGCTTCATCGCGCAACTCTACAAAGTTGCGGGTCTCATGGTGCCCGTCCAATGCAATCCAGTTCAATGCCAGGGGATTGCCCTGCAAATGGGCATCACAACATTCTACGCATGCATTGATTCCGTCGCTGAAATTGCCGAAAAAGACAGACTTTGCGAGGTCCAGGTCAAAGTCCTCCAGCGTTTTGGAGTATTCTGGGGAAGTCCCAGAGTCAGAACTCAATTCCATCAAAACGTATTCCTCCAAATGCAGCCCTTAATTACCTTGCACTCAAATAGGTCGAATTTCCACGTTGGAGATTACGCGAACAATAGCGCGCCACGAGTGGTCCATTCAGTCCCGAACCAAAGCTCGATTTGGCACGAGACGGTAGGGCAACGGTCCAATGCGTGGCAGATGAAATGGGAGTGAGCCGACGCTCGTTACAGAGATACCTAAACGCGTCAGGATTCACATTTTCAGGGATACGCGACCAGGCTGTAAATCATGCAGCATTGCTCGTGCAAATGGCCTAGGTCAGGGTAGGCTCGTTCGACCATCGGAACTTTGCCACTCAGCGAATTTCATCGAACCGGTCATTGAAGGCCGCGCTGGAATGCGAAAATTGAGCCGCGCATTTTCTGCAGTTGGTTTGAACAATAAAAAGGCGGTCAATCCTGGCGTCAATTTGAGAAAACGCGGGAGCATTCTCGCTACACGGAGCAATGACAAATCAACTACTTGCCTGCGATTTGGAATGTAAGAGCGCACCATGCAAATCGTGGCAGCTCACGAAGATTCTACCCTCGTAACGGTTTCTTCTGATATTGCTCAGACGGTACGTGTTGCGATTTTTAAATGATCATTTTAATATGCTCCGATGGGTAGACCAAGATCATATTCACGCGAAGCTGTAGTTGAAAAAGCCATGGGTGTTTTTTGGCAAAACGGCTACAAAGCTGCATCGATAAGTGACGTTGTCCGCGAAACCGGGCTGAACACGGCCAGCATGTACAAGGAGTTTGGAGACAAGGAAGGATTGTTCTCAGCAGCTTTGGATCATTACCGCGATCATGTTATCGGGCCGCGCTATCGTATTTTGATCGACAACCCTAACTTAGAGGGCGTCGAAATGTTTCTCCGAAACGTTTTTTTGGGGGCCGCCAAGTCGGAATACAAGGGTTGCCTGATGATGAACCACCTTGCACAAAAGCATGTGATAAGTCCTGAAGCCGCAAAGCAAGTGGGCGCGTTCTGCGCAGAAGTCGAGTCATTGGTTGAAACTGCTCTTCGCAATGCCCAGGCGGATGGAGATATCGGGGCGGAAAAGGACACAGCGCAGCTTGCAAGCTTTGTGGTTTTTTGCGTTCACGGGACCGTCTTGTATGGGCGGCACGACGAAAAAAAGCACGTGATACCAAACTTTTACGACTTGATCATGAGGGAAATTCGCGAGTGAAGTTCATCCCTCATTTATTTTAAAATTGATTTTTTAAAATAAATGTTCTAAAACTATCCCATCCAGACGGAATTGAAGGCAACGACGCGCTGGACGCTAGTGAAACAGGGATAGGAGAAGCACGATGAGTATTTCCGAAACGGCTATGGCCTTCTTTGATGCATGCGAAACAGGCAAAGGCTGGAACGTCTGCAAGACATACTGTCAGGACGGTGCCACTTTTACATGCGAAGCCGACGCATTGGCCGATATCTCGACAATCGAAGATTATACAGCCTGGACGGCGGGAATTTTGACCCCAATCCCAGATGGCAATTACGACATCACCTCATTCTCGACTGATCACGAACGCAACATCGTAACGGCCACAGCAGTATTCAGCGGCAAACAAACCGGTGAAGGTGGACCAGTTCCTGCCACCGGCAAAGAAATCGCAACCAACTATGCCTACGTTATGGAATTTGAAGGTGATAAGATCGCCCGAATGACCAAAATCTGGAATGATGGGCACTCTCTAAAACAACTCGGATGGGCGTAGTGACGTCGCTATAGCGGCGGCGCCATTTAGGGGCTGTATTGCGGGAACTTGGTAACCACTTCGGGCTCTCACCGGCAACTTTGCGTCTGAGCTCCAGCCTACACACCATGATGACCGTCTATGGCGCATTTGGACCCAAAGTGGTTTTGAACCCTTTGTAGGTCAAAATAACCGCGCCAAACACTCTTTTGGGGAGCGTGCCATGTCAACACAAACTGGATATCTGTTGATCGCCGACATTTCCGGCTACACACAATTTTTGACCACTTCGGAAATGGATCACGCTAATCCGATTTTGCATTCCTTGCTGGGCGTACTGGTCGAACAGGTGGGTGATCCGCTCCATTTCTGGAAAACCGAAGGCGATGCCGTTCTGGCATATTCAACCCGGCAGGATTTCCCCTCCGGCGAGACCTTCCTGACCATCTGCGAGAATCTCTACAACGCATTTGCTCTTCGTCGGCAGGACATAATTGCCAACACAACCTGTACCTGCAACGCGTGTGCCAATGTCGGAGGGCTGGATTTGAAGGTTATCACCCATCATGGCCAGTTCGAAGAAATGCAACTTGGCCCGGTAAAAGACTTTTCCGGCGCCGACGTTGTTCTGGTCCACCGAATGGCCAAGACGAACGTTGTTGAAGCCACCGGTGTACGCAGTTACGCGCTGTTTAGCGAGGCCGCTGCAAACGCCATGGATATCAAAGGCATAGTGGAACCGTTTTCACAGGACATCGAACATTTTGGCGAGGTTTCGATGAAAGTCTACGATTTGGCTAAATCTTGGGAACGTTTGCGTGCCAACCGCGAACGCCATTTCTTGACCAAGGAAGACGGAGTTTGGACGTTCCTCCATCATTTCGATGCCCCAATTGCAGTTGTCTGGGAGGCGTTGGTCGCGCCGGAACTAAAGCTGAAATGGATGAACCGTGTACAGGAAATCACCGTCGACAGCCCACAAGGGCGTCTCGGCAATGGGTCGGGCTATCATTGCTCTCACGAATTGGCGGACTTTTTCTATCGCATCACTGATTGGGAACCGTTCGATTATTTCTCGACCTGCATCCAGGATCCGGCGCGCACTGGAGTAAGCCTGCCCGAGACATATCAGCTGACGCAAACGAACACCGGCACCGACTTGCGATACACAATGGGTC
Organism: Ruegeria sp. YTSA108; assembly: GCF_059610185.1. Taxonomy (NCBI): domain Bacteria; kingdom Pseudomonadati; phylum Pseudomonadota; class Alphaproteobacteria; order Rhodobacterales; family Roseobacteraceae; genus Ruegeria; species Ruegeria sp. YTSA108. The sequence goes on along the minus strand of NZ_JBXWND010000026.1, from coordinate 4,446 downwards.
AAGCGACGGATGCCGAGGGCAATAGGTCGGAAATCTCAGAACAGGAGGTTTCAGCGTTCCTGGCAGAATTCTGGGCCGCATCGTTCTCTGATCTGGACGAACAACTCAAGGCCTCGAAGTAAGAGCGCTTTGTTGGGACGGCTTACATTGCGTCGGCAACCGCGAAATGCTGCTCTCTGTGATGTGTATGATGTCTGACGCCATCACCTACCGAACATTGGAGCAACAGTAACGTTTTCCCATGCCCTGCTTCCCACGATCAATCCAACGGCCCTACCCGTCATAAACTCAGGGACAACATTTCACTCAGGGATTTCCACGGTTCCTACTATGTGGGTTCGCCTCAAAGGTAGTGCTTGGTACATCGACACAATGTCCGTCGTGGCTATGCCCTCGCCAGTCATCCCATCATAGCGCCCAGTTCCGACGATAATTTCCCAAGAGTTTGCCGCGCCTTTTTCACCTGCTTTCCAACGCATCGTGAAAGTGTCTTCGCCCTCACCAAAAATGCATATTCCGGAGATTGAGTTGGTCCCATCTTGGTAACCGAACCCCGATCCAAGGCATCGAGCAAGCCCGCCGTCAACAGGACCTTCGATAACTTCAAATCCTCCTTTGTTGTCGGCGATGTGAAAAATATGATCACCAAGGTCAAAGTCTTCCTGAGAAAGCGGATAGAAATTATTAAGCTCGATGCGTTGCTCCTCGGCACTGGTCGCAGTACTAGTAGCGGCCAAGACCGAGATCAAAATTAGGTTTTTCATTAAGGCCTCCTAAGGCTCCATTCACCTTAAGAGTATTAGTGACATTAGCAAACGACGGGCATGTTAATTTCCGCTATTCATGAGCGCCCGCTCGTCTCGACCCGCCAGTATTTGCGGATTGTCCGGGAATGGGTGAAGCCCATAGACCTTGAGGCGAGCACCAAGGGAACGCATTCTAAGAGGTGAACCAAGGTTACTCAGATCTGCAGAAACATTGACAATCTGCGCAATAAGCGACTTCTGCCTGGACATACAAAAATGGATAGGACGGTTCGGTATTCTGGCCTAGAGTTGGAGAACACATTGGCCATCGCGGAAGCTTTTGAAATTTAGAGCCACAGGGTCGTTTTCCTAGACGGCCCAATCCGGACATTGGCTACCGGGTGGTGATGCCGCGGTCGCAACCCACTTTCCGGACATTCACTGCGAGAGCGAAGTCCCCGGCGCTGAGCACACACAACGCGAGACTTGTCGGACTTTCCCGAAGCCCCTTAACTTTAACGGAAGTTTCCTACTGGTTCTTGTTGGTGCTAGTAACCGCACGCCAGCCTTCCTTTGGCGGCCTGTCTAACAGGTCTTGGGCGAGGGCCATCATGGCGACTGAGGCGGGGTCTCCGTTTCGCGCCTGGTCTGCGGCCGCAAATGCGGCAACGGCCTCTTCAAACCGCCCTGTCCGATAATGTGTAAGGCCCTGTTCATAAGCCTCTATCCAGGCAAATGATCCAACACGCCCATCCGCCATCGCGATCAGTTCGTAGACCACCAGCTCTTCAACACGTCCAAACACCGTAAGCGTGTCCAACTCACGGACCACGATTGCGTCAGCGGCCTGTCGCCTCGTTTCCGGCCCGATCAGGATCAGCGTTCCATAGTCTTTGTTGGCCCCTTCCAACCGACTGGCAACGTTCACGACATCACCAATCGCGGTGTAGTTCAACCGCTGCTCTGATCCGATATTTCCGACCAGAGCCTCGCCGCTGTTCACCCCGATCCTGACGCGTAGGGGGTTGCCGGCCTCATCTTCAATTCCGGACGCGCCCACGGCAGCGACAAGGTCCAGCGCTGCGCGGCAAGCATTTTCAGCGTGGTTGGCATCTTTACGCGGCGCCCCCCAAAACGCCATCACGGCATCGCCAATAAACTTGTCGATCGTCCCACCGTTTTGAGTAATGGCCGCAGAGGCTGCGCTGAAGAAGGGCTCCATCAGCTGGACAATATTTGGGCCAAGTTTTTCGGACAGCCCTGTGAAACCCGCTACATCGCAAAACAACACAGAGATCTGTTTCATTTCTCCGCCCGGCTGTATCTTGATGCCCTCAGCAACCAGCATACGCACGAGATCGGTGGGCACGTATTTTCGGAAAGCGGACAAACCAGCGGCCATGCTCGCGGTTGCCGCAGAAAGATTGGCAAGCTCAGACAGTCTGGAGGGTCTGCGCTCAATGCGTTCGACGTCAAAGCGTTCGATTTTGCCAAGATCTTCGGCGATGCGTGCCAACGGATTTGCGACAATGCTTCGGATCAGCCAGATCGCCAGCCCGGTTGCGACGATCACCACACCGATCAAAACGTATATCAAGTTTATCAGCGCTTCATCGATGCTCGACAGAAACGCCGCTTCGGGTATGACCGTGGCAACGCGCCAGCCGTAAAACCCCAGTGGCGTCAGCGCCACCGCATAAGGCACGCCGTCGATGACGACACGTTTCGTCAACGTGCCTTGGGCATTCGCTTGGGGATCTGCCAACAACCTTTCGCCTGAGATCATGGCAACTTCATAAAGCTTCCCTTCGCCCATGCGCGCCGGGGTAATCTCATCCGCTTCTGCATCAGGTACTGCAATAACTTTGCCGTCAGCGTTCAGAATAAATGCCGCGCCGAATTCGCCGGGGGCAAGCGTGGCGAGAAAACGTGACAAACGATCCGTTTCGATTGCAACGGCCAGAACACCTTGCCGCGTTCGGTTGACGTCTATCGGACCAGCAAAGGCGTAAACGGTTTTTTTACTATCCGGAAGGTCGTGCGTTTCGATCCACCCCGCAGAGCTGAGCCCCATGAAGTTTTCAAACCAGGCATGTTCGCGCGGATCATAGGATGTTTCAGTAAAGGTCCGCTCCTCGAACTGAATGTCACCGGGGATAAAGATATAGCGATCCTTCCGCAGCATTCGGTCGCGGATCCCCTTGTCGATTTCAATCATCTCAAGCCCGCCGTCACCTAGACGGTGCGACGCGAAAAAATTGCCATCGGGCCAGCCAAAGAACATCCATGAGATATTCGGCTGCGCCTGCAGTTGCGACAGAAAAACAAACTCGCGCTTGTCGGCCTGTCGCGTCGCGATGACGTTCTGGACAAAGATCGTGCGAACGGCTGCCCAAGCGGCTTCGGCCGACCTAAGCGTCACCCCCACCTCGATGCGGACAGTGTTCGCTATCTGGCCGTTGATTTCAGCTGCAAGCATGCGGCTATTGTCGCGCGCAGTCGTCCACCATAGGGAATGGACAATAAAGGTCGACACTCCGATAGACACAGCCACCAGAATTGACACAGCGATGCCCACGCTAAGTCGCACTTAAATCTCCGCCAAATTACTCATATTCTTCAGTATTGAATTGAGATTGCTAGGAGGGCATAACTTTTTTAGACCTATCCCGAAATCTCACGCAACTGTTAGGTAGCAGCAAAGCATTGTGTTGAAGCGGGCGCTTGAACATTGGCTACTGTAGCTGACCTTTGCGATTTTGCCAGACGCTGTGTGCAAATGAACGGGCCGCCCGAACTTGCCATTGGCAGATATGTCCCACCACTGCGCTGCAGCTCATCAAAGGAGACATTCGCCGCAGCCACAAAATCGGCGGGTCTACGAACTAACAGCTCGCGAAAGGAATCTGCCGTTCATCTACTCTGCCCTTCCCGCCGCGTATTGCGGGAAGAGCCGCCGTTGGCCCGAATTCGCAAGTTCGGTATGATCTTAGCGGCTTTGTCGCAAAATTCTCTAAAGTGTAAGGGCTGGTTGGAATTTACTAAGTTCAAGCGGTTTGGTTCGCAAACTGCTTGGACGGGCAGATTCCGACTCCGGACTGACCCTTTCTGATCATCTGCGCAACTTCAATCCCATCGAGCGTTGCAGAGGCGGACGCAGTTTCGCTTATGGCGACGTGCCTTGTCGGCAATCAATGGCGCATATTTGACGATCCAACGGTTCAGCGTCGCGTGATCAACCTTAACTCTGCGCTCAGCCAGGATTTCTTCCAGATCCCGATACGACACTGAGTAGCGCAGATAGAAAAACGCCTCGTGCAAGATCACATCTTTTGGGAAATGCGAGCCCTTGAATGAGATCGTCACCGGATGCTCCTGTCAATATTGGGCTGGTCATTAATGTTGTTTTCTCCAGTGACAGAATAATAAAGTCTATTGAGAACCAGTACCGCCAACCACTAATCCAAATATATAAGGGCGCTTCTGGTTAAACGTGGCCTTTGTGCCGAATGGACAAAGCATTGGTTTGTCACCCGTCGCGCAAACACACCGCACCAAGAAATGGCGAACGGCATCTAATCTGATCTCTAGACGGCGGCGGCCGCTACCTGGAGGGTGCGTTGTGGGCTAACACTTGCCAGATCTCAGGCGTTAGCCCTGGATGCCAGCATTGGATCGAGTTGCCTTTCAGCACATCGAA
>NZ_JBXWND010000025.1:0-16084 GCF_059610185.1 Ruegeria sp. YTSA108 | reverse complement strand
TGCCGTAACTTCGAGACAATCTCTTCCGGCTTCGGTCTCTTGTTTGCCATTCTAGGTCCTCCGTTTCCTAAACATAACGGGGGACCAGTTCAGTTGGGGAGGCTCAGCGGCTGGTGTTGCTCAGTTTCCTGTTTGCAGTCGTACCAAGTTCTTTCACTGAACAGTTACGTGACAACTGATTTTTTCAGTACCAAAAATGTCATCATCCCCAGAGGTGGAAGGGTTCTTTGCTCCTCTACGGCAAGCGCATCCTCTTGCAGTACTGTTTCAATATCGAAATCAGAATGCCAGCCAATCGTATTTGCGACCGGAGCAATCGCGCGTTCCAAGGATGCGAGCAACCCCCGCTTTCGTTGGAAATGGTTGGTAATTACTACTTTTCCACCCGGTTTACAGACCCGCGCTATTTCCGCCATTACCCTTTCCGGTTCCGGTACGACGGATAGCACGTGCATTGCCGAAACCGTATCGAAATGGTTGTCGGGAAAATCAAGCGTGCGGGCATCCATTTGCCTCAGCTCGACAACATGGTCCAGCGATAGATCTTTTGCTTTGTCGCGCGCCTTTTGCAGCATGTCCTCACTGAAATCGATTCCGGTCACTTGCGTTTCGGGCCCGTAATGTTCCAGCGAAAGTCCGGTGCCGACGCCAACCTCCAAAACTTTGCCTGGACGTCTATTGATAAAATCAACCGCATGCTGCCGCCCGACATTGGTAACTGCCCCAAACGTCTTGTCGTAGATGGGGGCCCAGCGAGCATAGGAAGTTTGAACGGCTTTGATGTCCATATCGAGTCCTTAACGGTTAGAAGGTATTCCCCTGTCGAGCCACGCCCAGGCGACCGTGCCCACATATCCGAAACAAAGCACAATCAACGTAGCCCAGGCGAAAGTCAGCAATGCGGCCCCCGCAACAGCGACACCGATGAGATAAAACTTTGCGTTCTCGCGCGAGATTCGCGTCGTCTTGAATGACCAGGTCGGTATTTGGCTGATAAGCAGAAGACCTATGATCACCATATAAAGGCAAATCAATATACTGGGCAGCAAAGGGGCATCGGCGAAGGCGAAGGACAGATACATTGGCAACATGACAAGCAGCGCCCCTGCAGGGGCGGGGACTCCCTCGAAATAGGCCCCATCTTGATCGCAGGTTTCGGATTTGCCGCCCACATTGAACCGGGCAAGTCGCATGACGCAGCACACCGCAAAAAACAGAACCGCAATCCAAGCCGCACTGCGTATATCCTGTAAGGCCCAGAAATAAAGAACGAGCGGTGGGGCGACCCCGAAGTTCAAGAAATCTGCAAGTGAGTCCAGTTCGGCCCCCAGTTTGCTGTCACTGCTGAGAAGGCGCGCAATACGGCCATCCAGCCCATCCAGCACACAGGCGGCAATTATCAACTGGACAGCGAGCACGTAATTGCCCTGAACGCCAAATCTGATTGCCGACAGGCCCGCGCATATGGCCGTTATGGTCAACGCATTGGGCAACAAGTGGATCAGCGCAAACTCGGTCTCTTCCTGTTTGGATGGTTTTGCCACTGATCCAGTTACCTACTTTTCTTCAAGGGTGGGCAAACTGGCAAGGACGGTTTCGCCCGCAATCATCGTTTGCCCTACACGCACTTGTAGGACCACGCCATCAGGAAGATAAACATCCAGCCGAGACCCGAAGCGGATCAATCCAAATCGTTCGCCAGTTTGCATCGCTGCGCCTGGCTTCACGAAGCAGACGATCCGTCTGGCCACGAGGCCGGCAATCTGGACAACAGCCAGATCCTGACCGTTTTTCATACGAATGCGCAGGCTGTTGCGCTCATTATCAGCACTGGCCTTGTCCAGAGATGCGTTGAAAAACTTGCCGGGGCGATATGCAACAGCGGTAATCTCACCTTCAATTGGCGTGCGGTTCACATGACAGTTGAAGACACTCATGAACACACTGACACGGGTGAGAGGCGTGTTAGGCATCCCAAGCTCGTTCGGCGGCACCGCCGCTTCGATCAGCGAAACCACCCCGTCCGCTGGGCTGACGATCAACCCTTCTCCAGTGGGTGGCACGCGTTCCGGGTCGCGAAAGAAATAGTAGCACCAGATCGTGAGGCCGACACCAATCCAGCCCAGAATGTTAGACAGGAGAAACAGACCGACCGTAACGGCGGCAAAGATCGCGACAAACCGAATACCTTCCGGGTGCATCGGTTTGATGAACGTATCGCGCATGCGCATCGCAATCTTTCCCCTAGGTCAACTGATTGAACTTCATAAGTGGATTGGTAGGGAAGGCAAGTGGGACTATTGCGGTGGGCAAAGATTGATGGCGGGGTGTTACAATTTTATGGGTTCTACTGACAGCTTTTTGATGCCCAGGTATCGGCGGTTGGACTAGGCGCCAGATTTCCGTTGTGGCATTCCACGACCGTGTTGCATGGATCAGGTTTGAGACGAATTTGCCCCTTACCCCATCACGTTAGAAGACGCGTTCGTACTCCGCACGATTGAGAGATGTCATGCGGTTGAGCGCTTTTGATGCAATTTTCGCTTCAGCTATTTGCCGGTCGAGATCACACCCTTGCAGGCGATCGCCGATAACTTGTTTCCATCTGCCGATCTAGGCTTCAACCCGTGATCGCTGGTTGTCTCCCGTCTCACTTTACCAGTTCATTCTGCCATGTTCAGCGACGGTATCGATGTGTTGATTGCGCCGTGCATTCTCGCCGCGAACCGCGTTTTTAGGTGGGGGTATAATGATCTCAATCCTGGATCCGAACTTGTCCAACAGACAGTCTGCAACACATTGGCCGTCATATGCTCCATCCGCCAGAAAGCGGTTCACATCAACATCCATGTCAGCTAGCAAATCTGGCAGTGCCGTTTCATTGCCCACGTGTTCGGTGGTCAATTCCGTTGCAGCGATATCACCGGTTTCCGGGCCAAGCCTGATGTGGAGCTTGCGCCATGTTTTGCGCGCCTTCCTGATGCCGTGTTTTTCTCCATGCCAGCCCTTGTCGCCACGCACTTTCAGGCCTGTGCTGTCCACAATGAGGGTGATTGGCTTATTTGCGTCTCGCCGGTTTAGGACAATCTTCATCCGCTTACCGCGTCGCGACAAGGTCGAGAAGTCCGGTACTACGAGGTCAATGCCCATAAGCCTGGCAATCGACCGCATGAAACTCTGAGTTTGTCTGAGCGGAAGTCGAAACACGACCCGCAGAGTGAGACTGATCTCGATTGCCAGATCTGAATAAAGCGATTGACCGCCGCGTGTCTTGCGGCGTGGCGAAGCCCAGTTCTTCACAACATCATCAGAAACCCAGATCGTCACATCACCTCGACGCCGGAGACTTTCGTCGTATTCCGAGCAGTTCGTAACACGATACGTAGCCTTGGGAAACTTGTTGCGACGGGCATTGTTGAATTTGTAGGGATGTATCGCCGCTTGCGTCAGAGTGAGCGGCGGCGATATCGCGGCTCGGCGATCCATGCAACAACATCATTTTGCGGGACTTTATTGTTATTCATTAGGACGACACAAATGACCGCTTCGAAGGAAGCTGGCATCAAATCCAGACGCTGCTAAACTTATCATCGTAACAACCTTGTTATCGCAACGACCAAAATACATCTTGCCCAAGATACCTACCTACTAGTAGATAGATGTCAGTTCACAAGGAGTGACGACATGAAAATCTATGATACTGAGGGATTCCCAAACCCCGCACGTGTGCGCATTGCGCTTGCTGAAAAAGGCGCAACAGACCAGGTCCAATTCGTTCCGGTTGACGTGTTGGGTGGCGAACATCGCACCGAGGCCTTTAAAGCCAAAAACCCCGATGCCGTTGTGCCATGCCTTGAGTTGGCGGACGGTACACATATTTCGCAGTGCAATGCGATTACAGAATATATCGACAACCATTTCGAAGGCCCGTCGCTGACCGGAGAGACACCAAAACAACGTGCGCAAATTTCGATGATGAACCTGCGTGCAGAAAATGGTCTGCTGAATGCTGTGGGAACCTACTTTCACCATGCCACACCAGGTCTTGGGCCAGACCTTGAGACCTATCAATGTGCTGAATGGGGCAACAAGCAAAAGCAAGTTGCTGGTCAGACAATGGCTTACTTGGATGAAGTTCTGGCTGACAATGAATATCTGGCTGGTTCTGAGTTTTCGGTTGCTGATATCACAGCGTTTGCCGGTCTTGCCTTTGCGGACTTTGCCAAGGTCGACATTCCAGAGACACTCTCCAATCTGACGGCATGGCGTGCAAAGGTCTCGGCACGGCCCAGCATCGCAGGTTAAGGACGCGATACCACTCAAGCCGAAAGGAAAAACATGGAACTGAACGCAGACTTTAAAACACGCGTGGTTGTTCATTCTGAACAGCTTGAGTGGAACGCTTCGCCTATGCCCGGTGTGGATCGGCGTATGTTGGACCGCATCGGCGGCGAAGTTGCCCGTGCCACGACGATTGTGCGCTATGCGCCGGGCAGCAAATTTTCGGAACACACCCATACAGGTGGCGAAGAATTCATCGTGCTTGATGGTGTATTTCAGGACGAACATGGCGACTTCCCCGAAGGGACATATGTGCGCAATCCTCCCACCACTGCACATACGCCGGGGTCAGAGCCGGGCTGCACGATCTTTGTAAAGCTGTGGCAGTTCGACATGGCCGACCGCAATCAGTTTCGCAAAACCATGGCCGAAGAACTGACCGATCCTGTGGATGGTGTCGCAACGGCTGAACTACACCGTGATGCGCGTGAAACAGTTACCTACAGCCACCTTGATGCAGGCGCGACACTGGAAAATACTGATGTGGGTGGGATCGAAATGCTGGTGATTGCCGGTTCCGTCACCGAAGGCAGCGATACGCTTGAAAAGGGAGCATGGCTGCGACTGCCGGAAGGCGATCAACTGTCTGCAACGGCTGGCCCTGATGGGGCAAAGCTGTGGATCAAGACGGGTCATTTGCCCCACGCCAAACCGCCTGCCGTCTGATGAGTGTTGAAAAACCTTTGGTCCTAGTGGCCGGCGCGGGGGCTGGCCTTGGTCAGTCCCTGTTGTCCCGTTTCACAAAAGATGGCTTTGCTGCCGTTGGCTTGGGACGCACGCAACCTGAAACGGTGATTGGCCAGTTCTTTGAGATGGACCTGACGGACGAGAGTGCCGTTCCCAGCATCCTGGCACAGGTTATCGCAGAACATGGCCCGCCCAAGGTTGTGATCCACAACACGAGCGAACTGATCATCGCGCCTTTCGCAGAAACCCGGCTTGCTGATTATCAACGCACGTGGGGATCGATGGTGCAGTCTGCCATTTTGCTTGCCCAATCGACACTGCAACCGATGGTCCGCGCTGGCGGTGGTACGTTCATTGTATCTGGCGCCACAGCGTCCTTGCGGGGTGGTACAAGATTCTCGGCCTTTGCCAGCGCAAAATTCGCCTTGCGCGGCCTGACGCAATCGCTTGCACGGGAGTATCAACCAGCAGGTGTTCATGTCTGCCACGCGATTCTGGACGGTATCATTGATACAGCGCGATCTCGGGACCTGCACAACCTTGATCCGGGCAAGATGATGAAGCCCGAGGACATCGCAGAGGCCTACTGTAGCCTCGCCCGCCAACCCAAATCCACATGGACGCACGAGCTAGATCTGCGCCCGGCATCCGAAGGGTTCTAGCGCATGCAAACGCTGATTGTCGGCGGCGGGTTGTCAGGACTTGTCTTAGCCGAACGTCTTGAGGCGCAAGGGCGCGACTATATGCTGATTGAGGCCCGCCCGCGGTTTGGCGGGCGAATCATGACGCAGCATCTGGAGGCAGGCTACTTTGACATGGGGCCTGCCTGGTTCTGGCCGGGCCAGCCACGTATTGCAGCTCTGATTGATCGGTTTGGTCTGACAAAGTTCGACCAATTCGCCGATGGCGCTCAGACCTTTGAGGATGAACATGGCAACGTGCAACGCGGGCAGGGTTTTTCATCAATGGAAGGGTCATGGCGGCTAAAGGGAGGGTTGGCTGCTCTGACAGACGCATTGGCCAACTGCCTGCCGGATCATCGCAAACAGCTAAACGCGCCGGTTGTTAAACTTGACATGTCCGGCGATCAATTCATTGCAACAACGGCAAAGGGCGAACAGATCTACACGGATCAAGCTGTCCTCGCTGTGCCCCCACGTGTTGCGGCCGAAATCGCATTTTCGCCCGCATTGTCTGCCGAAGCCACCCAAACCATGAAAGGCATCGCGACATGGATGGCAGGTCAGGCCAAGGCTGTTGCGGTGTACGACAAACCATTCTGGCGCAAACAAGGACTGTCCGGTGATGCAATGAGCCGGAAAGGACCGATGGTCGAAATCCATGATGCATCCCCCCCTGAGGGCGGACCATACGCGCTCTTTGGCTTCATCGGTGTACCGCCCCAAGGTCGCGCGGACGAACAACTGCTGCGTCAGCACCTGCACGCTCAATTAACACGGTTGTTCGGGCCTGAAGCCGCCGAGCCCCAAAAGCTCTACTTGAAAGACTGGGCCATTGATCCCTACACTGCAACTGAGGCGGATAAGGCACCGCTATATGCCCATCCGACATACGGTCTACCGAAGGCGATGAGCAATCTGTGGAACGGAAAGCTGCATTTCGCAGGAACAGAGGTCGCCCCGGTTTTCGGCGGCTATATCGAAGGTGCTTTGGAAGCGGCAGAGAATGTCCTACACAGCCTAAACGACCAAAATCTTGGATAACACATGGCGACCGACACCAAGACAACTCTGCTCAATTCGGCTGAACGGGCCGCGCGCAGGCGTGGCTTTGATGGGTTCAGCTATGCCGACCTGGCCGCCGACGTCGGAATCACAAAGGCCAGCATTCACCATCATTTCGCCAGCAAGGCAGCTTTGGCCGTCGCGCTGATGCAGCGGTATTATTCAGATTTGGAAACCGCCTGTGGCGAGATTGATCAAGACCATCCAACAGGGGCGACGCGCTTGGCCGCTTTGATCAAGCGGTATCGTGGCGCACTTGAAGGTGGTCAAAGCTTGTGCCTGTGCGTGTCTTTTTCGACCAGTACAGAAAATCTATCAGCAGACACGATTGCCGAGATGAACCGTTTTCGCACAATGATGACCGAATGGCTTGCGAGGGCATTTTCACTGGGTCAGGGCGATGGAACGATCCTACATGTTGCCGATCCGGCAGCAGAAGCCGCCGCAACACTGCCTTTGCTCGAGGGCGCACAACTGGCAGCCCGAGTGGCACAGGACCCGCAAAGGTTTGAAGCGGCAGTCCAGATTTTGTCCAAGCGATTGGTTCAATAAACCAATGCGCAACCCTTCGTCCTGACACTGGCTTTTGTCCGTTAGGACTTGAGCACGTTCAAAAACAGACATTGCTGCGCTCTGCAGCATTGGTCGTTTTGGGCCATGAACGGACCTCAGATGCGATACGGCATCGGTTGTCCGCCTGCCCTACACAGATTGTGGACGGCCCGTTGCTACCATTGCCCGAGGATTAGCGATGCTGCAGCGAGGCCCGTCGGAGGAGATGAGGTGGATGGCTCCTGCTCCACCGGCATCGCAATGCGCAACAATGCAGTTGTTATCGACTGCTAGGTCATGTTGACAAATAGCGGATCCAGAGGCGGATTGAAGTGATATCCACGCAGCCGAGAAAGCTTTCGGCTGTCTTATCTTAGCGGGTAGCCACCCGCCGAGCATTCATAAGTTTGTTGAAACATCTCTCGACCAGGTTTCTTAGCCGGTAGAGAGGCCAATCCAACCCAACGCGCCTCTTTCGGGACTTTCGCATTGGGATCACCGGTCGAATGCTTCGGCTGTGCAGTTCGGTGCGAATACGGTCGGCATCGTAACGTTTGTCGGCCAGCAGCACGACTGGCTCCGGCAGGTTGTCGTCCATAACCCGATCAAATCCAAGATAGTCCGATGTCTGGCCGGGTGTGATGTCAATTCTCATCGGCAGCCCAGCGGCATTTACCCGGAGGTGGATCTTGGTTGTGAAGCCGCCTTTTGAGCGGCCAAAACCTTGTTGCGGAGTCCCCCTTTTGCGCCCGCTGCTTGATGATGGGCACGAACCACTGTACTGTCGACCATTTGAAGAGCGTCAGGAACGATCCTGCTCTCGGTCAAGGTTTCCAAAATCTTTTCCCAGAGTCCCGTGAGGGTCCAGCGTCGGAACTGTCGGTAGACACTCGACCACTTCCCAAACTCGTCAGGCAAGTCTCGCCATGGGGCACCAGTACGTGCAATCCAGAAAACGCCATCAAGAACAAGGCGGTGATTGGTAGGTCTGCGCCCATTCGGGGCACGGACCGAAAGGATGAACCGTTCAAAGAACGCCCACTCCTCGTCCGGCATTAGATTTCGTGCCAAGCTGGCCTCCATCGCAGATACCGGCTTGAATAACGATCAGAGGTCGTTGTGAATCCCTTTTGTCAACACGACCTAATATGTATGAATTTAGACTAGGGCGATGAGGCGAAAAGCCATCCGATATCTAGCTACCTATTCATCAAAGTATGCGTTATGCGTTGTGTAGATTGCCTGAATGGTTGGCGTCAAACGGTCAAGATGCGTACGAAGAACTTGATCCGCCGCCCACGCATCCCCGCTGAACAGGGCCTTTAAAAGAGATTGATGATCCAGATACAAATCATCCATTGCTTCTTTGCTGGTTAACGCCAGCATGCAAAGGCGGTCAACCTGTGCTTTGTTTTCGGCGATGATTTCAAACGCAAACGCCTGTTTGGCCGAGGCGCAAAGCAGTTTGTGAAACTGGTAGTCCAGATCATGGAACAAATTGACATCTTCTGCTGAGATTGCATCCGCCTGTTCACGAAGGTTAGCTTTTAATGCCGCGTCTACCGACTTGTCGCGATCTGACACGGCAGTGCGGATGACCTCCAATTCGACTGCGGCACGCACAAAGCGGGCATTCGCGATGAGCTGGCGTGAGAACGGTCGAACAACTGTCGCGCGTTGTGGCCGCACCAAAAGGAGATTGAGGTTGGAAAGTCGCGTGAAAGCCTCGCGCACAGGCTGGCGTGAAAACCCGAATGATTTCGCAACATCCGTTTCGGATATCTTTGTCCCTGGAAGCAGCTCCAGACGGGTGATTTGTCCAAACAGTTCGTCAAAGACGACATCGCTACTTGTCGTACGTTCAAGGGTTCCCAAAGCTGCCATTTTTTGTTTTCCAACCTCTGTTTGGCGACATTGTGGCAGATCAGAGAGAGAATTAATAGAGCAAATTAGGATACTAGGTTACATTATATTCATTGTTATAAAAGGAAAATATCACATATCGAAAGAGCATCTAGAAAATTTATGTTGACTAGTATCCCAGTTATCGTGTTGGGTGTGCCCATCAACGAGGGCGGAGCAAGTGTGCTAGCTGGGAGGAAATCAGATCATCCAAATTGGGGTGAAGGCTGATCTGGCGTGACCACTTGTAAGGTTTCGAACACGATCGCCGGTCAAAGACGACTGGAAGAAAACAAGACCTGAACCTGATCTGGGAGGATAGAATGTTCAATTTTTCACTAAAGACGTTGGCTGTGACGGCTGTTTTGTTGGGAGGGGTTTCGACCGCGCAAGCTGATGTCACACTGCGCGGGGCAAGCATGTTTGATGAAGAACATGCATTCACTAAGACCTTGCGCGAGTTTGAACGACTGGTCGCAGAGAAATATGATGGCGAGGTCGAATTTGATCTGCGCCTGAACGGTGAGCTTGGGGTTGAATCCGATTACGTCACCTACCTCAACCAAGGTGTCGCCGTAGATTATACGATCCTTGCCCCGTCCAACATGGCGGTGTTTTCAGAGTCCATTCCTTTGATGGATATGCCTTTCCTGTTCCGTGATCTTGAACACTGGGATGCGGTGCTTTCATCGGATGCGCTGAAACCTCTTGAGGATGATCTGCGCGAAGCCGCTGGCATTGTGATTGTTGGGTATCATGGCGGCGGTGTGCGGAACCTGGCCTCAGCCGAGCCCATCACAAACATGGATGAACTTGCCGGACACCGCATGCGCGTCATGGGGGCCCCAATTCAGGCGCAGACTTTCTCAGCTGTTGGCGCGGCACCATCTGCCATTGCCTACAACGAAGTCTATAACGCAATCCAAACAGGCGTTATTGCCGGGTTCGAAAACGAAGCAGCCTCGATCCAGAACCTGAAGTTCTACGAAGTCGCGCCGCATGTCTCATTGACCCAGCACACGATCACTGTGCGCCCAATTGTGATGTCAGCAAAAATCTTCGATGAACTGCCTGCTGAGTTGCAAGCCGCTATCATGGATGCCGGCACCGAGGCCGGTGCTTTTGGCCGCGCGTTGGAGAGCGGTCAGGACGGCGAAAAACTTCAGGCAATGATCGACGCAGGTCAGATCGAAGTGCATGAGTTCGAGGGTCGCGAGAAAATGCTGGAACTGGTTCAGCCAGTGCAGGACGCCTATGCCGAAGAGCTGGGCGCGACAGAACTGCTCAACAACGTTCGCGGAATGTGATCTCCCAGCTGACGGGCGAGTAAGTAATCAAACTCGCCCGTTGGCATAAATCCCGATGCGCTTGGCGCGTCACATTGCGATGTAGGGTGGAACATGCTTGGAAAATATCTGGATAGGTTCTGCACTGGGCTTCGTATATTGCTTGGCGTGATGATGGGGGCATTGGCGATACCGGTCGCGATGCAAGTTGTCTCTCGCTACACCGGTTTGATCCCAACTTATCTTTGGACTGAAGAGCTGGCGACGTTCCTGTTCGTCTGGATTGTGATGATCGGGTCTATTGTCGCTGTTTGGGACGGCACGCATTTTGACGTGCGGATCACCCGGGATGCGACTGGCTCACTCCCGCGGCTCCTCCAAGACGGTGTTGTGCATGTTGCCATCATGATTTTTGGGGGCTTCTTCCTATTTTACGGCATCGAGTACACCGAATTTGGGGGCAACCAACGATCTGTAATGATGCGTGCAAACCTCGCGATCACGCACGTATCGGTCCCGATTGCTGGAGGGTTTTGGTTTCTCCTGTCAGGCTACCGGTTGTCCGAAACCATCGCGAAATATCTAAACCGAGAGAGCAGCCAGACATGATCCTCGATACTGCAACTGCCGCCACGATGCTTATTGCTGGCTTTCTGGTGCTGATTTTCATCCGCATCCCAGTGGCATTCGCATTGGGTTTGGCGACCCTCCCGGTTGTGTTGCTTGAGCTGCGGCTGACCCCGTTCATCGTGCTGGATCGGATGTTCCAATCCTATAACTCCTTCATCTTATTGGCCGTTCCATTCTTTCTACTGGCGGCCAACCTGATGAATTCCGGCAAAGTAACCGACCGGCTGATCGAACTGGCCCGTGTGCTAACCGGCTGGATGCCCGGCGGATTGGGTCATGTAAATGTCGCTGTGTCGATGCTGTTCGCTGGTATCTCCGGATCTTCCACAGCAGATGCTGCGGGTATCGGAAAAATCCTGATCCCAGCCATGCAGAAAGAGGGGTACGACACGCGGTTTGCCGTTGCTATCACGGCCTGCTCTTCGGTGATGGGGGTCATCATCCCGCCGTCGATTTTGATGATCGTTTGGGGCGGTGTCATGCAGGTCTCTGTCGGCGCATTGTTTTTGGGCGGCGCGATTCCAGGCCTGATGATTGGCCTCGCCTTGATGGCTACGGTCTATGGTTTCGCAAAAGCCCGCAATTACCCGGTGACGGCGACGCCGAACTGGGGTGAGTTCTGGGCCGCTTGGAAAGGCGCCGCACTGGCCCTTTTGACACCGGTCTTTGTGATTGGCGGTATTGTAGGTGGTCTTGTCACACCAACTGAAAGTGCAATCATAGCGGCGGGTTATGCGCTGATCTTGGGCATGTTTGTCTATCGGACGGTCACTGTCAGAGATTTGGGTACGATCCTCTATGACACCGCACGATTTGCAGCCATCTCTCTGTTTGCGATCGGCACCGCCTCGGCATTCGGATGGCTACTGTCGTTCTACGATGCGCCGCGCCTGATTGTCAGTGTTCTGACTGCTTGGGAGTTCGGGGCATTTGGAACGGCTATCTTGATTGCCCTGCTGTTTCTTCTCTTTGGCCTGTTCATCGATGCAATCCCGACAATCATCATTCTTGGCACGGTTCTGATGCCCGTGGCGCAGGCGGGTGGGGTTGATCCGATCGCCTTCGCTATCATCGGCATTGTCTCGCTTGCCTTCGGGCTGGTGACACCGCCATACGGCTTGTGTTTGCTCATCTCTGCAGCGATCGGTGGCCTGAATGTTGTGCAAGTCCTGCGTGAGGTCGTGCTTATCCTTGCCCCAATGCTGGTCATCCTCATTCTGTTGGCGGCATTCCCCGAAATCATTCTGTGGCTCCCAAAGGCAGTTATGCCGGGGGCGTTCCGATAATGGCGTCTCAACTTGCGCTGTGAGCGCTCTGAGAGGGCCGCCAACTGAAACCCGTGACACAAGCGAAGCTGGCGCTTTGTAATAGGAAGGACCGACATGAAACTTGCAGGTAAAACCGCCATTGTAACCGGAGGAGGCCGTGATATTGGCCGCGCGGTTGCGGTCAAACTCGCCTCTGAAGGCGCAAATGTTGCGATCAACTATTTTTCCAGCTCAAACGGCGCGGATGAAGCTGTTGCCGCAATCGAAGCCAACGGCAGTAAGGCGATTGCCGTGCAGGGCGACCTGAACAAGAAGGCGGATGTTGACGCGCTTGTGTATCGCACGGTCGAAACCTTTGGCGGCGTCGATATTCTGGTCAATAATGCAGGCGGTCTGATCGCCCGCAAAACCATTGCGGAAATGTCTGTTGAACATTGGGACGCCGTGATGAGCCTGAATCTGACCAGCACATTCCTGATGACGCAGGCTTGCCTGTCCAGGATGACGTCTGGAACTATCGTCAATCTCGCCAGTCAGGCCGGGCGCGATGGTGGTGGACCGGGTGCCGTCGCCTATGCCACAGCCAAGGGCGCGGTCATGACCATGACACGCGGTTTGGCAAAAGAGGTCGGCCCCGACATTCGTGTGAATGCACTTTGTCCTGGCATGATCGATACCGATTTTCACAATGTTCATACACCTGATGCTGGTCGACGCGGCTTTGAAGCCAACGCACCGCTAAAGCGTCAGGGTCATGTTGATGACGCTGCAAATCTCGTTTTATTTCTGGCCTGCGAGGACAGTGCCTTCATCACGGGCGCAAACATTGATCTCAACGGTGGCATGCTGTTTTCCTAACAAGCAAGGAGAGAACCTGTGCCCAATTTCCCGATCGTCTCTACAGGTGAACATGTCACGCGGCAGGTGCTATCTGATCATCCTGACCTCATGGTTGTTGCCTTCCGGTTTTACGCGACCGGGGCGATTGGTGCCCTACACAGCCATCCGCATGTGCAGGCGACCTATGTCGAAAGCGGTCGATTTCGGTTTACGTTGGGTGAGCACGAACAAGAGTTTGGCCCCGGTGAAAGTTTTGTCATCCCGCCCGGCCAAACCCATGGCTGCACATGCCTGGAACCTGGGACATTGGTCGACAGTTTCACGCCCCGCCGCGATGATTTTCTGTAACTGATATGCGTGTACTGGCAATCGGCGAATGCATGGCAGAACTTGCCCCATCTGAACGGGTTGGTGAATTCAAGCTTGGTTTTGCGGGCGATACCTTCAATACAGCATGGTATCTTGCACAAATCGCCGCAGATATCGACGTCAACTATCTGACGGCTGTCGGAGATGATGCGATTTCGCAGGATCTGCGGGCGTTCATGAAAGACAGCAGGATATCCGACACGCACGTCCAAGTCATTGCGGGCAAAACGATTGGGCTATATCTCATCCATCTCAGCAATGGTGAGCGCAGTTTTTCATACTGGCGCAGCGACTCTGCCGCCAGGCAACTTGCGGTCGACGAGATTGCACTCGGGCGGGCAGTTAAGGGCGCAGACTTAATCTACTTTTCTGGAATAACCCTCGCTATTCTCGATCCACAATCACGCGAAATTCTGTTAATTGCGTTGCGTCGTGCACGTGCATCCGGAACGACTGTTGCCTTTGATACAAATCTAAGACCACAGCTTTGGTCTACGCCGCAGGAAATGACAGACACAGTTATGAAAGCTGCTGCGCAATCCGATATCGTTCTGCCATCTTATGATGACGAAGCCGTATGGTTCGGGGACGGCGATTCAATTGCGACGTTGGATCGGTATGCAAAGGCTGGTGTCGATCAGATTGTCGTCAAGAACAGCGCGCAGCCTGTGGTTTTTCAAAAAGCAGGTCAACGTGGAGAGGTAGGCGTTGATCCAGCGAGGGGCATTGTCGATACCACTGCGGCAGGGGACAGTTTCAATGCAGGTGTCTTGGTAAGCGTTGTTAGGCAGGATGATTTGGCAACAGGCATACGCAAGGGGTGTCGTCTGGCAGGCCATGTCGTCCGTCACAAAGGCGCACTCGTCCCGGTTAACTTAGATCTTGGTAAGGATGAGACGGGTTAGTGATACGTCTTGATCAAGGAGTAGCAAGATCATGAAACAGACTTGGCGCTGGTTTGGTCCTTCTGATGCGATCTCCATTGGTGAAATCAGGCAAACCGGTGCAACCGGCATCGTCTCAGCCTTGCACCATGTTCCAACAGGAGAGGTTTGGCCAGTCGAGCACATCAAAGAGCGGCAGCAACAGATTGAGCAGCCCGGAGGCGTTCCATCTGGATTGACCTGGGACGTTGTTGAAAGCGTTCCGGTGTCCGAAGCGATCAAATCGCAAACCGGCCCGGTAAGGCAACACCTTGAAATGTACAAGGAAAGCCTACGTAATTTGGCCGAATGTGGCATTCACACAGTCTGCTACAACTTCATGCCAGTGCTGGATTGGACGCGCACAGACCTGAGCCATCCGCTGCCACATGGTGGGCACGCAATGCGGTTTGATCTCTTGGATTTTGTCATGTTCGATTGTTTCATCCTATGCAGGCAACGCGCGGAGCAAGATTATTCAGCGGTGATCATAGAAGCCGCACGGGCCCGGTTTGCAGATCTGGGCGATGGAGATCGCCTGAAACTGTCGAACAATATCGTCGCTGGTTTGCCGGGGGCGAACGACAATTGGTCTCTTGAGGACGTGAAACGAAACCTCGAGGCATATGTTGGCGTGACGCCCGAAACCCTCCGCTCCAACCTGGTTGATTTCCTTTCCGAGGTTGTTCCAACGGCCGAAGACCTCGGCGTCCGGCTCTGTTGCCATCCAGATGACCCACCTTTTCCACTGCTTGGGCTTCCACGGGTCATGTCGTCGCAAAGTGATTACGCGACCGTGTTGGATGCCGTTGACAGCCCGGCAAACGGAGCAACGCTATGCACCGGGTCATTGGGTGTTGCCGAAGACTTCGACCCAGTATCCTTCATTGCTCAGCACGGCCATCGGATCCACTTTGTACATCTTCGCAATACCGTGCGGGACGGTTCAAGCGACCGCAATCGCCATAGTTTTTCCGAGTCCGAACATTTGGCCGGAGACACAGATATGGTTGCAACAATTCGCGCCTTGATGGTCGAAGAAACGCGGCGCCGCAATCAGGGGCGATCAGATTATGAGATTCCCATGCGCCCGGACCATGGCCACGCTTTGCTGAACGATCTCACTCGTCCTTCCCAGCCCGGCTACCCGCTCATAGGCAGAATGCGCGGCCTCGCCGAACTGCGCGGTGTTATGCACGGTTGCACTTTGATTTCACCTGGGTCCGATGCCAATATTCGAGGCATTTAAGCGAGCGTCTGCTCCTCCGGACAGATCAGACCTTTTGCCGGGCTTGATGATATCAGTATGTGAACAGAAGACGACAGTAACCTGTCGGCAGAAGTCCGCTGTGTGCGCGCTTTGGGTCTTGAGCGGTTGAAAATGCTGCGCTTTGCATGAAGGTCCGGTTCGAGGAAACCGGTTGGTCGAACTGTTGGCGCCTAGGGTCAGGACTCATAGCCAACAGATGACGAGAGCTGCGATGGCGATTGCTGAGAGGAAGACCTTCGGGCACCTGTCGTAACGGGTTGCCACACGGCGC
>NZ_JBXWND010000024.1:0-16593 GCF_059610185.1 Ruegeria sp. YTSA108 | reverse complement strand
ATATTACACACCGTGCCAGAGCGGGCTTTTGCGTTGCGCCATCACAACTGAAAGCACCGTGGAAGCAAACGCGGCGAAGTTAACCACCTCAGCGAATGACATTGTGCGTCCGATACATCCGCAGAGAATGCGGGTCATACTCCATCCTTGTGACTATGAGGTCTGGTTGGTTGGCAGCGCTGCGGAGGCCTTTGAACTGCTTAAACCCTATGCCTCAGATGAGATGGATATCGTCAAATCGGGCGCAGGAGAAATGTCTGACACTAGTCTTTGAACGGCATGGTTTTTTAGCGAGTTCCGATCAATGAATGTCCGCCTACGATCGCGCCTTGGACATCCGACGATTTTTGTCAGATGACTGCACCGAGCCCATTCTTCTGAATGCTGCGAGACGTTCGAACGTTCGGCGTTGCATTTTTGTTTGTGTGGAGCGGAGGTCAGTTCAGATCAGATTTAGAAGAGGCCCACATTCGAAGACCACCTAAAAGTTAGCCTGATATTTTGGCATCCTGCGCCGCGTCCCAACCCAAATTTGCAGACATTTCACGCGCAATATGGGAGATCTGGGGACCAAGTTTTTCGCGGAACGTTGGCGTAAAGACCCGTACCGATCCGGTTGCACCGATGGACATCGTGGAACCTGGCCCGCTTGGCGCAAGGGGAGCTGCCACCGAACACATGCCGCGCTCAATCTCTTCCACGCATTCTGCGAAGCCGCGCTTGCGAATGGTGTCAAACTCGGCTTCCAAGTCCTGCACGTTTGTCAGGGTGAATTCGGTGTAGGCGCGCAGCTGGCCTTCCATTTCGCTGGTCAAAAACAAGTCGGGTGAGAATGCAGCAACGGCCTTAGAGCAGGAACAGGCATGCAAGGGTCGTTTCCCCAAACCGGGATGGAGATAGGAGACCCCAGTGTCAGGTGTTTCAACGTGAATAATTTCCACGGATTTTCCGCGCAGACGGGACAGGAAAAATGCGGTGCCATATTGTTTAGCGGCTTGCTTTAGCGCAGGCGCAATCACCTCTAGCAGTGCACGATCAGAGTGGTCACTTTTCGTGATCCGCTTCAGGCGGGAGCCGATTGTGAATGTACCACGGGCAACAGGTTCCAGTAGACCCACACCGACGAGGTCCTGCACCAACCGGTAGGCAGACGGCTTAGGCAGGTCAGAATGAGCGCAAATCTCGGCCACTGTAGCCTCGCCCTTTTGTCCAACAACTTCGAGGATGAATGTCAGGCGTTCCAGATGCATATTTTTACCTTGCGAGAATCTTTTTATCGATTTACGAGAATCTTCAAATGATCGCAAGGGAGGAATGTGAAGATGGACGGAGCATGTTGTGGCCCGGGGTATGCAAGCCCTGCCGAGGCGATCAAAGCGCCGCGTGAAAAACTCTTGTACACAATTGCCATCTACACCGGCACCGGCATTCAAAAGCCGGACTACCTAGCCACCGTGGACGCCGACCCGGAAAGCCCGACCTATTCACAAGTCATCCATCGCTTAGAGATGCCCGGCATCGGGGATGAATTGCATCACATGGGCTGGAATGCCTGTTCTTCCTGCCACGACGACGCGGGCATGAGCCGTAAATACCTGCTGGTGCCAGGCGTGCGGTCCAACAATATCCATGTGATCGACACCGCGACGGACCCGTTTGCTCCGCGCCTTCATAAGGTGATTGACGGGGCCGAGATCAAGTCAAAAACCAATCTGAGCGGCCCACACACCGTGCATTGTTTGGGCTCTGAGATCATCATTTCCTTCTTAGGTGACGCACAGGGCGAAGCGCCCGGTGGTTATCTGCACCTCAACAAAGAATTCGAGATCGTTGGTCGTTGGGAAAACTCAATGGGCGATATCCCGTTTGGTTATGACTTCTGGTACCAGCCGCGCCATAACGTGATGGTCAGTTCCGAATGGGCCGCACCCAACACATTCATGCCAGGGTTTGATTTGGAAGAAGTGGGCCACCTGAAATACGGTCGCCGCCTGCACATCTGGGATTTTGAGAAAAAGGTGCCGGTCGGGACGATGTATCTCGGCGAAGACGGCCTGATCCCGCTGGAGGTAAAGTTTCTGCATGATCCTGACAGTACACATGGGTTCTGCGGTGCCGCGCTTAGCGCCAATGTCATCCATTTCTGGAAGTCCGAAGCTGGGAAATGGGAATGGGAAAAGATCATTGATGTGGAGAATGAACCGCATCCCGAATGGCCTATTCCCGTGCCCGGTGTGATGTCGGCCATCCTTGTATCGATGGACGACAAATACCTTTACCTCAATAACTGGTTGCACGGCGATATGCGCCAGTACGACATCTCTGACCCGCATAATCCTGTTTTGACCGGGCAGGTTTGGATGGGCGGGCTTTTGGGCAAAGCGCCCGAGGTCAATGGCGTCAAAGTGGCAGGCGGGCCGCAAATGTATCAGCTCTCGCTTGATGGCAAACGGCTTTATGTCACGACCTCGCTGTTCTCGACCTGGGACAACCAGTTCTATCCGGAAATTCGCACCCAGGGCGGTGTCATGCTGATGATCGACTGTGATGTCGAAAACGGCGGTATGAAAATCAACGAAGATTTCGTTGTTGATTTTGGCAAAGAGCCAAACGGACCAAGCCGCTGCCATGAAACCCGCTATCCCGGTGGCGATTGTACAAGCGACATCTGGCTGTGAGCGAAACCCGCACAATCACAATCGCCAACCGCGATGATGCGACCTATCAGGTCGACGCCCGCCGTCCGTTGCTGGACGCTTTACGCGAACAGGGAGTCGATCTGCCCTATGGCTGCAAATACGGCGGCTGCATCACCTGTGCGGCCAAACTGACCGCTGGCGAAGTGGATCAGCGCAGGCAAGTGGCGTTGAACAATCGCCAGATCAACAATGGCTATGTTCTGCTGTGTGTGGCCCGCGCGGTGAGCGATTGCATATTGGAAATCGGCGTCGAAAGCCACGACAAACTTTATCGCAACCCCTTCCTTGATCCGCTGGAGCCGCATGAGCTGAAGGCGGATATCGCGACCCCTAAGGAGGCTTAAATGCCCGAAGCTGACATCGATCACCTGTATGATTACGCGCCCGAATATCTGGCGGACATCCTGCGTTCGGTCAAAACCATTGCGATGGTGGGGGCCAGTGGCGACAAGACCAAGTTCAGCTATGGCGTGCTGCGTGTGCTGCACGAAACGGGCTATGACATGATCCCTGTCAATCCAAACCCAAAGCTGATCGAAATTCGCGGCATACCTGTCGTTCATTCGCTGGAAGAGATCGACCGGCCCGTGGATATGGTCGAGGTCTTCCGCCCGAAAGAGGAACTTTACGCGATCACCGAGAAAGCCATTGCAATCGGCGCCAAGGTGCTTTGGGGCCAAATCGGCGTTTATGATGACCGCGCGGCCGCGCTTGCCGAAGAAGCGGGGCTGAAGGTGGTGATGAACCGCTGCCCCAAGATCGAGCTGTTCCGCCCGTTCTGGAAGCCCCGTCTTGATCTCGCAATTTGACTGAGAGCGGCACAGAAACTCATGTGACATCTGTCTGCGCATACGGCCGTAGCGGTGCCATAAATTGGCCGCTCGACGCACTATTGGACTGGCTCAAAAACCAATCGAAAAAGGAAACCAAACATGGCTCAGACAATCACCAAAAGCGCGAAAGACATCGTAAAGGTGGCCACGAAAGCGGTGCCTGCGATCAGTGCCGAAGAGGCATTGGCCTTGGTAGGCTCGCTCGATCACGTTTTTGTCGATCAGCGCGATGGTACGGAATAGGCCAAAACCGGCGTCATTGAGGGTGCTGTCGCATCGTCGCGCGGCATGATGGAATTCCACATCGACCCGGAAAGTCCTGCGCACAAGCCGGAGTTCAGTCAAGATAAGACTTACGTGTTCTATTGCGCATCGGGTGGGCGTTCTGCCATGGCGGCGGTGGTGGCCATGGATATGGGACTGTCGCCCGTTGTGAACCTGACCGGAGGCGTTGGCGCCTGGAAAAAGGCCGGGGGCGCGCTGGAATAAATCATGGAACCTTCAACAAATTTCCCAAATCTCAATATGGCAGCAAAGCCTAAAGTCGAAGGGTTCTTTGATCCTGCCAGCAACACGATTTCTTATGTCGTGAAAGACCCCGCATCTAACGCCTGTGCAATAATCGACAGCGTTCTGGATATGGATTACGCCGCCGGGCGGATCACTTACGACAGTGCCGATCGCTTGATCGACGCCATCCAGTCACAAGGCTTGTCGGTAGAATGGATCATTGAAACCCATGTCCATGCCGATCACCTGTCTGCTGCACCCTATATTCAGGATAGGCTGGGTGGCAAAATGGGCGTTGGTGCAGGCATCATCGAAATTCAGGACACCTTCGGCAAAATCTTCAACGAAGGCACGGAATTTCAACGCGACGGGTCGCAGTTTGATGCTTTATTCGAGGATGGTGACACCTACACCATTGGCGAAATGACAGCCTTTGTGATTGCCACGCCGGGCCACACACCAGCCTGCATGGTGCATGTGATTGGCGACGCCGCCTTTGCCGGTGACACGCTCTTTATGCCTGACGGCGGCTCAGCCCGCGCAGACTTTCCGGGTGGTGATGCAGGGCAGCTTTACGATTCTATCCAAACCGTGCTGAGCCTGCCCGGCGAGATGCGCCCGTTCATCTGCCACGACTATGGCCCCGGTGGGCGCGCCATCGCGTGGGAGACCACAATTGGCCAGCAACGTGCCGACAACATCCATGTGGGTGCTGGCAAATCGCGCGAAGATTTCATCAAGTTCCGAACAGAGCGTGACGCGCAACTGGCGATGCCCAAACTGATCATTCCGTCCCTGCAAGTGAACATGCGGGCCGGCGAAATCCCGTGCGACGAAAGCGGCGCACCTATGCTGAAAGTTCCACTCAATGGCCTATGAGGGCGAAATGCAAAACGATGATTTGATCCTGAGGGCTGACATCGATGGCGTTACCGTTCTGACTCTGAACGCGCCCAAGTCGATTAATGCGTTGTCAGAGGCGATGCTACGCGCTCTGTCTGACACATTTGACGAAATCGCAGAAGATCGCAGTGTCAAAGCAGTGATCTTGCGTACCGGCGGCAATCACTTTTGCGCGGGTCATAACCTCAAAGAAATGTCGGCGCGCCGGGCGGATGCCGACGGTGGGTTTCAGTATTTCCAAGACCTGTTTGCGACGTGTTCGGCGATGATGCTTCGGGTGGTGCGCTTGCCGCAACCTGTAATCGCCGAGGTCAAAGGGATTGCCACAGCGGCGGGGTGTCAGCTTGTTGCGTCCTGTGATCTGGCGGTGGCCGCCGACAACGCAACTTTCGCAACATCGGGCGTGAATATCGGGCTATTCTGCTCAACCCCGATGGTCGCGCTTTCGCGCAATGTGCCGCGCAAGCTGGCGATGGAAATGTTGCTTTTGGGGGAATTCTTGCCCGCAGCCCGCGTCGCCGAAATGGGGTTGGTCAACCGCGTGGTGCCCTTGGCGGAACTGGAAGCGGCATCCACAGAAATGGCTAGGATCATTGCCTACAAATCGCCGTCCGCCGTCAAGATCGGCAAGCGTGCCTATTACGAACAGCTCGAAATGCCGCTGGAAGAGGCCTACGCCTTTGCCGGTCGCACGATGGCGGAAAACATGATGGCCAAAGATGCCGAGGCCGGTATCGGGGCCTTCACCCGCAAAGAACCGATGCCTAAATGGACCGGGGAATGATCTACGAGGGCCCGGAGCTTGCCCGTAATGCAGCGAACCACACCGCCCTGTCACCGGTTTCGATCCTCAAACGCGTCGAGCGCGTGCACCCAAAGCAACCTACTCGCAAATGACGGCGAATGCCCATTTCACTTGGCGAACTTGACAATTTGCCCCTTTCGGCGGTCCTCCAAAACGTGGCGATTGAGGAGATGTTGGATGCCTGACAATCAGGAACAGGACACATTTGCCGCCCTCGAAAGGCGCGAATGGGCCAAGTGCGATGTGGCACAGTCCTATGCCGAGGTGTTTGCCAAGGCGGCGGACATGGTTGTCCCACACCTGGTCGCTGCGGTTTGTGCTGGACCGGACACTCGTGTGCTCGATTTGTGCTGCGGACATGGCAATGTATCCGCAGGCCTTTTCAACACAGGTGCTCGCGTAACGGGCCTTGATTTCTCACCCGCCATGCTTGAGATGGCGCGGCTGGCGGTGCCACAGGCTCAGTTCGTTGAAGGCGATGCGGTGGCCTTGAGCTTTGAAGACAATACGTTTGACGCTGTAACAATTGGCTTTGGAATGCCGAATATGCCGGACCCCCCGAAAGTGTTGGCAGAAGTTCGCCGTGTTTTGCGCGACGGCGGTCGGCTGGCGTATTCGGTGTGGTGCGGGCCCGAATTTGACACTGCGCTGGGGTATGTTTTTGGCGCCATTGAGGAACACGGGTCGCCAGAGATTGCCTTGCCACCGGGTCCCGGGGCAAATGATTATGCCGATCCGACTATCGCCTTTCCCGTACTCGCCAAGGCCGGTTTTTCAGATTGCCATCAAACCATCGTCGCGTCGAAATGGCAGGTTAGTGATCCGGGCGCACCGTTCGATTTCTTTCTTGAAGAAACGGCCCGAGGTGGCGCCCTTTTGCGCCCTCAACCTACAACGAATTTGGCCGCAATCCGAGTGGCGGTTGTGGCCAAAGTTCTGGCAAAGCACGGTGTGGGTCCTGAATGGGACGTGCCAATTCCGTCTGTCGTGACCTCGGCGGTCGTTGCCTAGCCGATCGGAACGATGTGCTGAAATGGGCGTCGTCGCCATTCATCCAAGTGTCCGGATTGTCCCGCGTTTTGTCTGTTCACACGCGTGCCGCAAAAGTCGTTTCGTACCAGAGCGGCCCTCGGTGCAAGTCGCGGCATAGGTTTAAGGAGAGCCCAAAATGATCCAGACCGCGATAGCCAAGAATGTCATCTAAGCGCAGCTATGCCGACTTTGCTAAAGTGCATACATGGCTCACGATGGACATTCGCCAATTCAAACCGCAATTTCTCCAAAGCTTCCGTTCTCAATGTTGAGCCCAACAATCGAGGCTATGACTTATCGAGTCATTTTCAGACCAACTTCGGCAGCCACACTCCTACTTGCATCATCGTGACAAAGCCGAGAGCTGAGTATTCCCACAAATGGAAAATTGATGTTATATAGAGAAATAGGAATATTAATTCTTGAGATGTAAGTCACGGGCACCACCGGGCGATCTTGAGTTGGGAGGTCTATATGCTTCGAGCTTTTGTTTATTCTATCTCACTGGGGCTGGCATCATCGACGGTCTTTGCCGACGCTGTTCCTAGCGAAGAAGCGGCGGAAGGCTTGTTCTCAAAGCAGCCGTATTCACCATATGCGAACCGGACTTTCCCTGAGCGCCCGCTGTGGGGAGACTCGCATCTTCACACCGGACTTTCGCTGGATGCAGGTGCTTTCGGGAACACACTGTTACCCGATGAAGCTTGGCGCTTTGCAAAAGGCGAACAGGTCATTTCATCCACGGGTCAACCAGTAAGACTGGCCCGGCCTCTCGACTGGATGGTTCTCACGGATCACACTGACCTGATGGGATTTGCCCCGGACCTTCAGGCTGGTAAGCCGGGCGTCCTTGCGGATTCAAAAGGATTGGAATGGTACGAAGGTTACAAGGCAGGTGGCGAAGAGGCCGGCAAAGCGGCGTTCGACATCATCACCAACTTTTCGCAAATGACCCTGCCAGAAGTTCTTCTGGAATCTTACAGCCCGGGTGCTGACGCTTTTGCTTTTACTTGGGAGCAAATCGTTCTGGCTGCGGAAGAACATAACGACCCCGGCAATTTCACGGCGTTCATCGGATTCGAATGGACCTCTGTACCCAAGGGTTTCAATCTGCATCGAAACGTCATGCTGCGTGATGGGCCGATCAGGGCGCTTCAGATGGTGCCGCCGGTCACGCAACCACCCTTTGGTGATACCGACCCAAAGGCGCTATATGCATGGCTGGAAGACTATCAAGAAAAAACGGGCGGTCGGGCGGTAGCTTTCGCCCATAACGGCAACCTTTCGAACGGATGGATGTTCCCGACCGAAGACACCTATCACGGTGGCAAGGTAGACGAGGAATATGTGGCCGCCCGCGCGAAATGGGAACCCCACTATGAAGTCACGCAGATCAAGGGCGACGGCGAAGCGCACCCCTTCCTGAGCCCCGATGATGAATTCGCGGATTACGAAAACTGGGACGTCGGCAACCTCGACATAACCGAGTTGAAAACCGATGACATGCTGGCTGGCGAATACGCCCGAGAAGCTTTGAAGCGCGGTTTGTTGTTAGAAGAAAAGTTCGGCGTTAACCCATATAAGTTCGGCATGGGCGGAGCAACGGACAGCCATACGTCTCTGGCGACTGCCGAAGAAGACAACTTCTTTGGAAAATCCGTCAGCGTTGAACCATCGGCCACGAGAATAAAGCATCCTTTCATCGCCAATGACCTTGGCGAAATTCCTGGCGACCTTCTTGTCGCATCGGGATACACGGCAGTTTGGGCGACCGATAATACTCGCGCTGCAATCTTCGATGCGTTCAAGCGACGCGAAACCTATGCAACCACCGGACCTCGGATCGGCCTGCGGTTCTTTGGCGGTTGGGGTTTCAGTGACGCGGATGTTGAAACACGCTTCCTTGCAGATGTGGGCTACACCAAAGGTGTTCCGATGGGCTCGGATCTGCGACCTCGCGAGGGTGAAGGTGCGCCCGCATTCCTGATCGCTGCACTACGCGACCCGGTTGGTGCCAATCTGGATCGCGTGCAGGTGGTAAAGGGTTGGCTGGATTCTGAAGGGGCCTTGCAGGAAAAGGTTTACGATGTGGCGTGGTCGGACAACCGTGTTGCTGACCAAAACGGCAAGATCCCTGCGGTTGGAAACACAGTTGATGTTGAAACCGCCAGTTGGACCAACACGATTGGAACTGCCGAACTTGTAACCGTTTGGTCTGATCCTGAATTCGATCCAAATGCACGCGCATTTTATTACGTACGTGCGATCGAAATTCCAACACCGCGTTGGATCCTTTACGATGAGCTGAGATTTGGCGCCGAATTGCCCGAAGACGCGGTGCTCACACATCAGGAACGCGCTTACTCTTCCCCGATTTGGTATACACCGGCAGAGTAACACTGCCGATCACGGCGTTGGCAACCGAGGTAGAAGCCTTTACCTCGGCCCATTCACCAGACGATTGATTTGTGCGTAGCGTTGA
Organism: Ruegeria sp. YTSA108; assembly: GCF_059610185.1. Lineage (NCBI taxonomy): Bacteria > Pseudomonadati > Pseudomonadota > Alphaproteobacteria > Rhodobacterales > Roseobacteraceae > Ruegeria > Ruegeria sp. YTSA108. Next base: position 7,329 of record NZ_JBXWND010000024.1, on the reverse strand, counting down.
TTTTCTTGCAATGCTCAATCGACTGATGTCAGCATCGATACGTAAAACCGGAGCGCGTTTCATGCAGGAGCCTTCATGCGAATATTGAAAGAACCCCTGTTCCATTTTTTCCTGATTGGAGCAGCTATTTTCATTTGGTTCCAAATAGTTGCGCCGGAAAACGAGACTGTCGAAGATTTTGTGACAATAACAATCGACGAAAACGATATCGCGCTTTTGTCTGATCAGTTTGAAGCACGGTGGAAACGGCGCCCAAGCGGTGCCGAGCTGCAAGCTTTGACTGATGCAACAATTCGCGAAGAGGTACTGGTCAGAGAAGCCAGAAAGCTTGGCCTTGATCGCGGAGACTCTGTGATCCGGTCTCGTCTCAGTCAAAAAATGGATTTCCTGACCGAAGCGATCGCCACGTCTGTTGTTCCGGAAGACGAAGATTTAGAGGCCTTTTTGCAAAACAACTCGGAGCGCTATGCGACGCCCAGCAAGCTGGCCTTCATTCAGGTCTTTATTGGTGAGGAGCCAAACAAAGCTGAAATCGAGGGGGTCTTGGCCGCCCTGCGCGCGGGAGATGAGGTTTCCGACCTGGGCGCCTCGACACTGCTGCCCGCATCTATGCCCTTGACTGCGACCAGAGTGATAGACTCGGTCTTTGGATCTGGCTTTTCCAAGGGTCTTACAACATTGGATAAAGGTCAGTGGGCTGGCCCGATCCAGTCGGGTTACGGGGTCCATCTGGTTCAGGTGCAAGACATCGAACCTAGTCAAATACCCCCATTGTCAGAAATTCACGATGCCGTGCTGCGGGATTGGCGTCGCGTGATGAGCGAAGATCTGGCGCAAGCGCAATATGAGATTCTTGCTGCCAACTATGAGATCATAGTGCCCGCTCTCTCAGGTCAAACCAAATGAAAGCTGTATTTGGCCTACTGTTTGCCTTGCTGATTGCGTGGGTTGCAGGAAATGCCTCGGCGCATGCGCTTGATCCGGGGTACTTGGAAATTCGCCAAATCACATCGGACACCTGGAGCGTTCATTGGCGAAAACCCGATGTGAATGGTCAACCCATGGCGATTGATGTCATGGCGCCGGATGGTTGCACCCCGGCGCGCGGCCCTACCCCAATTTCCGATGGCAGAGCATGGGTTTCTTCCTGGGTTATCGAGTGCCGCGGGGATATTGCGGGCCAACCCATCCAGATAGAAGGTCTGGAGGTTCAAAAGAACGACGTATTGGTCCGAGTGCAGCCCCTGCAGGCTGAGCCCACGACGCTTCGGTTCACACCAGAGACAGCCGTTCAGAACATACCTTCTGAACAGACCACATGGTCTGTTTTCACCGCGTATTTCCAGTTGGGTTTTGAACACATACTGGAAGGTTGGGATCATCTGCTGTTTGTCTTCGCGTTGTTTGTTCTGGTCCGCGATCCGTGGAGACTGGTGGGAGCAGTCACAGCATTCACACTGGCGCATTCAATAACACTGGCATTGGCAACGCTTGGTTTTCTGAATGTCCCTGGTCCGCCGGTCGAGGCCATCATTGCGCTTTCTATTGTTTTTCTGGCGATGGAAATTGTTAAGGTTGGCGACGGGCGTTTCCGACTTTCAAAGCAGAAGCCCTGGGTCGTTTGTTTCGGGTTTGGGCTTTTGCATGGCCTTGGTTTTGCAGGCGCTTTGGCCGATATCGGACTACCCTCAAACGATATTCCTGCAGCCTTGCTTGCCTTCAACCTGGGCGTCGAGGCCGGCCAGTTGAGTTTTGTCGGGGCCTTGGCACTTCTTGTCGCGATCTGGCGGTTGATAGCACGTCCAGTTAGCCAAAGGGCGACTGTGATTACAGCCTATGGCATCGGGTCGGTATCGATGTACTGGCTCATAGAACGCATAAGTGGATTCTGAAGCGCTTTGCCTCGGTGTCGGTTCAGGTGCAACCGCGCAGAATGCGCCTGCGCACAAAAGCCCACTTCGTCGTATGCCCAACGTTTGTTGTCTAGCCCCCATGTTCTGGGCCATTTCGGACTAGAGTTTCGGGGACTGGTGGGCGCATGTTGAGGGCCTGATGGGGTCGGGTGTGGTTGTATTGCCTGAGCCAGCAATTGATCACGATCTGTGTCTGCTTGGTCGTTGTGAACCATTCGGAATTGAGAACCTCGCGGCGGAGCGTTCCATTGAACCTCTCGTTGTATCCGTTCTCCCAGGGAGAGCCCCGGGTAGATCCGGATCGGGTTCACACCGACCTTCTCGAGCCAACTCTGGGTTGCTCGTGAAGAGAACTCTGGGCCGTTATCGCTTCGAACGAAATCAGGCTTTCCGTGGCGCAGGAACAGCCCGTAGAGAACCTCCAGCACATCTTCAGAACCCATGCGGGTCCGAACTTCCACTGCAAGCGCCTGGCGGGTGTATTCATCCAGAACCGTGAGCATCTTGTAGCTCCGCCCATTGCTCAGCTTGTCGTGAACGAAATCGACGCTCCAGACATGGTTGGGATGCGTCGGTCGGAGCCGAATGATCGAACTGTCCTTGTGGTACAGGCGACGCTTCTTCTTGTGCCGCTGCGGGAGTTGCAGACCTTCCTCCCGCCACAGCCGTTCTACCTTCTTGTGATTGACACGCCAGCCCTCAACCCGAAGCAGCTGCGCCACCTTACGGTAGCCATACCGGCCATAGCTCTTGGCCAGACGGATCATGGCCAGTCGAAGAGCATCATCGTTCTTCTCTACGGCCTGGTATTGCATGGAGCTGCGTGCAAGTCCGACCACCTTGCAGGTGCGACGCTCTGATGTGCCAAGCTTCTGGCGAGCATGAATGACGGCCTGACGAAGTTGGCTCGTCGTCAGGCCCTCGGTTTTAGGTAGTTCAGACTTTCTTTGAGGATCAGCTTGTCCAGTTCCAGTTCGGCCACGATCTTCTTCAGCCGGGCATTTTCTTTCTCCAGGCTGCGCAACTCCGACAGTTGCGACTTGCCCATGCCACCGAACCGACGCCGCCAATTGTAGTAGGTCGCATCGCTGACACCAACACCACGACAGGCTGTCCGAACATCGTCGCCATCTGCCAGCTTCAGTTCAATCTCACGCAGCAGCTTCAGAATGTCTTCGTCCGAGTATCGCTTCCGAGCCATCTCTTGTTCCCCCTTCTCGGCCAAAGTAGTGGCCCAATTTTAGGGGGCAAAGACAATGCAGGGCAGCGTGTGGCGGGAAGACGGTTTGCTTTACGTTCGCGCAAGTCTGATCCGCGCCGCTGATGCACAGGTTTTGTGGAGTGAGCGTTTCATAGAAGGTACCCAAGGCCTCAGCATCACCGGCATTCAGGAAAAAATTGCGTCACAATTCGCATCTCGCATCGGGCAACAGCACGGCTATGTGCTACGCGACGTGCGCGGAACGCGGCTCGATAATCCGAACGATCACAGTTTGCGGGGCTTTTCCTGTGTGGCGAGTGCGCAGATTTACCGGCGCACCTACCACCGCGATGAGTATCCGGCAGTACGGGAATGTCTGGAAGCGACTGTTCTCGAAGACCCTGACTATGCCCGCGCCTGGGCCATGCTTGCATATGTTCGCAACGATGCAGCCCGTTTCGGACATGAGACCGACCTGTCGAGAGAGGCGGCATTTGATCTGGCGCGCGACGCTGCGACTCGCGCGCTCGATCTGGACCCGCAAGATACCGACGCACTCCAGGCGATGTCGCATGTTGAGCAATACGCTGGCGATATGGAGCGTTCGATAGACTATGCGCGAAAAGCGGTAGAGGTGAACCCGAACGATCCGGCAGCGGTCGCCAACCTTGCCATCCGATACGCGATCGCCGGCCGTTTTTCAGAGGCAGCACCAACCATGCGCCGGGCCATCGATGCGTCGGTCGCGCCGCCGCCATTTTACTATCACGTGCTAACCGCTGACAGTTTGCTCAAAAAGGACTGGCCAGAAATGCTCGCAAACGCAGACAGGGCTGCCATCGATGGGTGGTCGTTCGGTCAGGCGATGCTTGCCATCGCACACAACCAGCTTGCTAACACCGAGGCCTCTAAAGCAGCTTTTGATGCAATGGCTGAACTCGACCCGCTGCTTGCCAACGACCCGAGGTCTTGGCTCCAAGGGCACAACATGCACCCAACTGTGGTCGACGCCGTTTATGAGGGTCTTGCCGAAACACGCGCAGCGTTGTCGAAGTGAAAAGCAGGGCGGTTGACCATTGTTTTCGATATTTAATTTCGACAGAATTGCGAAGTGGACAACTTCCCTCGCGATTTACTCGTCTTGAGACCGGAAAATTATTGCAATCAGTTGCTGGCAAATAGCATTTTATAGAACGATTTCGGCAGTCGACCTCGTCCGCAACTCGGTCATAGGCCTTTCCGACATCGTTGCGGCCACGACCAACGGCCGCATGTTAGGTTGCGATGCAGCGCGTGTCTAATGCGCTCGTTTTGCTGAATGAGCGAAGGTCGCGATTTCAATTCGACTGCTTTGGGCTCAATGCGGTCATACAAGTGTATTGAGAGGAACGTCTTCTTTCAAAAAGAAAACGCTTTCATCACGCATTTTAACTGCGTTCGACAACGGCGTTTGCGCCCTCCCGCAACCAAATACAACAGAACCGCCCGTCGGATCTACAAACAGCCCACCGGACTGTTTGCTGCACGATCTCACCTCGTCAGGACCATGTCCTGAAGGCCAAAGGTTCAAACCCTACTCCAAAAATCAGCTTTAGAACGAAAATTACAAATGCTTACACGCCGATCAACGCCAAACATTCCGTAAAAAATAATGCCTGTATCCCTCCGTCAGAGCCTAAAACATCGCCTGTGACATTGGAATAAACGCCTCTTATATGGCTTTGAAATCAGGCTATCGCATGAATCGGACCTTTCTCGACGGATTCAGGCATTACTCTTCAAGGGGATACTCTCAAATTCAACATCTCTGACGCTATATCGACTTTGATGCCCGCCAAGTTTAGTGCGCGCTCAAGCATCAGGGCCAAGCAGCAATACTTGGATATCTGCAACATTGGTTCCGGTCGCACCAGTCATCAGAAGATCACCCGATAGTCCCAATGCCCGGTGACTGTCGTTGTTTGCCAACAGCGTGGACGGATTTTGCCCCGCATCGCGGATACGGTCGAATGTTCCCACATCCACAATCGCACCCGCTGCGGGGGTCGGACCATCACGGCCATCTGTTCCACCGCTGAGGAAAATCCAGTTGCCGGGAATAGCTTCCCCTTGCGCCAGTTGGGCGACGCGCAGCGCTAGTTCCTGATTGCGCCCACCAAGACCCGCACCCAGCAGCCGGACGGTTGTCTCCCCTCCGAAAAGCAGAGCGACCGGGCGGTCGGAAGCCACAGAACGGGCCGCTTGCAGAATCTGACGTGCAGCGTCGGACACGTCTCCTGTCAGTGCTTTGGAGGCAATTTCAGCCCGACAAAACTGCGCCGCACAGCGATGCGCAGCCTCAAGGCTTATCGTGTTCGACCCGATCAGATGATTTGTCGCTTCAACTGCTATCGTCTGTTCAGGAACGCTGTGTTCTAGATGGTCCCGCACGGATTGGGGAAGACGCTTCCAGATGCCAGCCCCAATGCAGATCCTGCGGGCATCGGCTTGGGTTCCGATGGGTGGAGAAGTGGGGCCGCTGGCAACGGCACGCAGGTCATCTCCGATCACATCCGACAGAATATAGGCTGTGACCGGTGCAGGTGAACCGTGTCGCAGAAACCCTCCGCCCTTGAGCTGGCTCAGATGCTGGCGCACCAGGTTCATGTGCACGATGTCCAATCCGGAAGACAACAAGAGCTCGTTGACCACAATCTTATCCGATAGGGACAATCCGTCCACAGGTGCCGGAACAAGGGCCGATCCCCCGCCAGAGATCAGCGCTATGATCTGATCTTGCTCGCGTGCTGCGCTGAGCAGATCAATGATCTGGCGACCGGCTTTGAGGCCCCGTTCGTCCGGAACGGGGTGTGCACTGTTCAACACAGTTGCACCGGGTACGACCGCTTGGTTTTCGGAATGGGTCACGGCCAGAGCGACATGATCACCCTGAACGTTTTGCAAGGCTTCCGCCATCATGGCTGGGGCCGCTTTGCCAATCGCGATTAGGATGCTGCGCCCACCCTGTTTGGGCGCAGGCAATGGGGCTGATTGCAGCCGTCTGCTCAGGGATACCGCCGGATCTGCCGCGGCTATGGCTTCGGCAAATATGTTGGCGGCACAATCGCGTTGAGACATGGACGATTGTAAAGTCATGAGGCGATCATGCTGCTGCGATTTGACGGGCCTTTTCAACCATAACTTCAGCTTGACGGATCGAAGCATAGTCGATCAGGCGGCCATCCAACGAAACAGCTCCCTTTCCCGCTGCTTCGGCTTCGGCCATTGCTTCGAGAATGCGTTGTGCCTTGGTGACTTCGGCGTCGCCCGGCGACATAACATCGTTTGCCAGTGAAATCTGGCTGGGATGGATGGCCCATTTGCCCTCGCAGCCTAATACTGCCGCGCGCTTTGCGGCGGCTTTGTAGCCGTCCGGGTCTTGGAAGTCTCCAAAAGGGCCGTCGATCGGGCGCAAACCATTGGCGCGGGCAGCCACAACCATGCGGGCAAGCGCATAGTGCCACATATCTCCCCAATGGGTCAGGCGTCCTCCGTCCGTATCGGCGTCAGTCAGAACGGAATAATCCGGGTTAACACCGCCGATAATAGTCGTCCGCGCGCGGGTCGAGGCGGCATAGTCGGCTACGCCGAAATGCAGGCTTTCGTTACGTTTCGACGCCGCCGCGATCTCACTGACGTTCTGCATCCCCAACGCAGTTTCGATGATATGCTCGAATCCGATGCGCTTTTTGTACCCCTTTGCATCCTCGATTTGCGTGACCATCATGTCGACGGCATAGACATCTGCCGCGGTGCCGACCTTGGGGATCATGATCAGATCAAGTCGTTCGCCAGCCTGTTCAACCACATCCACCACATCGCGGTACATGTAATGCGTGTCGAGCCCGTTGATGCGTACCGACATGGTCTTGCTGCCCCAGTCGATGTCGTTCAGAGCCTCAATGATGTTTTTGCGGGCCTGTTCTTTCTCGTCCGGCGCGACGGCGTCCTCCAGATCAAGGAAGATGACATCCACGTCCGATTGTGCGGCCTTTTCGAACATTCCGGGTTGGCTGCCAGGCACGGCGAGTTCGCTACGGTTTAGGCGGGCAGGAGCCTGTTCGATGGAATGAAAGCTCATGGGTTGGTGTCCTTCAGTTTACAAGTTTGGATAGATAGGGAATCTGGCGCAGAGGTTTGCGACTTCGGTTTTGACTTTGGCCTCGACCTCACCGT
>NZ_JBXWND010000023.1:0-19139 GCF_059610185.1 Ruegeria sp. YTSA108 | reverse complement strand
CAGGTGCCCGAAGGTCTTCCTCTCAGCAATCGCCATCGCAGCTCTCGTCATCTATTGGCTATGAGTCCTGACCCTAGTTGGAAAGAAGAAGATAGAATAAGAATATTGCCCGGTATTGTAAGTTTGCTCGAAACGGACCGCCCGTTTTTATTTGCCCTGTAGGAAGAGCACACGCAACGATGCCAGAAGCCGACGTTCAGTCTGTGACCATCAAGGTCAGCTTCGTCCGCGATGTGTGAATTCAGTCCCTGATCCTTGCTGCACTCTGCACGAATGGCGACATTTCCCGCTGCCCGACAGCACCATACTTTACGCTACCGCAGCATTTCCCACACCGCGAGCGCACGCAGCATGAAAATCGGACTCACAAAATGGGCTCTTACCACCAGTTGAAGCGCTCCGCAGAGAGTGGCGACAGGAGAGCCCATAGTTGCAGACGCAGCAACGTGATCCAATGTCTGCTGCTGCTATGCTATAGCCACAATCTGAGGGATTTTACGACCATGGGACAATTCGCCTACTGATTGGATCAACGCGTTAGCGTCAATGCGGAAATGACGGTACAAATCCGCAATAGACCCGGTTTGGCCGAAATGCTCCACACCGTGCGGAATCGTTTTGTGGCCATGAACGGCACCCAACCAGGACAACGTTGCCGGGTGTCCGTCGATCACTGTGATCAATGCGCAGTCGCGCGGCACATCTGCCAGCAGCGTTTCGATATGTGCCTCAGCGCCCCGAATGCCATTTGTGCGCGCCCGTTGCGCTGCAGTCCAGCCGGCGTTCAACCGGTCGGCAGAGGTCACTGCCAGAACGCCGACATCCCGCCGCCCCTGGGCGATATGGCCCGCTGCCCTGATGGCCTCCTGGGCAACCGCGCCCTGATAAGCAATGACAACTTCGCAGTTCGGTCCCGGTTTGCGTAGCCAATAGGCACCGTCGATGGCCCCCTGACGGAAATCGTCATCCACGCGTTTACCGGGCTGCTCAATCGGGTTGGTCGTCAGACGTAAATAGACCGAACCGCCGGTCTCGTCGCGCAACCAGGTGCGTTCATCGGGATCTCCCTCGCCATCTTTTTGCATATAGGCAAAGGCCCATTCCATGATGACCGCCAATTCATCCGCAAAGGCGGGCTCAAATGCGGCCAACCCGTCTTGCGACATGCCAATCAGCGGCGACGCGATTGATTGATGCGCCCCGCCTTCCGGCGCCAAAGTGACGCCAGAGGGCGTGCCCACGATCATGAAACGGGCATCCTGATAACAGGCGTAATTCAACGCATCCAAGCCACGGGACACAAAAGGATCATAGACCGTTCCAATGGGAATAAGCCTTTTGCCAAAAACCGAGTGCGAAAGCCCTGCCGCCGCCAGAAGCAAAAACAGGTTCATTTCAGCAATGCCAAGTTCGATATGCTGACCATCTGGTGTAAACTCCCACTTCGCGGTGGAGGGGATATTTTCAGCCTTGAAAGTGTCGGATTGATGGGTGCGCGCAAACAGTTTCCTGCGATTGACCCAAGGGCCAAGATTGGTTGTGCCGGTCACATCCGGAGAGGTCGTCACGATCCGCTCGGCCAGCGCGCTGTTGCCTTTGGACAGGTCATCCAGAATCTTGCCGAATGCCATTTGAGTCGAGATTTCACGACCCGGATCCAACTCAACTGAGGGGACGTCGATAACGTCATCTGAGTATCGGCGCGGCCCTCTGGCGAAGAAGGGCGTCTTTGCCAGCATTTTCTCAAACGCTGCCGGGTCTGCGATGGTGGCAAAGCGCTCCCATTCATCACCCTCAGTAACACCCATGAATTTCTTCCATTCGGCCATCTGAGTCTTGTTCATCAACCCACCATGGTTGTCCTTGTGGCCAGCAATCGGCGTCCCCCAGCCCTTGATCGTATAGGCAAGGAAACAGACCGGGCGGTCGTGATCTATTGCGGCGAAGGTATCTGCCATGGTGGTGACGCAGTTCCCACCCAGATTTTCCATCAGAGCGGCCAGTTCGTCATCGCTGCGCGCATCAAGCAACGCGCTTACGTCGCCTTGATCGCCGAGGGTTTCCATCAGTCGCTCGCGCCACACCGCGCCCCCCATGAAGGTCAGTGCCGAGTAGAGCTGGTTGGGGCACTGATCAATCCATTGACGCAGCTTCTCTCCGCCCGGCTCTTTAAACGCAGCGCGTTGCAAAGCGCCGTATTTAACCCGCACAACATCCCATCCGAAGGCGTCGAAGATTTGCTCAATCCGTTGGAACAGTCCTTCACGCACGACGCCGTCCAATGACTGGCGGTTATAATCAATGATCCACCAGCAATTACGCAGATCGTTCTTCCATCCCTCTTGCAGTGCCTCATAGATATTGCCTTCGTCCAGCTCAGCATCGCCAACCAATGCGATCATGCGTCCAAGCTTTTGCGTATCGCCCCAGGATTTGGCCTGTACATAATCCTGCACAAGTGACGCAAACGAGGTGATAGCAACGCCAAGGCCCACCGAACCGGTCGAAAAATCCACGTCATCGATATCTTTCGTGCGGGAAGGATAGCTTTGCGCGCCACCAAATCCGCGAAAGTTCTCCAACTTCTCACGGGTCTGGTTGCCCATCAGATACTGAATCGCGTGAAAGACCGGCGAGGCATGCGGTTTGACTGCTACGCGATCTTCCGGACGCAGGGTCTGAAAATATAACGCGGTCATGATCGATACCATCGACGCCGAAGACGCCTGATGCCCGCCAACCTTGATCCCGTCAGCTTTGGGCCGAATGTGGTTCGCATGGTGGATCATCCAGTGGGACAGCCACAGCAAACGTTGTTCAATTGTTTTGAGATCAATGGACATGGTCAATTTCCTTAAGCTGCGCTGCGGACAGGGGGTCTTGGCAAGGCTTGTTCGAGATCGTGGATCACGTCGTCGATCCCCTCCAGGCCAATGGACAATCGCACCAGCCCATCGCTGATGCCATGTGCGGCGCGTTCTTCAGGCGTATAGGTAGAGTGGGTCATGCTGGCCGGGTGCTGCACCAGTGTTTCAGCATCTCCCAATGATACGGCGCGGGTGATCATTTGCAGTCTGTTCATCATCGCGCGCCCTGCTTCCAGACCGCCATCCAGTTCAAATGCAATCATGCCGCCGAATTTGGACATCTGCCGCTGCGCGACATCATGCTGTTCGAAACTGCTCAGTCCCGGATACCAGACCTTTCGCACACCGGCGGATTGCTCCAGATATTCGGCGATGGTCGCAGCGCTGCTGCAATGCCGATCCATGCGCAATTCCAGTGTCTTGAGGCCGCGCAGTATGAGCATCGCGTTAAACGGGGCCATGACCGCGCCGGTCATATCCTTCATCCCATAGAGGCGGATTTCAGTCACCAGCTCGGTCGATCCGGCCAGCAACCCTGCAACAACATCTCCGTGACCGCCTAGATATTTCGTCGCCGAGTGCAGAACGATATCTGCGCCATGTTTGATTGGCTGGGTCAGATAGGGCGTGGCATAGGTATTATCCACCACCACGTAGGCGCCGTTGGCATGGGCAATGGCTGATACAGACTGGATATCTACAAGGCGCATATTCGGATTGGCGGGTGTTTCAAAATAGACCACCTTGGTTTTTCCGCTGATCGCCTCTATCAGGTTTTCCGGCTCCGTCAGATCCACATGGGTCACTGTCACACCGAATTTTGCCAGCCCGTGCCGCATGAAGGAAAATGTGCAGCCATAGAGCGTCTTGTCGAGAATGACCTCATCCCCCGGGGCAAGAAGAGTCCACATCGTTGCAGTGATCGCCCCCATCCCCGAGGCCAGGGCCAATCCTGCCTCTGCCCCCTCAAGCACCGCGATGCGTTGCTCCAGCAAATCGCAAGTCGGGTTCGAGATGCGCGAATAAACATGCCCTGCCTGCTCGCCCGCGAACATCGCACCGCCTGCTTCCGCGGTTTCGAAAGCGAATGTCGAGGTCAGATGCAGCGGAGGCGTCAACGCTCCTTCGTTTTCCATCGGGTTATAGCCATGGTGAATGGCAAGAGTGGAGAAGCTGTCGGGGCGGTTGCGCATTGGGTGACTCCTTGGTTTTCAAGAAGCAGAGTATGACGACACGAGTGGCAAAATATTCCAAAAATGTCTTATACTACCTCGTTTGTAGCAGTATATGCTAATCTATGAAAAAAATAGACCGTAAAGACCAACAGATCATTCGAGCGTTGCAGCGCAATGGTCGAATGACGAATCAAGACTTGGCAGCAGAGGTGAACTTGTCACCTTCGCCCTGTCTGAGGCGGCTGAAGCTGCTCGAGCAAAATGGAATCATCACCGGCTATAGCGCCAACATAGACGCCGAGGCCTACGGGTTGCCGGTAACGGTATTCGTTCACGTCAAACTGGAAAGCCATACTGAAGCGACAGTAAAGAAATTCGAAGCAGCCATTGCGCGGATTGACCAGGTACTGGAGTGTTTCGTTATGACCGGCTCATCGGATTACCTGCTTCGTGTGGTCGTGGCTGATCTTTCAGATTACGAAAAATTCGTTCGCAGAAAGTTGCATCCTCTTGGAGGTATTGCCTCCATGGACAGCAGCTTTGTCTACGGAGTTGTCAAGAAGACAAATGTATTTCCAGTGACAGAGTAACGTTGCTTGATGAACTGAGATGAAATGATTGCGGACATTAGCGCAGATGCAGCGAAAGCTCGCTTTATGCGTCATTCCAACAAATGCTGCACATCGAACGAATGAGTGGATTAGGTCATTCTATGGGGAGTACTTGAATTTATCCCTAACTAGGGATACATGCGCAACATGAGACATAAAAATCAAGCCCGAGAAAACCAAACCCTGGTGCTGGCCCTGCTACGCAGTCAGCAATTATTCATGCGCGCTATGGTGTCTGCGTTTCGTTCGGCGGGCCTTACAGCGCCACAATGGGACGCGCTGGAAACACTTAGCAACAAGGGTCCGCTGTCAATCAACGATCTGATGCGGCTGACACTGTCTACATCCGGCAACCTGGATGTGGTTGTCAAAAACCTGGTTCAAGCCGGATGGGTGGAAAAGAGTGTCGATGAAACCGACAGACGGGCGCGTGTTCTGTTATTGACCGCAGCCGGGCGCCAAAAAGTGGCCGAATTCCTGCCACTCCACAATCAAGCTCTGGAACAGATTTTTGGTGATCTCAGCGTGCAGGACAAACGCCAGACGATCAAGACACTCAACCAACTCCGAAAAAAACTGCCTCAACCTTAGAAAGTCGTAACATGCCTAACAAAACACTCCTGACCGTGCATGGCGTGATTTACATGTTGTTCGCGCTCGCGCTGTTCTTTGCCCCGGCCATCCTCTGGCCAAACTACGGCCTGCAATTAAACGACCAATACGCTGTGTTCCTGTCACAGCATAACTCGATATTTCTGGGCGGCATCGGGATCATCAGCTTCCTGTTTCGGGACGTAGAACATGGCAGTGAAGCTGCAATCGCCCTTCTCACAGGATTGATGTGGACCAATCTACTTGGCGTCATCATCACGCTTTACGCCTGCCTGACAGGAGTTTTCACCGGGTTTGGCTGGTCTGACCCCATCTTCTTCGCCTTGCTTGCGGTCCTATGCTTCTACCAACTCGGGAAAAACCGCTGAACTTTCCCAAACTCACAAAGGAAACTAAACATGAGTACACTGAAAGTCTGGGATCTGCATATGACCTATGAAGGTCCGATCACAGAAGAATTTCTCGCCGGCACCGAGCAACTTGCAAAGAGTATCGCGGAGGAGCCAGGAATAATCTGGAAGATTTGGACTGTCGAAGATGGAACCAATCACTATGGGTCCACATACCTGTTTCGGAACCGCGAATATCTGGAAAGCTATAAAATAATGCACCTGAAGCGCCTGGAAGCGATAGGGATCACAGTGACCGCCGACCATGTTTTCGACATTATGGAGGAGGTCAGTCGCGTCAACCGAGCCCCACTTGAAGGCTAGCGAGCAATGACCGGACATTGGCACGCTCAACGTTGATGTCCGGTTCGGTCCGCTATCCGGAATTGCAAAGTTTGGTCTTGATTGTCCGCTTTGGGCTGGGTCTGTCATTTGTCGCGTTTGGTATCACCGTTGCTTCACTAAGATACTCGTGATTTTGCTTGAGCTGGCGTCAACACGACCACCATGCTTTATGACAGATCAGACACATTGATAAGGTAGACGAAAACCATGGCAGAACGATTTGAGCGTCACCGTCAAGCTTGGACACAAGAGGAAATTCAAAAATTGCACCTACTGGTGTCAAAGGGGATGGGCTTGAAGGCCATTGCCAAAGCTCTCACGCGCTCTGAGGAATCGACCAAGAGCAGAGCGAAGCTTGACAAAATAAAGATCAAGAAAGCACGCTGATTTTGGTGCCTTTAGTGTACTCCTGTCGTTCTTTACTGCCACGACCAATGTCCGATTTGGGCTGATTGAGCTAAAAAACCCAGATTTTAGTGAAGATGGGCGAAAAACTTGCCCGCAGAAGGCCTTTCCGAATATTCGTCGGGGGTCGGCCCAATACTCTCGTCGGCAATGTCCGAAGCTTTCAGTGGCCCTACCAGGCACTGGGTTGCAATTAAGGCGCCACAACGGGTTCTGGCAGAATGGAATTCAGTTGCTCGGTTTGTTAGGGTTCTGCACCCAAACACCCAATTTAAAAAGCTGCCTTACTGATTAGCGTTGTAAAAAGAAGGAAAGCTATGCCTTGCAACGATCCTAACTTCTGCTGATACAGTGGCGAATTGACCTACAACTTGGCATTCAAAAATCCCGCCCGGTGCTTCGATTGTCACGGACCTGCCGGGAGATAGTGACCCGTTGCCCTCGCACGCCACCACAACGGACAATGCGCCTGTCCCCCCGGCCGAATTAGCCGGTTCTCCCTTATCAGAGACCCAGACAGTTTTAATATGGTTCTTCCCTGATTTCGAACTGAACATGACCAAGTATTTACCGTAGCTGCCGCCAATGCCAAAATTGGACATCGGAAATTGTTTACTAGCCGCCCCGCTTAACTCAATTGCAGCGTTGGTCAATTTTTGGCGCTCACTAAGCGAAATACCTAGATAGTCTGCATCGACAACCAAATACGGCAACCCTGCATCGACTAGAGAAACTGGAATGTTTCCACTTAGAGGAAGATTCAATATTTGATTATTAATCAATAGCTTGTGCTTGACAGTAAACCACTTGGCATGTGTCATAACGCTATCTGTTCGGGTTACTTGTACTTCCATGACACCATTTGCTGTTTCCAAAGCAACAACTTGTTGATCTTTGGCTAATGCTTGACGCTTCGCGCTCGCAATTATGGTGGCTGCAGCCATGAGTGCGGTTCCGGCATATGGTGCGTATGCAAACTGAGAGGCTAGAAAAAGTGCCCCATCGGTACATTGCTCAAAGGGTGGATAGAGTAGGCAAGAGTTGATGAGGTGGTTTCCATTTGGTGGGAGGTTCAAAAACCCCCGAAACTGTTCGTGATCCGAACGAAGCTCCAGCAAGGCGCTAGCCGCGTTCCTAGAAACTAGTTTAGGAAGACCAGAAACCGCCACTCGAAGAATATCTCCAGCGAGATCAACATCTATCGCAACCGTTTGTCCCTGGTGTTTTTTAGGCATTGTTCGGTGTCCTGGATATCGTGTGCTACCTTGTAGCTTCTGGCTGCAAACATCCATGCTTGCTTTCAGCTGATGGTGTATTGGACTGAGTCTGTGTGAAAACTCTGGATGATGTATGCTATTCGGCAAAGGCTGGAGGCATGTATGTCGAGATTTATCGCAGGCGCCGAGCGAAGTCAGTCGATGCTTTTCCCGACCAGCTTGAAGATTGGACCAACGGGTGCGTAGCCACACCACGACGTCAATAATGCTGCAAAACCTCACTTTGTTGCGCATCTCGGACTACAAAGTTTAATTGTGAAAGTCCGCTAATAGCGCACAGCGGACGTCGAGATTTTTCAATAGCTAGGTCGATGCTACGTGGACGCTAGAGGCCTCACCAATACCAGTAGTTGCTTTCCAGGAAGAGGCATTGTTTCCATCTCAAACCTGAGCGTCGCGAAGGCTCACAACTTGAATTTTCCTGGAAAAAGTCCGCCTAAAAATCTTCGAATAAGTTCAGCAGAGCGTCGTCGCGAAAAAACCTGCATATCGGTAAGGTAATTTACCCACATACCTTCCAGTAAGGCCAACGTTCCGCTAGTGGCATCATTCACCAAGTTCGGATCATGTCCGTTTTGTTGGGCTATCTCCGTGAACGCGCGCCGCAAAGTCTCGACAAGTTTGGGATCCTGAGTGCTGCTGTATCGGGCAATACCTGGGTGTGAGCTCGCGATGCCTCGGAATGCATGCCAGATTTTCGTACTTCGTGGATTGAGCAAAGCTTCGGATAGATCCGCCTCGATCACAGCCATCACTCGCTCTTCGGGCGATGCATCCGAGCCCAGTTCGGTCATTCTGTCCATCTCGGCATAATACTCGGTACTGAAATGCTGGGCCGCTGCGGTCAGCAAATTGTCCTTCCCCCCGAAATGCAAATGGATCATTCCGCGCGACAGACCTGAGCGCTCGCAAATGCGACTGACCGAGGTATCGGTGACCCCGATATCAGCAATAGTATCCAGTGTCGCCTTGATCAGAAGCTGCCTGTTGGCTTCTGGATCGCGCTTCGAGCTACGCTTTCTTCCTTTAGGCTCTGTCACTCTATTCAATGATTCCATTAGCTTAGGGTCTTCTCATATGGGTGGCTCACAGGAAGATTGACACGAAAGGCCTTTCTGGCGCAACATTAAATGGACGATCGTCCATTAGAGACTCGTAAGTACCGAGATGGGAGATAGGGTGATTTTTCGTAGCGAAGCGTCCCGGGGTTATACCCTCAGCGCACCAGCCACGGCATACGTGGGGTTTCTGGTGGCGGCGCCTTTGGTGATCCTGATCGCCTATTCATTCTGGACCCAAACCTACGTAACGCTCGACAAGACACCGACGCTGAAAAACTATAGCGACGCGTTTGCCGATCCGCTGGTTCGACATTTAATGCTAAGGTCGATCTGGATTGCCGGAGCAGTTACGGTAGTCACTGTCGCACTGGCCTATCCCATCGCGTACTTCATCGCGATGAAGGCCCGGAAAAAGACCATCTGGCTTCTGCTCATCACCATTCCGTTCTGGTCCAGCTACCTCCTGCGCGTATTTGCCTGGAAACTCATCCTTGGGTTCAACGGGGTGATGAATTCTGCACTACTGATGCTTGGTCTGATCGACGAACCGCTCGACTTCTTGCTCTATAATGAATTCGCTGTCGTACTGACGCTTGCCCATGCCTGGGCACCTTTTGCGATCCTGCCGATCTATGTCTCGTTGCAGAAGATCGATCCAAGCCTGTTGGAGGCCGCCACCGACCTCGGCAACAGTCCTTTGCAACGCTTCATGCGGGTGACGCTGCCGTTGACCATCCCAGGGATCATTGCGGCTTGCCTGATCATCTTCATTCCGACTGTCGGTGACTACGTGACTCCAGCGCTGGTCGGCGGATCGGACGGGAAGATGATCGCCAATCTTATTCAGGTGCAATTCGGGGCCGCTAACAACTGGCCTCTCGGCGCCACACTTTCGCTGATCGCGATGCTGTCGGTCGGCTTCGTCGCCATCGTGTTTGTTATTACCGCCACCCAGTTTGGGAGGAGGATCAGATGAAGCGCCCCTCGACCCTGACAGCCTATGCTTTCCTGTATTTGGTTTTTCTGTACCTGCCGGTTCTTTTCCTACCTTTGTTCTCGTTCAACAGCGGTACAATCGTTGCCTTTCCGATAAAAGGCTGGACGCTGGACTGGTATCGGAAACTGGGCGAGCAGGATACGCTGATCCAGGCCCTTTGGAATTCGCTGGGTGTCGGCACGGTCGTCGCAATTCTATCTACCGCTATGGGGCTGTTCGCCGCGCGCGCCTTTGTTCGGTACCGTTTTCGGGGTCAGCGTGCAGCTGAAGGTCTGGTAATGCTGCCTTTGGTTATCCCGGGTATTATCGTGGCTTCGTCAATGCTGGTTCTGTTTCTGTTTCTCGGTCTCAAACCATCTCTGCTGACCGTAGTTCTGGGCCATACGTTTCTTGCGCTGCCATTTTCCGTTTCGATCTTGAAGTCCGCGTTCGATGACTTCGACGCGTCGCTGGAAGAGGCATCCTACGATCTGGGCGTCGGCGTGTTCGAAACCTTCCGTCGTGTGACGCTGCCGGTCGTTTCCCCGGGCATCGTAGCCAGCATGCTGGTCACTTTTACGGTTAGCTTCGATGAGTTCGTCCTGGCCTTTTTCCTGTCCGGCAACCAGCCAACACTGCCGGTCTATATCTGGAGCCAGATCCGTTTCCCCGCCAAGCTTCCAAACGTTTTGGCCTTGGGTTCTATCCTGCTGCTTACCTCGGTTCTGCTATTGGTGCTGGCCGAGTACTTCCGCCGCCGCTCATCCGCATCAGAGGTCCGATGACAGACAGAAACATCATAGAACTCAGGGGCGTCGAAAAGCGCTATGGCACATTCCTGGCGGCCAGCGGGATCGATCTCGATCTCAAAGAGGGCGAGTTTTTCTCACTCCTCGGCCCCTCGGGATGCGGCAAGACTACGGTATTGCGGATGATCGCGGGCTTCCAGGAACCGACCGCGGGTACCGTGCTGATCGACGGTCAGGATATGGAAGGTGTGCCTGCCAACAACCGTCCAACGAACATGGTCTTTCAGAGCTACGCCATCTTCCCGCACCTGAACGTCGGAAACAACGTGGCCTATGGATTACGGGGCAAGGCCCCCAAGGCAGAGATCGACCAGCGCGTAGCCGAAGCCCTGGAAATGGTCGAGCTTGGAGGTCTTCAGGATCGCGGCGCAAGTGAATTGTCCGGTGGGCAGCGGCAAAGGGTGGCGCTTGCCAGGGCGCTGATCATGCGACCCAAGGTGTTGTTGCTGGACGAGCCCTTGTCCGCTCTCGACAAGAAATTGCGCGAACAGATGCAGTTTGAAATGCGCAACCTGCAGCAATCGCTTGGCATCACTTTCGTGATGGTCACACACGACCAATATGAGGCGATGACCATGTCCGACCGCATCGGTGTGATGTTCGACGGACGGCTCAAGCAGGTGGATACACCAACCACGCTTTATGCCCGTCCCTGTGATCAGCAAGTGGCCAGTTTCATCGGTGAGATGAACATACTGCCTGCCCAGTTGTCGGGCGAAACCGGCAATATGTTGTCGATCGATGCAGCCGCCTTCGGGCGGATTGAGATTGAGAGAAATCCCAACGTTGCGACCAGCTCTAAAGACATGAACATCGGTATTCGCCCGGAACAATTGGAAATCGCTGCTGAAAAGCCAGAAGACTATCCATCAACGGTTCAAGGCACTGTCAGCAACGTCGCCTTCTATGGCGAGAACATTCACTATCACATTCAGGTTGCGGGAGCCGAAAAGCCAATCTCGGTCTCGGTTCCCAACTACTTTCACACGGTCGATTTCAAACGCGGCGACGCAGTTTGGCTGGGGCTTCAAGGTGCAAGCGTGATCGATCTTGGTACAGACCATAGTAAAATAGTGGGAGGATAAAATGAGAGTTCAGGGAATTGCGGCCTTCGCATGTGCGACGGCAATAAGCACGGGAAGTGCCATAGCAGGTGGCGCTGATCTAACGGTTTTTGACTGGTCGGGATATGAAGACCCCGGGTTCTTTGCCAGCTACATGGAAAAATACGGGGATGAGGCGCCAAGCTATTCCTATTTTGGAAGTCAGGAGGAAGCCTTCACGAAACTGAGTTCGGGTTTCACGGCTGATCTGGCGCATCCTTGTTCTGACGCGGTCCGGAAATGGGTCGCAGCCGACCTGATCCAGCCCCTGGATGAAAGCAAACTGACCAACTGGGCCGATGTTTTACCTGAGATTAAGGAAGTCGACGCCATCGTCCTGGACGGCCAGCTTTACATGTTGCCGTTCGAGTGGGGGAACACGGGTCTTATCTATCGTACCGACAAAATCTCGGGGGATTATATCTCGCTGCAATTGCTGGCTGACCCGGCCTATGCAGGTAAGATCGCGATCCCGGATGCGGCGTCGTCTGCATATGCCCTGGCTGCGCTGGCCACTGGAAACGCTGATGATTACACAAATCTGAGCGATGAGCAGTTCAAAGAAGCATCGGATTTCCTGCGCTCAATCCACCCAAACATGCGCTTTTACTGGTCCGATGCGGGTCAGTTTGATCAGGCCATGACCAGCGGTGAGATCGAAATGGGTTGGGCCTGGAACCAGTCCGAACTGAACCTGATCTGGAACGAAGTGCCTGCCGCGATGATGCGTGATGTCGATAAGGGCATCGCGACCTGGGCGTGCGGTTACGTGCATCTGAAGTCTTCCACGACTCCGGTCGATCAGGTCTATGATCTGTTGAACGCGCTCACTGACCCTGCCAGCGGTCAGTACATCATCGACAACTGGGGCTACCCACATTCCAACGCAAAAGCGTTCGAAGTTGCCGATCAGGCCAACATCGAAGCCTATGGTTTTGCTGACCCTAAAAGCTTCTTCGAAGGCAGTTTGTTCTTTGATGCGGTGAATCCCGAGCTTGAGGCGAAAATGCTGGCAGAATTTGAACGGATCAAAGCCGGCTTCTAACACAACCACTTTTCCGGGGCCTTACGGCTCCGGGTCCCAAATACAGGAAAACGCGTGAACATGTCGAACGCGAACGCATATGCTCTGCTTTTTGAACCGGTTCAGATTGGGCCAGTCACAGCCAGAAACCGCTTTTATCAGGTGCCACATTGCACCGGGCTGGGGCATGTCCGACCGCGGGCGGATGCCGCCGTACGTGGGATGAAAGCCGAAGGCGGGTGGGCGGTGGTTTCCAATCAGGAGACCGAAATCCACCCAACCTCAGACTTATCTCCTTATGCCGAGGGGCGGCTATGGGACGGGCGCGATGTGCCCGCGTTGCGGCTGATGACGGATGCGGTACATGCGCATGGTGCGCTGGCGGCCATTCAGCTGGTTCACAATGGCAACCATGCACAGAACCTGCTGACCCGCGCGCCGGTTCTTGCACCTTCTGAGATGTCCCTCGATACGACGCATCCCAAGCAGGCGCAGGCCATGGATAAGGCCGATATCCGGGAATTCCGCCGCTGGCATCGCGAGGCCGCCCTGCGCGCGAAAGATGCCGGATTTGACATCATTTACGTCTATGCCGGACATAACATGACTTTGGCGCAACATTTCATGCTGCCTCATATGAACCAGCGTAGTGATGAATATGGCGGGTCGCTTGAAAATCGCGTGCGCCTGACGCGCGAATTGCTGGAAGATACCCACGAAGCTGTAGGTGACAGCTGCGCTGTGGCGCTCCGCTTTGCCATTGATGAGATGGTGGGCGCCGACGGTATGCAGGCCGCAGAAGAAGGCCGTGCCGTGGTCGAGCTTTTGGCCGATCTTCCTGACCTATGGGATGTGAATGTGGCCGACTGGTCCAATGACAGTGCCACAACCAGATTCCAGCCGGAAGATGGTTATCAGAACGCGTTTCTGTCCCACGTCAAACAGATCACACGGAAACCCGTGGTAGGTGTCGGTCGCCTGACCTCCCCCGATATGATGCTGTCGATGGTCAAGAAAGGTATTGTCGACCTTATCGGAGCGGCGCGACCTTCTATTGCGGACCCGTTCATACCGAAGAAGATTGAAGAAGGCAGGATCGACGAAATTCGCGAATGCATCGGCTGCAACATCTGCGTGTCTTCGGACAATCTGGGTATTCCGATCCGCTGCACCCAAAACCCGACCATGGGCGAGGAATGGCGTCGCGGCTGGCACCCCGAGATCATTGCACCGAAAAAAAGCGAGGCGGAAGCACTGGTAATCGGTGGCGGACCCGCGGGTCTTGAGTGTGCCATGCAAATCGCACGGCGCGGCTATCAGGTGACCTTGGCCGAAGCCTCAGCTGAATTTGGTGGACGTGTTTCAAAGGAAAGCAAGCTTCCCGGCCTAGCGGCCTGGTCGCGCGTCGTCGATTATCGCCTGAGTGATCTGAAACAGCGCGGCAACGTTCAGTTGTTCACCGACAGCAGACTTGACGGCGATCAGGTGGCAGAGCTTGGCGTCGAACACGTCTTTGTCGCCACCGGCAGCCGTTGGCGTACGGATGGCATGGGGCGAAACACCCAGCGCCGTATGCCTCATATCGAGCAAAGCGCCAGAGTGCTGACACCTGATGATATCATGAACGGCATATTGCCTCCGAATGGCCCGGTGATGATCTATGATGATGACCATATCTATTTGGCAGGTGTGATTGCAGAAAAACTGGCAGCTGCCGGATATCCGGTGGTCTTTGTCACGCCGGAGAGTTTGGTCTCTGCTTACGCCGTACATACTTTGGAGCAGCCCCGTATTCAGGCTCGTCTGATCGAACTTGGCATCGACATTCGCTGTAATCAGGTGCTGACCGCGGTCGAAAGTGACATGGCCCGCATCGGATGTGCCTTTACCGGTCGCGAAGCGAGTATTCCCTGTGCCTCGACAGTTCTGGTTACCGAGCGCCAGCGAGAGACAGCGCTTTACGACAGCTTACGCAGGGTTGGGTTGAAGACCCTCGAACTTATAGGCGATGCCGCGTCTCCGGGACTGATCGTCGACGCTGTCTTCGCAGGCCACCGCGCGGCCCGCGATTTTGAACGCCCAAAGGCAGAAGCAGACAAGGATTGGTTTCGCCGCGAGATAGTCGATTTGGAGGAAACGTGATGAACAGCCGACCGTTTGAGTTAGATGCTTTGATAGCCTCGCACCAGCACGGCCACGCTCTGCCGCGCGGATTCTATACCTCGCAAGACATCTATGACTATGACATCGCCCGGGTCTGGAACCGTAACTGGCTTTGGGCAGGGCATGTCAGCCAAATCCCAAACCCCGGAGACTATTTCCTGTTCGACTATGGCCCGGAGAGCATCATTATTGTTCGCGACCGCGAAGGCGAAGTTCGCGCTCATTTGAACGTCTGTCGCCATCGTGGATCTCGCGTCTGCACTGAACAGTCTGGCAACTCCCGTGTTCTTGTTTGCCCGTATCACGCCTGGACATATGAACTTTCGGGGAAACTTCGTGCTGGCCATAACATGGGGGAACACTTTGACCCATCCAAATTCGGGCTCTTTCCCGTTCAGGTGAGTGTCTTTAAAGGCTTGATCTTTGTGTGTGCCGATGCAAACACGCCATCGCTAGATCCTGTCCTCAGCCAGCTTTCGCCACTCGTCGAACCCTATGGCTTTGACGATCTGAAAGTTGCGCATACGGCGTCATTTCCCGTTCCCGCGAATTGGAAACTGGCGGTTGAGAACTATCTTGAATGCTATCACTGCGGACCAGCACACAAAGAATACTCTCGCTCTCATAGCCTGAAATCGCCACAAGACATGGCTGGCTTGGTCGAGCCGCTAAATGCAAGGGCTGTAGAAGTCGGGCTGACACCTGATGAATTGGCGCTTGTTGGCGCGGCTGCACCCACCCCATTCACCAGCGGGTATTATCGGCGCTACCCACTTTACCAAGGTTACAAAACCGGCAGCAAATCGGGCGAGGCGCTTGCGCCATTGCTTGGAACGCTGAAAGGCTTCGACGGTGGCGCAACTGACTTTGATATTGGCCCATTGAATTGGTTCCTGATCTATTCGGATCACATGGTGGGCTACCGCTTTATTCCACGTGGTCCACAGGAAACCGACATTCAGGTGGTCTGGCTGGTTAGCGCTGATGCCGAAGAAGGCCAAGATTACAACAAGGAAGACCTGACCTGGCTTTGGCATGTCACATCTTTGGATGATGAACGCATCATTCGGCACAACCAGTCCGGCGTTAATTCTCAATACTTCCAACCGGGGCCCTTGGGCGAAATGGAAACTTCGATCCAGGATTTTTACGATTTCTATTTTGCCATGATCCGCTCGGAACCAGAACAAAGGATGGCCGGTAATGGCTGAGGTAAAATCACGCCGTCGCGGTGGTGGTGGGCGCGCCGCGCGCATAAAGGTTCAACAGGCGACCACGGGCAATGAGGCCGTGCGTGGGGGATTAAGTGGCGGCCGCTATAAGCCGCTTACCCCAACAGATATGGAGAACATCCATCAAGCGGCTCTGACCGTTCTGGAAAAAACCGGCATTACCGATCATTTCCCGGAATTACTTGATCTGGTGCTGCCCAAGGGCGCGGTGATGAATGATCTAAATCGGCTGTGCTTCCCCCGCGCACTGATGGAAGACATCCTGGCTGGTGCTGCCAAGGAGTTTTACGTCTATGCCCGCGGAGAGCGTGAAGGCAAAGACGACATGCATTGCTCGGCGGAGAGCGTCTATTTCGCCAACTCCGGCACCGCCGTGACCACCTTCGATTCCGAAACTAAATCTTATCGCCCGTCGATCCTGCGCGATGTCTATGATTTCACCCGTCTGGTGGACCGTTTGGACAACATCCATATGCTGGGCGACACAGTTTTGGCCACCGATGTGACTGATGATTTCGCTCACGACATGAACACCATTTATGCCATGCTCGCAGGCAGTCAAAAACCTGCCTGTCTGACTTTTCGCGACCGCAGCCATATTCCGCATGCCATCCGCATGTTTGATTTTGCTCAAGGTGGCGAAGGGGCTTTCATGAAAAAGCCAAGCGTCATATTTGGTGGCTGCCCCATGGTTTCCCCCTTGCGGGTCGGCAAGGAAAACATGGAAATCCTGATTGATACCGCCAAGTTGGGCCTGACGGTTGATTTGGCGGTGCCTCCTCAAGCCGGGGCCACAGCCCCCGCTACACTTGCGGGAACGCTGGTGCAAACCGTGGCCGAAACGCTGGCCTGCGTTGCCATCGTAAACCTCATCACACCAGGTTGTCCGGTCTGCTTTGCCGCCTGGCCCTTCATCACTGACCTGCGCAGCGGGTCGTTCACCGGCGGCAGTGGCGAACAGGCTCTGATCGGGGCCGCAGCCATTCAGATGGGTAACTTTTATGGCCTTCCAACCTCTGTCGGCGCAGGCATGACCGATGCTAAGATACCCGACGCGCAATACGGGTTGGAAAAGGCACTAACCTTCACGCTTGCCGCTCATGCCGGTGCCAATCGTTTGTGCGAGTTCGGGGGTATGATCGGTAGCCTGATGGGATGCAGTTTTGAAAGCATGGTCATCGATGACGAAGCGGGCGGTATGATCCTGCGGTCGTTGCGCGGGATTGAAGTCACGGATGAAACCATGGCGGTGGATGTGATCCACCAGTGTGCCATCGACCCTGGTCATTTTCTCGGCAACCCGCACACACTGAGCTATATGAACAGCGAATTCGTCTACCCACGGCTCATGGATCGTGAGCGCACGGACACATGGGAAAACGAAGGCAAAACTGATCTTCTGGACCGTGCCCGTGACAAGGCCAATTCCATTCTCGATAGCCATTTCCCCAACTACTTCGGCGCCTCAGACGCTCAGGTTCGCGAAGAATTCCCAATTGTGATGAGCACAGAAAGCATGGCCCGCCGTGGATAACTCTAACGTCAAGCACTGGGACAACGACCACTTCCTGCACCCGTGGGAAGGGATGGCAACATTGGGCGAAAACGACCGCACTTTTATCGAAGGTGCCAGCGGCATCCATGTGGTGAACGAAAAAGGCGAACGCTTGATCGACGGACCGGGAGGCATGTGGTGCACTCAGATCGGTTATGGGCGCGCGGAGATGGCCGAGGCCATGGCTGAGCAAGCTCGGAACCTTGCCTATTTCTCGCCCTTTAACAATTCCAACTCGACTACTGCGTGGTTCGCGCGCGAAATCGCTAAACGTGCGCCGGGCGATTTGAACAATGTCTTTTTTACCACCGGCGGTTCCACCGCAGTTGATACGGCCATCCGGTTTGTTCATTTCCGCAACAACCTCTTGGGACGCCCCGAGAAAAAGAAAATCATTTCAAGGCAAAAAGCTTATCATGGAAGCACTTTTTTGGCGGCCAGCGTCAGTGGAAAAGAGCGCGACAGGCTTTGGCTCGACAAGGCGGATGACCTCGCACATTTCTTGCCAGACGTGAATCCGCTTTATCGTGCGCCTGGTCAAAGCGAAGAGAGCTTTCTGAAAGAGAAAGTTTCGGACCTGGTAAACGCCATTGTGGCGCTTGGCCCAGAAAATGTTGCCGCTTTTATCGCCGAACCGGTTCTTGCCTCTGGTGGCGTGATAGTGCCGCCGAAAGGGTATCACGAAAGTTGCCTAAACATCTGCAAGAAGTATGATGTTCTATACATCTCCGACGAAGTAGTGACGGCTTTCGGGCGTTTGGGCCATTGGTTCGCGTCTGAGGCAGTTTTTGGCATTCAGCCAGACATAATCACCTGTGCCAAAGGAATGACATCTGGGTATGCACCGATGGGCGCCGCGATTATCTCGGATAGATTGATCGCCGATGTTGCAGGGAAAGATGCTACCTTCTCAAATGGCTACACCTATTCTGGCCACCCGGTCAGCGCGGCCGCTGGTCTGAAAAGTATGGAAATTATTGAACGGGAAAAGCTTCTCGAACACGTTCGAAAGGTCGCTCCAGTTTTTCAGGATCAGCTACAGCAGTTGGGTCAGATTGACATCGTTACCGATGTGCGCGGCATGGGGTTGATGGGATGCGTTCAATGCTCAGTCGATGGTGATCCCCAGAGCGATCTGGGGTGCGACTACGAGATTGGTAACCAGATCGATATCGAATGCCAGAAACGTGGGTTATTGGTTCGACCTGTGATCAACATGTGTGTTCTTTCACCGCCCCTAATCATTAGCGAAAGTGAAATTGAGCAAATGTTTGCTGTCTTGCGAAAAGGGCTTGAAGCGACAAGTGCGTGGCTCAGCGGGATTGGAGGCCAATGAATTGCTTGCGCTATTGTTGCGAAAGCCCGGAGGCCGCCATTTCAGCGTATTGTCGTATGCTCCACGATCTCCGCCAAAACCGTTCGGCCTTGGCGGTTTTGAAGAAGGTTTTGACAGCGACGGTTTCCTACGGGTTGGCATTATCTATTACGGGTCCGTCACAGTGTTTTTCTCGCCGCGTTTGCTTCCACGGTGCTTT
>NZ_JBXWND010000022.1:0-30780 GCF_059610185.1 Ruegeria sp. YTSA108 | reverse complement strand
CCCGGCAATTTACAGGGAATTTTCGTGAGATGGGTCTGGAACCCAGAGTTTCTCCTCTCAGAAATGTATGTTTTTCAGAGGTCTATGCTGCAAATTCCCAAAAAGGTGGAGCAGGGAATTGTTCCCACGGATCAAGGAGGGCGAACCCTGTATCTGGGAGGGCGAACCCTGTATCTGGGAGGCCGGTTCTTGAGGTGTCAAAAGTCGAACGACATTCCTGTTCGGCCCAATCAAGTGCGTGGGTAACGCTGACCAGACGCTTGAGTGTGAGTTCGGGCGGCCGGGTGCCGTCGAGAATCGCGGCCTGAATCTTCGGTGAGAGAAAGGCAGTCAGGTCGCAACTCCCGATGAAGCGAGAGAAATCCTGGGCTTGAAAGGAGGGGACCGCGTCGCGTTTTGAGGATAGGATGACTGACATCAACTCCCATCGAGCAACATTTTTTGGATTTCTGAAAACCCTAAGGAGATCGAACCATGCGAGTGAGTGTTTTGACATTCAGCGCGCTTCTTACAGGATTTACTGCCGTTCAATCTCATGCTCAGAACGCGGCTGAGGACATCACCAATCTTTTGCTCAGCAACCGGTCTGGAGACTGCGCGGACTATGCTGGAGTATATTCTGCTTCAGTGGAAGACATCACGCGACAACAACAATTTAGGCCCATTGATTTCCGTTTGGCTGCGTGAATCATCGCGTTCAAATGAGCGGTGCACATGTCTGATCGGGCGCACCAAGGGCGGCATGAACACAAAGTTGCATGCGGTTTGTGACAGATGAGCCCCTTTGCGCTATTGGTTCAAGCACAATGGCGAATGAAGCCCCTGGGATCTGTCTGTCACTGCCGGATAGGTCAGCAACTACATTAGCGCGAGGGCATTGGTCAGCAGCCCGCCAAATGTCGAATGGTTGCTGGGTGAGCGCGGATATGATGCCGATTGGTTCAGAGAAGCGTTGAAAGACAAAGGGATACGCGCGTGCATCCCAGGCCGCAAACAGCGCAAGACAACTGTCCGATACGACAAGTGCCGCTACAAACGTCGCAATCGGATTGAGATCATGTTTGGCAGATTGAAGGACTGGCGACGCGGTTCGACAGGTGTCTCAAAGTCTTCCTCTCAGAAATCGCTCTCGCCGCTTTGGTCATCTATTCGCTATGTGTCCTGAGCCTAATGCTTCCTATCTCGACCTCCCTTTTGCGTTTAGACGAAGCAACCGCGGCGAGAACGATGGCCAATGATTTTAGGTTGGTTCTTGCAGATGTTGAGGGCTCTCGGTCGTCTTCAATTGAACAAAGAAGCTCCCCCATGGCGCCACGAAACCCGTCGTTGAACCATTGTCCTTCGAGTGCAGGCCGCGCAATGCCATGCGCTGTCTCAAGTGTCACAGATTGCGTCGACAGATCCGGTCCAACTGATGTCAGGCTACCGGTCGTACCTGCAACGTATGTTGTATCGCGAGGCCCAAAGGGAACGCCCCCGTCAAAAACCAGGCTTGCTTGGCCTTGGTCCAAACGAACCAGAGCCTGCGACATCAGAGGCACTTTGTTGGCCTGGCCGCGTGCAGATGTAGCAGCTGCAAAGACGCTTTCTGCTCTATCTCCGACAAGAGACGCAAGAAAGTCGAACCAGTGAATTCCAAAGTCGTAAAGTATCAGCTGGTCGATTTCGTCAAACGGGGTACCTGCAGTCCAGCTGTGATCCCAGTGAATTGAGATATGGGCCGACAGAACATCACCGATCAATCCGGCTGAAACCGCCTCACGCATCCAGGACAGGTGCGGGGCCCAACGACCGTTCTGGTTTACCGCTAGTTTAACGCCTTGATCATCTGCCAGCTTCACAAGGTCATTACCCAGATCGAGGTCGGTAACAAAAGGCTTCTGGCTGAGCACGTGTTTGCCTGCTTGCAGGGCAGCTCTGATGATTGGCACACGATGTTCGGGGTGCAGCGTGACATCGACAACGTCGATCTCGCTATCGGCAAGAAGCGCCTCCCAGTCATCTTCGATGCGTGCAGAGGGGCAGTATTCAGCAGCTTTCTCTTCAGCCTTTGAGCGCGTACGGTTCCAGATTGCGGCGACGTCCCAGCCTGCTGTTCGGTAGGCATCAAGATGGCTTGCAGAAATCCCACCCGTACCAATAACCCCGATCCGGGGTTCATAGCGTCGAGGCATTGGTGGAAGATACTGCAGATCCGGCGCATCGATTTCGTGCAGATGAGCAGATTTTAGTGCGTACTGGTCTGTATTGGCACTGTCTGAGGTCATGCGAGTAACCGAAGTGTTCGTTTTTCATATGCCGAGCGGAGCGCTGTATCGACGATCCGTTGCGCTGTCAGGCAAAGTGCTGGATCCAGTGGCCCTTTGACCGGGACTTCTCTGGATATGCAGTCAAGGACGTACTCAATCGCATTTCGTTCACCTAACGGTAGCGGAGTCACTGGTATCTCGTGCCGGTCAGGTCGTGTGCGGGTTTGAACCGTTATGTGATCGGCATAATCGGGCGATGAAATGGTGCCGTCTGTGCCCACAAAGACGAATCCGCAAGTTGGTTGAGGTTGCGTTGTCCACGGGTCGGTGAAGGTGCCCCAGCGCGTTTCCATTTTTGAGAGCCCGGTTTCATAACGGCAAACGGCAATGGCGTGTTGATCGACCTCAATCCCCGGTGTCTCATCGACTGTGCATGTCACCTCGATCGGCTC
The DNA here is from genome assembly GCF_059610185.1 of Ruegeria sp. YTSA108. Lineage (NCBI taxonomy): Bacteria > Pseudomonadati > Pseudomonadota > Alphaproteobacteria > Rhodobacterales > Roseobacteraceae > Ruegeria > Ruegeria sp. YTSA108. The sequence goes on along the minus strand of NZ_JBXWND010000022.1, from coordinate 28,079 downwards.
CTCGCCCCCCATATACCAGGTTCCAAGCGTCGCGCCGTAGCCAAGGTAATCCAACAGCGACCCACCGCCCGATGCACGCTTATACCACCATGAGTTCGGTTTCTGACGCTCAACCTCGTCCGGGGTGACTTCGACCTTGTCGGCCAGATGGTACAGAGGTCCGCGATTTCCGTCGTAGAAATGCACTTCGTGCAGGTCGCCGATCATCCCGTCATCAATCAACCGTTTGGCCGTCACATGGCTTTCGACCCATCGCAAAGGCCAGTTGATGATCAACTGCTTGTCGGTCCTATCCATTGCAGCCATCATGCGGCGCGCATCATCAGAAGATGCGGCAAAAGGCTTTTCGACAAAAACATGCAGGTCGTAAGAGGCCAGACGTTCGGTATATTCCGCATGCTGAGCCGTTGCCACACAAAGAATTGCCATGTCGTAGGGTCCCGCAGCCATGCATGTGTCGAAGTCGGTAAAGATCCGATCTTCGGGAACGCTGAAGGCCGTTGCCGCTGCCTTCATCTTGTCCCAATCAGGATCGAATATACCGGCGATTTCAGCGTCTGGATGATCGTGCACCATCCGAAGCAAGTCACCTATATGCATGTGATCGAAACTGATGCCGACGATCCGGAATTTGGCCATTGGAAACTCCCTTTAGCGCGTGCCGGTGATCCTGACGTAGAGTGCGGTAACTGCAAGAATGATCAGCCCAAACAGGGCCGTGCGCGCACCTTCCGGCATTTGCATCAATGTTAGCATAGTATCCAGCACACGCAGAATAAGTGCGCCCACAATCGCACCTGCGAAACTGCCACGACCTCCGAAGATTGATGTGCCGCCGATCACCGCCGCAGCGACAGAGGGTAACAATAAGGGGTTGGCAAGGCTCAGCGAAGTTTGACGGATCATGCCGAGATAGAGCAAGCCAGCCAGCGCAGCGATCAAACTTGAAAGCACGTAGAGCCCCAGATAGACCTGCCATGCTCGGACCCCGGACAGCTTAGCGGCCTGCTCATTGGAGCCTAGGGCGAACAGCAGCCGACCAAATCCTGTATAGCGCATCAGCCACAGGATAAAGAGCGCAAACGGGATGAATACAAAAAGGCCGTTCGGCATTCCAGCGGTGCGGCCGGTTCCGAGCCAGGCAAGGAAGGCGGGAATTTCGGTGCCAGCATTGATAACGAGGCGTTGATAGACCTGAAGACATCCGGTGGCGATTAACCCTGTTCCTAGGGTCATGATCAATGGATGGACCCGGACCAATCCCACGCCGATGCCATTTACAACGCCCACAACTAGGCCAGCTGACAGCGCGATCAATACTGCAGGTGTCACGCCCCAAATCGCACTAAGTGTTGCGCAAACGAAGGCTGACACGGTGGCAACTACCCCGACCGAGAGATCAATTCCTGCAGTTAGCATTGTCAGCACCTGACAAGCCGCAAGCATCGCCAATGGAATTGCGAACTTGATCAGGTTGCCAACCCAAAAGGTTGAAATCAGCCCATCCCGACCTGCTCGGACCGGGGTAACGATACCTGGCCGCAATACTTCCAGCACAGCGATCATCAGGACAAGGAAGACCAATAGCGGAATAATTGGGTTGTCGCGCAGATAACGGCCAAAGCGGACCATCGGTGGATCTATGGTGTCCATGCTCATCGGCGGGCTCCCTTTAGTGAAGCCGCCGTGCCCAACATAACGACGAGAACCATAATTGTGCCTTCGATAATCGTGGTCACGTTTGGATCGACGGCCAGCAATGTCAGGATCGTCCGAATGATCCGCAAAATGAACACCGCGATGATCGGCCCAAGCAGACCGCCTTTGCCACCGCCCAGCACGACACCGCCCAGAACTACGGCCGCGACCGAGGCCATAAGATATGGCCCCGGTACCGGCTCTCCAATCCCGGTCAGCGCAGCGAGGCTTAGACCGCCCATGGCACAAAACAGCCCGCATAGCGCATAGGCTGCTATCTTTGTTCTTCCCACTGAAACACCAGAACGGAAGGCGGCAAGCTCGTCTGATCCGGTGGCGTAAATCGAGAGCCCGAGTTTGGAGCGCCGGATCGGCAACCAGACAACAGCGATGCCAAAGGCAACGATGAGCAATGCCTTAGGCAGCCCGTCGAATAGAAACTGACCGCGTATTGCCTGTTCCAGCCAATCTGCAGTCGCGCCGCCCGGTGTCTCAAGTATCAACAGCGCGACGCCTTCCCAGACAAACAGCATGGCGAGTGTCACAACGATGTCGGGCACGCGCGTTACAACGATCAAAAGACCATTGATCAACCCCATCAAAAACCCGACCCCCAACACGATAAACAAGGCCGGTACACCGGCCATGCGCTCCATCAGAACGGCTGCAGTCACAGCACAGACCGCCATCATAGACGCAACAGACAGGTCGATACCGCCGACAATTACGACGATGGCCATACCGGCGGTTGCGAAAGCAAAGGGCAGGGCGGCGCGGGCAATACTCTCCAGTCCTGACGCACCGAAAGTTGGCTGTATCAATTTTGTGATGGTCAAAAGGACCATGAGAAGAATCGCTAACCCCATGACCCATGCGTGTTTTCGGATGGCCACGCTCACGCCGCGCCCTCCGTCTCGGTCAGGCCATAGGCCGCACGCATCAGTGTTTGTTCATCCGCGTCAGCGGCATCAATCACATCAACCACACGACCGTTGAAGATTACGACCGCGCGGTCACAGGCAAGTGGGATTTCTTCCAACTCGGACGTGTAGAATAGAACCGCCGCTCCTTGATCTGCCAACTCACGGACAAGCGGGTAAATCTGGCGTTTTGTGCGCACATCGATGCCACGGGTCGGATCGAATAGAAGCAGGGTTTCGACACCTGTCGCGAGCCAGCGACCAATGGTGACTTTCTGTTGGTTGCCACCTGAAAGCCTTTGCACCTCGCCCTGCGCGCGTGTGTCGATCTGCAGTTTCTCGACCGCATAAGCGACCCGATCGCGCTCATGCCGCAGTTTTATTGGTCCCCAGTTCTTGAGCCGGGCAGAAAATGGCAGAGCGATGTTTTCTTTAACTGACCTTTGCGCCAGCAGAGCGTCTGAACGATCGCCCGGAACGAAAGTTATCCCGACGGCAATGGTGTCGGCGGGGTGGGCGAAGTTTACGGGCTTTCCATCAACTTCCATCGATCCTGAAGACGGGCGATCAAAGCCCGCAAGAACCTCAAACAGTTCATCCTGCCCCTGACCCTCAAGCGCGACCACCCCTAGGACCTCGCCGGGGAATAAGTCGAACGAAACATCCGAAAAACTGGGCTCAAAAGCCAGTGACTTAATGCTCAGGCGCGGTGTCTTAGCCTGTGGTTCATTTGCTCGAAGGATCTGACGTGTTCCAATGTCAATCTTCTGACCCAGCATCAATTCGACCACGCGTTCTTCTACGCCGGGTTCAATGTCGAGATCTCCGACAGACATGCCATCCCGCAACACAGTGGCCCGATCGCACAGTTCCGAAATCTCGGTGAAACGGTGAGAAACATAGATCACACCCATCCCGTCATTTGCTTTGCGCCTTACGGTCTTCAATACGCGTTCAACCAGATCCGCCGGCAGCGCCGCGGTCATTTCGTCCAGCAAGAGGACATCTGGTTCAACAGCCAGCGCGCGCGCCAGATCAAGGATGCGCAGTGTAGCAAGTGGCAGGTCGCCAATCATTGCCGATAGTTTCAGACCTTCGATACCAAGTTCTGTAACCCAGTTTTGAAACTGATCGACAGGTGTGTCTGTCAGCCGAAGATTGTCGGATACGTCGAGATCAGGAATGAGTGAGGGTTCTTGATAAACCGGCACCAAACCGGAACGGCGCGCCTCGGCGGGGCTTCCGACAAACGCATGTTTGCCTCTGATCAATACCTGTCCAGCGTCGGGTTTAAGGGCACCGGTAATGATCTTGACGAAAGTGGACTTGCCAGCACCATTTGCGCCCATCAAGGCGACGATCTCGCCTTCAGCAACCGTGAGGTGCGCATTGGTCAACGCCCGTACGGCGCCAAAACTTTTGGCCACGTCAGACGCGTCGAGAAGTGGTGTGCTGCTCATGGAAGTCCTTGAATGCCGAGTGGGTTGGTTTTGCCTTCCGCCCAGCTAAAGGCGGAAGGCCAGTCAATTCGGATCAACCTTCGCCGGGTCCCTTACAGTCGATGATTTGTTCCATCGTGTAGTCGGTCCAGCCGGGAACGGTCACTGATACGGGCCACTCTGGGTCAAGGTTAGGATTCTGAGCCGCTGTGATCGTTTCACGGCCTGCGTCCGTCGCATTCTCCCAAAGCACAGGATCTACAAGAACGGTTTTGTTCTCAGGTGCCTTGCCGTTAAGAATGTCGACAGCCAGAGCAATGCCTGCGCCGCCGACTGAGCCAGGATTTGTCACTGCCGCGCCGTTCAATCCCTCAACCTCGGTCAAGTATTGAACAAAGCCCGCGTTGTCTGCGCCGACGATCGGCACCAAAGGTGCCCCGGATTCGGTAAACGCATCGACGATTACGTTGTCGATGCCGCTGGTCCAGACACCGTCAAACGGGATGCCGGTGGCCAGGTAATCAAAGATCTGTTGCTTACCCTGGTCTTGCTGCCAGCCGGTGAAAACTTCATGCACCACATTGATATCGGGGTGTTCTGCCAACGCGCGTTTAAAGCCGTTGTCGCGGTCAGTATCGGCTGAGACGCCAGCAATGCCTCGCATATAGACAACGTCACCTTTGCCACCGAGCTGTTCAAATAACCACTTGGCGCCAAGATAGGCGTATTCTTCTTGATTGTTCGAAAGAATGTAGGCGCCTTCAGCCGAAACACCGGCATCCACGGCAACAATGACGATATCTTGCGCCATTGCTTTTTCCAGTGCCGAATTCAAAGCATCCGGGTTGGATGGGTTCAGCACGATGGCGTCTACACCCGCTTCGATGAGGTTGTTGATGTCTTCCAGTTGCCCGGCTGAATCAGTGTTGCGATGCGCGACGATCAGGTTTGTCACATCGGCTTCGACCAGAGCTTGGGCACGCATGGCGCAAATCATCTGTTCGCGCCAGCCATTGCCTTGAACGGTGTTGGACACTCCGATTGTGTATTGCTTGTGCCCGTCAGCCATCGCCACAGTTGAAAGAGACGCTGAAACTGCAAGAGCAGCAACACCATAAAGTAGGTTCTTCATTTTAGTTTCCTCCCAGTTTTAGTCATTTCAAATTTGATAATTTCTTCACTTGATGAATGGTGACAGGACATCCCGGGCCAGCAGAAAACCCCGCTTGACCTTTTCGTCAGTCCCTTCGAACAACCTGTCTTCATGTTCGATAATGATCGGACCGTCGTAACCGGCGCGGTACAGTCCGGAAAAGAAACCGGACCAATCCACATCGCCCAGCCCGCAAAGCCGTGGGATTTGCCATCCCATGCCGGTAGACATCACACCGTTCTCATAAAGCCCGTCCTCATCAACCATCACGTCTTTGGCATGGACATGAGCCATGTGAGGACCGAACTCCTTGATGAACCGTGTCTGATCGATGAACTGCCAGATCAGATGTGAAGGATCGAAGTTCATGCCAACCGCATCGCCCCATTCTTCAAAAATCCGCCGCCAGATTCTTGGCGAGTAAGCAATGTTGTGACCCCCGGGCCATTCGTCATAGCTGAAGATCATCGGGCAGTTCTCAAAGCACAGACGCACACCAGAGTTTTGTGCATGCTTCACGATCGGATCGAAAATTTCAGTGGCACGCTCCCAGTTCGCGTCTAGATGCAGAGTGCGATCTCCGCCGACAAATGTGTTGACAACTTTGATGCCCATAACACCGGCGGCGGTGATTACTTTGTTAAGATGTCCAATAACTTCAACCCGATGCTCTTCATCGGCGTGGAGCGGATTGGGATAGTACCCCAGACCCGAAATCTCGACCCCCTGATCGCCGAGTTGCCCAACAATTTCAGTGCCCTGATCCGCAGAAAGGCCATCTACGTTGATGTGGCTGGTTCCCGCATAGCGCCGTTGTTCGCCACCTGACGATGGCCAGCAGGCGACCTCCATCGCCGAAAACCCATTGGAACCGGCCCAGGCCGCCACCTCAGTCAATTGAGAGTTTTCGAATGGTGCAGTCAGTAAGCCCAGTTTCATGTCATCGCCCTCAAATCTCGCTCAAATCGACCCAGCGGCTCTCACTCGCCGACTTCACGACTGCATCGCAGAACTGCATCTCGTAGTGGCCGTCCTCAAATGTGGCCCATGTGCTGCCTTGTTGCCGCCCGCCCGCGAAGACGTCGGCATAGACCGCCCGGAAAAAGTTGAAGAATGAATCTGCGAACCCTTCGACATGCCCGGGCGGCAAGGTGGCGGCTGCGATCCCCGGACCGTTCATCAAGGTGAAGTCACGCATCAGGGTTTGGTTGGGCGCGTCACGATGCCCAATGAACAGATGATCAGGAGTTTCACTGTCCCAAGCCGCACTGGCATTTGCTCCGGCGATGTCCCATTGCAACGAGTTCTTTCGACCCATGTTCACCTGGGATGTGCTCATCACGGCCCGCGCTCCGTTCTCATATCGGATAAGGATCATCGCAGCATCGTCGGTGTCGATATGCACAGTTTCGGTTTCGCCGGTTCCGCTGGTAAATGTCTCAACCGGGCCAAGAGGTTTCTGGCGTTCCGGAAGGAAGGTTGTCAGCTCAGCAAAGACAGAGGTCGCCTTCAACCCGGTGACGAAGCTGGTCAGGTCAACCCAGTGCGTTCCGATGTCACCAACTGATCGCAGCGCGCCGCCCGTTTCGCTTTCTAGCCGCCAGTTCCAGTCGCTAGGTTTGGCAAGCCAGTCCTGATGGTAGTGCCCGGTAACAAAACGGATATCACCCAGATCCCCGGCCATTACCATGCCGTGGGCTTGTTGGTTCAGCGGATAAAAGCGAATGTTGTAACAAACCGCTGCAACCTTGCCAGAAGCCTTGGCTAGGTCGACCATCTCGGCGCTTTCTACGGACGTCATGGCAAGTGGTTTCTCGCAGATGACGTGTTTGCCCGCAGCTAGGATCGATTTCACTTGCGGATAGTGTGCGTGGTTAGGGGTCGTTACGTGCACTATATCGATGTTTTCATCCGCCAACAGATCCTCCAGAGAGTCATAAGCCCGGGCTACGCTCATTGCCCGCGCTCGTTCCCTTCCGCGCTCTGGCGATGACCCAAGAACACCTCTTACGTCCACGCCCAGACGCCGAAGCGCCTGAACGTGCACTGTTCCTATGAAGCCAGTCCCGATCACCGCAGCGCGGATTTTTGCGAAGTCACTCATCGTGCACTCCTGTCAAACAACCGAATACCCTCCGTCCACGATCACGCAGGCACCGGTCACAAAGGCTGCCGCATCGGATGCGAGAAACAAGGCTGTTCCAGCGATATCTTCTGGGTGACCCCAGCGTGCCAAGGGTGTGCGTGCTTCTACAGCTGTTGAGAAACTGGCGTCTTTTCGGGCTTTCGCCGATTGCTCGGTCACGATGAACCCGGGCGCGATCGCGTTCACCCGAATACCGTCTTTGGCCCACGCAATCGCCAGTGATTTTGTTAGTTGTTCCACGCCGGCTTTTGACGCGCCATAGGCTGGGTTGAGCGGTGAACCAAAGCGCGCATACATGGAGGCAACATTTATGACGCGCCCTTTCGCAACCGAAAGGGCAGGGTGCAGCGCTTCGGCGCAGCGAAAAGACCCTGTTAGATTTACGTCCAACACGTGGGAGAAGAATTCGGGCGCCATTTCCTTGCCACGCTGTGTGACCGCAGCGCAATTGACTAAAACGTCAATATGGTCGCGTGTGCTTGCGAAATTGTAGACTTCGTGGGTGTCGGTTACATCCAGTTGAATGTAGTCAAACCGGGCGGCGTCCTCTTCGATGCATTGCGGTTCCACACCGGTAATCTCCACTGTGGCACCCGAGTCCTGGAATTCTTTTGCAATAGCGGCACCAATGCCGGCTCGGCTGGCACCGATCACCAGGACCTTTGCCCCGGCAAAGTCGAATGTGACCTTCGAAACCATCAAAGAACCCGGCTTTTGTTGCGTTTGAATTCGGATGCCATCAGTTTCCCTCGTTTGGCGAAATCGTTACTGCAATCGATTACATTTTGGAAAATACCTACTTTCCAAATTGTGTAATCGATTACATAATCGGCATCACATGAGATTCGAGTCAAGCCAGAAATCGACTGCCAAGCAATGAGCAAGATACCCAAACCCGCCACAATACAGGACGTCGCACGTGTTTCGCAGGTGTCGACAGCCACTGTCAGTCGTGTTCTGTCCAATCCCGATCTGGTGTCAAAATCAACACGTGTTGCTGTTTTGGAAGCTATTCGCGAGACGGGATATCGCGTTAATCAGGCAGCCCGAAACCTGCGGATGAAAAGGGCGGGGGCCGTACTGATCCTTGTTCCCAACCTCGGCAAACCTTTCTATTCGGGCATACTTGCCGGTATCAGTGAGGGGTTTGCGGGCTCGGACTATGCAGTTCTGATTGCCGATACCGAAAGTAATCCGCTGCAGGAAGAAACTCTTGCCGGGTACTTTCGAGACGGCCGGATAGATGGCGCAATCTCTTTGGATGGTGGCATTCCTTCGACCGCACTTCAGCAATGCGTCACATACGGCGCCGGCGACCGCATAGTATTTTTGTGTGAATGGGTGGAAGGCGAGGCCTTTCCGGTGATTTCCAGCGACAACGCCGAAGGTGCGCGATTGGCGATCAGGCATCTGCATGATTTGGGCCACAAAAAAATCGCGCATGTTACCGGTCCCGACGGGAATGTTCTGACGACCGCTCGGCGTAAGGGCGTGGTCGAAGAACGGACACGCTTGGGGCTTCCAGCGCGGCCCGAGTGGATTATCAGAGGCGACTTTTCGCTGGAATCCGGACATGAGGCCGCCAGACGAATACTTGCGATGGATGAGCGCCCAACGGCGGTGTTCTGCGCTGCGGATATGGTTGCCTTTGGGTTGATTTCTGGGCTGGTCGCGGGTGGGTTGAAGGTGCCCGGTGACATTTCGGTTGTTGGTTTCGACGATATTGAAATGTCAGGATCTTATGTTCCGGCTCTGACAACAATCCGACAGGACCGACACCAACTGGGACGCCGTGCGGCAGAGGTTTTGCTGGGCCAGTTGGCGAACACTGGCAAAGCGCTTCCAATGAAATCAGCGCTTCCCGTAGAGCTTGTAACACGGGCGAGCTCTACGCCGCCCAATTAGCGAAGTCAAAATTCAGGCGCCTTTGCTATAGTCAACGAAGAAGCGGGTGGCGCTGTGAGCGATGGAGAAAGGGGAAATGAGTAAGTCGACCATACCCATTGGCTCTGAACTCACTGTTCGGGATTATTCCCTGACTGGTGCGAATACGCGTCAAGCGATAGAAAACGGTCTGTCGGCCGCAGAGTGGTACCACAGCGATGTTCCTCGTAAGAAGCTGAAATCGCTTATGAAGCGCAGGGATGCGCCGGCCATTCGTGACACAGTGATCTGGATCGCTTTGCACTTTGTATTTGCGGCTAGCGGGCTGTACTTCTGGGGTAGCTGGCTTTGCGTGCCTTTCTGGTTTGCATACGGTGTCGTGTATGGTTCGGCCTGCGATAGCCGTTGGCACGAATGCGGACACGGAACGGCGTTTCGAACCCGCTGGATGAACGACGTCGTGTACCACATCGCGTCCTTCCAGATTATGCGAAACCCGGTCAATTGGCGCTGGAGCCACGCTCGGCATCACACCGATACACTCATTGTTGGCCGCGATCCGGAAATAGCGTGGATGCACCCGATCAGCCTCGTCCTGAAAGCGCTTGCGTTTGTGGGGATTGTTGAAACGTGGACTTCGCTCAAAGTTCTGACGCGAAATGCGATGGGAAACTTGTCGCAAGAAGAGCGGGATTACATTCCGGAAAGCCAATGGCCCAAGGCGGTCTTTTGGGCGCGGATTCACATTGCAATCTACGTTGCCGTCTTGTTGATTTCATTTGTTTTGCTTGTCTCCGGGGCCGCATGGAAATCCCTGATCCCTATACTCTTGATCGGAGGTCCTCGGGTCTATGGGTGTTGGCATTTTGTAATGACGGGGTTGCTTCAGCATGGAGGGCTTGCGGAGAACGTTCTTGATCACCGTTTAAATTCACGTACACTTTATATGAACCCGATAAGCCGTTGGGTTTACTGGAACATGAATTACCATATTGAGCATCACATGTTCCCGATGGTTCCGTATTACTCTCTTCCAACGCTTCATGATCTGATCAAGGATGATCTGCCGCCGCCGAATACTTCGATTTGGGACGGCTACAAAGAAATGATGGGTTCCGTCATGAAGCAGCGTGTTGACCCGAGTTACGCCATACGAAAGTCTCTCCCACCGACGGCCCGCCCATATCGGGAACATTTTCACTTGGCAGTTCCGGAGAGAAACACGGGGTTAGAAATCGGTGATCGAGGAGGAACGTAATGCCTTGGGTTGACGCATGCGCCGTAGACGATGTTGAGGAAGAAGATCTCATTCGTTGGGACCACGACGGTAGAACCTACTTGATTGTTCGCAGTTTGGACAATGAGTTCTATTGCACCGACGGCCTCTGTACACACGAACAAGTGCACTTGTCGGACGGGCTGGTGATGGACAACGAGATAGAGTGCCCCAAGCATAATGGGCTATTCGACTATCGCACGGGCAAAGCTTTGAGGGCGCCCGTATGCGAAGATCTTCGCACCTACGAAACCAGAGTAGGTAATGGTCGCGTCATGGTATTGGTGGAATGACTTTTTGGGCTAGGAGTGGTTTGTGATCGAGCTGTCCGCAACAGGCATCCGGCTTTCATTCGATTTGCAGTTGGGGTTGATCGAGAGTTTCAGTGTGTACGACGGTGACGCTGAGATTTCACCACTACATCGCGCACCTTGGGTCGGCACAGACGAAGTTATGCCCGAAGGTATAGCACCTCATTTGGAAAAACTCGGCGGTGATTTCTTCTGCGCCCCATTCGGGTCAACTGAGGGGATATCGCCGCTGCATGGGTGGCCAGCTAACTCTCGTTGGAGACTAGAAGAAAAGACCGACAGCTATTTGCGCGCTGAGCTCGACAGAACGGTTTATGGAGCTAGGCTGCAAAAAGAGATTACACTGCATCCTGAGCATCCATTCGTCTACCAGCGTCACACTTTCATTGGTGGCGACGGCACGATGCCGGTTGCAAATCACGCAAATGTATCCTTGCCCAATGGCGGGATCATTCATACCTCTCGAAAGCAGTGTTGGAGAACGCCTAAGGTTGAACAGGAAGTTGATCCGGCATTAGGCTATTCAGCGCTTAGATATCCGGCTGAAAGCCAAACGTTGGCGTCTTTTCCCGGGAAAGACCGCGAAGTGAATCTGTCAATCTACCCATGGTCTCCACAGAGTGAAGACTTTGTTGTTGGATTGGATTCGCCTGAAGAGAAATTGGGTTGGACCGCGGTAACTCGCCCCGTGGAGGGCGACATGTTCCTGTCGCTTAAATCGGCTCAGGCCTTGCCGATGACGATGTTGTGGCATTCGAACGGTGGTCGATATTATGCTCCTTGGTCGAGCCGCCACTTCGCCTGCCTTGGGGTTGAGGAGGGGGCCGCTTCGCCCATCCTAGGAAATGTCGAAAATAGTTTCCCGAACGATCACGGCGTCATTCATCTAAACCCCGATCGCCAAGTTGAGGTTACACATGTAATCGGGGCGCTTCGTTGGTGTAGTGGAGCCAGGGTGATTGCAGTTGAAACTCTGGGAAACCAACTTTTGATCCGAGGTACAGAAAATCAGGAGATTCTTGTGCCATTCGATCCGCAAGCCCTGAACATTTGAACGGGTGGTGCAGGGGAAATTGGCTTGAGACAGGCAGGGCAGTTTCGTAGCTTCGCTTGATGACAAAAACGCTCACTTTTTTGTTGCTTCAAAACCAACCCTGAGATCATTCGTCTAGCAGTGATCGTGTATGTTCGATTCTGGTTGAATAGGTTTGGCCCTATCTGTGCCGCAGAAATTAGCCGAAAACGCATAAATCGGATGCGATGTTTCGCGAACTGGTGGCGGCATTTAAATAAGGTTATTGTTGAAGATCAACGGCAAGCTATATCACCTGTGGCGGGTAGCCGACCATGAAGGCGAGGTGCTGGAAATCTATTTCACGAAGCGTCGTGATCGTGTTGCGGCCCTTTTACACATGAAGAAAGCGATGAAACGATGGGGCCAGTCAGGGTTTCGTCGTCACTGACAAGTCGCACTCTTACGACGCGGCGATGAAAGTCATAGGAAATGCCTCAAGGCAAGAAACCGACCGTTGGAAGAACAATCTTGCTGAGTATTCCCATCTTCCGGCGGCGAAAAGAACGTGCGATGCTCTGCCTCCGGCAAATGTGATGTTTGCAAAATTTTGCCGCAGACGACACTTCCGTCCATTGTCACTTCAATCATGAACGGCAGCTTTACTCACGCGACAAGTTCAAACTCAGTTGAACTGCCGCCCTTTCGGCGTGGAGCCAATTTAGTTTCGCCTAATTTTCAGCTTTCTGAGGTAGACTGAGACTGGTTCGAATTTGCCTGACAGCACCGCCACTCAGCCTGTTTCACCAAGCAACCTGCGATTTCTTTCTTCTGCAAACGCGGATTGGCTTCGCTGCAAGAATGTGCGTCGCGCTGCAGATCCTTCGAGAATATTTCCCACGAATAAGGGTCAGTTGCCCTGATTGCGGGCTTCCAACCGTTCAAGGTTCACAACGGTCGACAACATCAACCTGTCATGGCTCCAGTCGTCTACAGGCTGCAATGACGCAGCGCCTAACGCCAATATCACAGCAAAAGCCGCGCTTAAGGCAAAGAACAGAGGGGGCATTGTGGGTTGGATTGCAGGGGCATCTGCCAGGGCGATCACACGTTGACGCAAGACGCGTTTGGCCTTGCCCCCTTTAACCAATGCCACGTTCAATACACGCGGGCTGCCGCGCAGTACTGAATTGGAGCAATAGTTCAGCAGGCAGGACGTGTATTTGACCGCGTTGATTCCACGGCGCGAAACGACGGATTGATCGCAGGCCAGCTCGCGCAGCCGATCGAATTGAAACTTGAGAATCAGATATGCCGGGTTCCAGAACAGGAACGGCCGCAAAAGCTCGAACCCCAGTTCCCATTCAACATCGGCAGCCCTGACATGTTGCAGCTCGTGTGCAAGGGCAAACCGCATATCGCTGGGGGTGTTGAGCAGATGGCTGGGCAATACCACATGCCTGCGCCACAAACCGCGAACGGCGAAGGGGACTGTGACCCGGTCGGACAGGCGGATATCGACCTTTTCCGAGCTTCGCCACAGATAGCTGGAGCGAACAATGCCTCGGATTGCCAACCCGTCACGGATAATGCGCAGGATGCAGACCGCAGAATAGAGCGCCATTACCACCAAGATTGCCGAAATAATCGGGTTTTCGCCTGAAAGGGTCTGTTCGATCCACCTTTGCCGGGTATTGAGCAGGGCCTCGAACTGGGTGGCGGGCATGGCGATATCGCCACGCAGATAGGCGGCAACGGCAAGATCCCCAATGGCGACCCCGCCTTCAACGGAATACATCGCCATGACCAAACCAGCCCCGATTGCCAAAAGGGGGCTGAGCAGGACGCAAAGACACAGAATTTTCAATGCGCGTAGCTGTGCAACAAACCCGTGTCGCATCTGCGTCATTGAAACCAAGTATCTTGCCGCGATCCATACAATAGCCGCTAGGGCAAGAACCAGATTCAGTTCGAGAAATGCGTCGAGAACCGGTTTAACCGCTGTCATTTTGCAGTCTCCTCTCTACCAGTGCCCGAATATCCTCAAGATCTGCCTCGCTCAGACCGGCGTCATCTACCAACCGTGCAACCAGCGTGGCTGGTGTGTCATCGAACAGGGTTCGTGACAGGTTCTGCAGTGAACGCGCCTGATACCTATCCTTCTCCAGAAGCGGCGTATAACTTAGGGTCTTGCCGTTTTTGCGACTTTCTACAAAGCCTTTTTCGTCAAGAATGCGAAGGATTGTGGCCCCTGACGTATAGGCCAGGTTCCGATCTGGTGGCAGCCGGTCCAGTACATCACGCACCGAGCCCTGACCCAGAGCCCAGAGTTCGTTCATGAACTCCAGTTCGACCTCGGTCAGCAGGTTTGTCGTCTTTTTCTTTCGCATTGATCCCAGTGCCGTCATTTTACCTGTGCCTGACAGACAAGCATCCTTTGATGGTTTCGCAAAGCTTAAACTTTCCAGAACACGAAAACGCCCCAGCCGATGGACAGAAACAGCGGTGTCCAGACCGGTTGCCCGACTAGCCCTAACCAGGCCAGAAAAATGTAAGCTGCCCCAAGCAATGTGATGAACAGCCGGTCGCCCAATGTGGTGGTCAAGCCCAGAACGCCGCGCCGTTCAATCCCGTCGCGGTATTTGAACCCTTCCAGCAGACCGATCAGCGCGATGGCTGAAAAGATGCCGACAAATACGGCCAGGGTCGCAGGTGTCCACGCCATCCAGAAATCCGGCCACAAGGGCGCAGTCCAGGAAAACTCTTTTTCTTCGGGCTGACCCACACTTCCCCACCCGGCCTGTGCTTGCGCCAAGGCCGAACCGGGGATCAGAAAGGGGATCAAAAGCAGTTTACGCATATCGAACCTCATACACGCCCCATCGCGAAACCACGCGCGATGTAGTTGCGGACAAACCAGATGACGATGGCGCCGGGGATGATGGTCAGCGTCCCGGCGGCGGCCAGCAGGCCCAATTCGTACCCGGCGCTGGACGCGGTTCGGGTCATTACGGCAGCGATGGGTTTGGCCTCGACCGCTGTCAGAGTCTTGGCCAACAGCATTTCGACCCATGAGAACATGAAGCAGAAGAATGCCGCGACGCCTACACCCGCTTTGATATTTGGCAGGAATATCGTGACGAAAAAGCGCGGAAAGGAATACCCGTCCACATAAGCGGTTTCGTCCAACTCTTTGGGGATGCCACGCATGAACCCTTCCAAAATCCACACCGCTAGCGGCACGTTGAACAGCGTATGCGCCAGCGCCACCGCCAGATAGGTGTCAAACAACTGAATTGACGAATAGAGCTGAAAGAACGGCAAGGCGAACACAGCAGCCGGTGCCATCCGGTTGGTCAGCAGCCAGAAGAACAACTGCTTGTCCCCTAGGAACCGATAGCGTGAGAACGCATAGGCCGCTGGCAGGGCTACACAGACGGAAAGTACCGTGTTCAGCGTCACATAGGTGATCGAGTTGATGTAGCCCCAATACCACGTCGGGTCTGTGAAGATCGTGATGTAATTTTCCAGCGTAAAGGTCTGCGGGAACAGAGAAAAGCCCGACAGGATCTCGTTCGTGGTCTTGAAGGACATCGCCACTAGCCAATAGATCGGCAACATCAGGAACGCGATATAGAGGATCGGGATGAGGGAGCGCTTTTTCATTCGGCGTCATCCTTTGTCATCAGAGTGTAGAAGACCCATGAGACCAGCAGTGTGATGGCGAAATAGATCAAGCTCATCGCAGCCGCAGGGCCAAGGTCGAACTGTCCCAGTGCGATCTTTACAAGATCGATCGACAGTAAGGTGGTCGAGTTTCCGGGACCCCCGCCAGTCAAAACGAAGGGTTCGGTGTAGATATTGAAACTGTCCATGAACCGCAGCAGGATGGCGATTGTCAGAACCGTCTTCATCTTGGGTAACTGGATATACCGGAACACTGACCACGGGCTTGCACCGTCGATCTTGGCCGCCTGATAATAGGCGTCCGGGATCGAAACCAGGCCCGCATAGCACAGTAGAACCACCAGCGAAGTCCAGTGCCAGACATCCATGATGATGACAGTGATCCAGGCCGACAATGGCTGCTGTGTCATGTCATAATTGATGCCCAGCACGTCATTCAGAAAATACCCCAGCAGGCCGATTTTTGGCAGGGTAAAGATGTTCCACATCGAGCCGACTACGTTCCAGGGGATGAGCATCGGCAGAGCCATCAGGACCAGACAGACCGGCACCCAAAAGCCTTTGCGCGGCATCGACAGGGCAACAATGATGCCCAGCGGCACCTCGATGATCAGGATCATGAAGGTAAACAGGAACTGTCGCCCCAAAGCGGCCTGAAAACGGTCGGAGCGCAGGATCTGTTCGAACCATCCCAGCCCTTCCCAGAAGAACTGGTTATTGCCGAAGGTCTCCTGCACCGAGTAGTTGACTACCGTCATCATTGGCACCAGCGCGTTGAACGCAACCAGTGCCAGAACCGGCAGGACAAAGAACCATGCTCTTTGGTTTATTGTTCTCATTGGGCCCGCTCCTGCGTTGCGATCCAGCCGTCGCGATAGACGCGGGACTGCTCGGGTTTGAATTGCAGAAAGACCATCGAGCCTTGTTCGGGCGCATTGTGTTCGGTGACGGCCTTGATCGGTGTGTTCCCAACCATGGCACTGACCACGTAATGGCGCCCGATATCGGCTACTTTGGTGACATGTGCCGGTATGCCGGATTGGCCGAAGCCTACATATTCCGGGCGTATTCCTAGATCGGTGCGACCACCTTCACCATGGGTCGGACCTTCCAAGACCACCTCATGCCCTTCGAAAATAGCGCGATCGCCCTTGGTCTCGCAGGGCAAGACATTCATGCCGGGCGAGCCGATAAAGTGACCAACGAATGTATGCTGAGGCCGCTCGAACAGTTCAACCGGCGTACCAATCTGAACCACTTCACCATCCTGCATGACCACGACTTCATCAGCAAAAGTCAACGCCTCGGTCTGGTCGTGGGTGACGTAGATCATTGTGGCTTTTACACGCTGGTGCAGCTCTTTCAACTTGGACCGCAGTTTCCATTTCAGATGCGGGTCGATCACGGTCAGCGGCTCATCAAACATCACCGCATTCACGTCATCGCGCACCAGTCCGCGCCCCATCGAGATTTTTTGCTTGTTGTCCGGGCTCAGGCCAGAGGCTTTGGTGCCCAGCATATCCGCGACATCCAGCATTTCGGCAATCTCATCAACACGCCGCTTGATGTTTGCCGCGTCAACGCCCCGGTTTTTCAGAGGAAAGGCTAGGTTCTCGCCTACGGTCATCGTGTCGTAGATCACTGGAAACTGAAAAACCTGCGCAATGTTGCGCTGATCAGGGGGCAGGGCGGTCACGTCGCGGTCATCAAACAGGATCTGCCCCTCAGAGGGTGTCAGCAGGCCCGAGATGATGTTCAGCAGTGTAGACTTGCCGCAGCCCGATGGCCCCAGCAGCGCATAGGCCCCACCATCGCGCCAAGTGACGTCGATTTCCTTCAGCGCATAATCTTCGGGGCCTTGCGGCGATGGCATATAGCTGTGTCGAAGGTTTGAAAGCTTGATCTGTGCCATGTCAGGCCACCCTTTTGCCGTCTTGGCCGAAATACCGGCAATGGGCCGGATTCATATAGAAACTATGGTCTTCGCCAACCTGATAGGGATGTACGCCCGCCGCCAATGAAACCCATGCGTCGTTCCCATGTTGGAAATGCGCACTGGAGTCAGATCCGGATAGCTCGGTCACGATCACACGCCCGGTCAGTTCTACATCTGCGTCCGATGTGCGGAATGGCGTCACGCGATGCGGGCGTACCGCCACTGTGTATTCACCGTCTGCGATGCCGGTGACGGCCCATCCACCGCCCCCTGCAAGTTGCGCCTGCGCACCCGAGACGGTGATATGCGCGACGTTGATGGGCGGATCCGAGAACACACGTGCGGCAGCGATGTTTTCCGGATTGCGGTAGATATCAGCGGTTGGCCCAAATTGGGTGACCCGGCCGTCTGCCATTAGAGCGGTATGACCACCGAGCAGCAATGCTTCTTCCGGTTCTGAAGTCGCATAGACCACAACGGCCCCGCGTCCGGCAAAAAGATCAGGAAGTTGCTCGCGTAGCTCTTCGCGCAGTTTGTAGTCCAGATTGGCAAGGGGTTCATCAAGGAACACGGCCCGGCTTTCCTTGGCAATCGCTCGGGCCAAAGCGGTGCGTTGTTGTTGTCCACCCGACAGCTCGTGCGGGCGGCGCTGCAGCATCGGGCGCAGCTGCAGCAGATCAGCGGCCTCTTCCACGCGGCCTTCGATTTCGCTTTTCGCCATGCCTGCTACGCGCAGGGGCGAGGCAATGTTGTCGAAAACGCTCATATGGGGGTAATTGACGAAAAACTGGTGCACCAGACTGATCTTACGCTTCTGCGTATTCAGCCGAGTCACGTCCTGCCCGTCCATCAGGACCTTGCCTGCGGCGATCGGATCCAGTCCGGCCATCATCTTGATCAGTGATGTTTTCCCGGAACCGGTGGCACCCAGTAACACATTGAAATGGCCTGTTTGCAGCGTCAGATTCGTGGGTTTGATATGGATGACGTTGCCGACTCGTTTGGTCGCGTCTTGAAGTTCGATCATCTGGTGTTCTCTGGGGGTATTTGGGGGTAGGCCGGGTCTGAGCCCGGCCTACGAGTTTACGCTTACTGGGACTGCCAGCGCTGAACCAGTTCGTCATAGTTGACGGTCTGGCCTTGCGGCTTTTCGTTCTCCAGCTTGGCTTTTGGCGAACCCGGCTTTTCCAGCCAGAAGGACGCATCCTGCGGCTCGTTCAAGCGCGGACCACAACCGCCGTAGACACCGGCGCTTTCATCCGCGGCCTGCATCCGGCCCATTGTGATGTCCATCTCTTCGGCCAGACGATCCATCGCTTCTTGCGGAGTGAAGGCACCCGAGTTCACGTCACCGATCTGCTGCCACCAGATCTGGGCCAGCTTTGGATAATCCGGCACGTTGATGCCGGTCGGTGACCATGCCACGCGGTCAGGTGAGCGATAGAACTCGACCAAACCACCCAGCTTGGGCGCGCGTTCGGTGAACGACTCGTGGTTGACCGAGCTGTCGCGAATGAAAGTCAGACCCACATGGGACTTCTTCACGTCGACCGTCTTGGATGTCACGAACTGGGCATAGAGCCAAGCCGCCTGAGCACGATCCGCAGGGGTCGACTTCAGGAAGGTCCAGGAACCCACGTCCTGATACCCAACCTTCTGGCCTTCTTCCCAATAAGGGCCGTGCGGGCTGGGCGCCATCCGCCACAGTGGCGTGCCTTCGTCATCCACGGTGTTGTTGCCTTCGGATTTCGGCTTCACCATGTCGGCGGTAAAGGCGGTGTACCAGAAGATCTGCTGGGCTACGTTGCCCTGGCTCAGCGCAGGCAGAGACTGGTAAAAGTCATAAGACGCCGCACCCGGAGGAGCGTAGTTCCGCAGCCATTCGTCCCACTTACGGATCGCATAGACCGCAGCCGGGCCGTTAGCAGCACCGCCGCGCGATACCGAAGCACCGACCGGGTTACAGGTGCCAGCTTCCATACGGATGCCCCATTCGTCGACCGGGATACCATTGGGTTCGCCCACATCGCCAGCACCAGCCATCGACAGCCAAGCGTCGGTCATACGCCAGCCAAGGTCAGGCGCGCGCTTGCCGTAATCCATGTGGCCATAGATCGCGGTACCGTCGACTTCTTTCACATCGTTGGTAAAGAAATCGGCGATGTCTTCGTAAGCGGACCAGTTGACCGGAACGCCCAGATCATAGCCGTACTTCTCTTTGAACGCGGCTTTGTTTGCCTCATCGTCGAACCAGTCCTTGCGGAACCAGTAGAGGTTCGCAAACTGCTGATCAGGCAGCTGATACAGCTTGCCATCCGGACCGGTGGTGAACTGAATGCCCATGAAGTCATCCAGATCCAGCGTCGGAGAGGTCGTGCCCGCCCAGTCGCCACCCATCATGTCGGTCAGCGGATACGCCAACTGCAGACGCGAGTGGGTGCCGATCAGGTCACTGTCGTTCACGTAGCCGTCATACAGGTTCCGACCTGTTTGCAGCTGGGTTTGAACGGCTTGAACTACTTCGCCTTCACCCAGAATCTGGTGATTGACCTTGATGCCGGTAATTTCTTCGAACGCCTTGGTCAGAACCTCAGATTCGTAAGAGTGCGTAGGGATGCCTTCGGACAGGACGTTGATTTCCATGCCATTGTAAGGCTGTGCAGCTTCGATGAACCATTGCATCTCGGCCATCTGTTCGTCTTTCGACAGGGTTGATGGCTGGAATTCGTCGTCGATCCAACGTTGTGCTGCGGCTTCGTCGGCCCAAACGGGACCGTGCCCCGCAATGACGGCAGCCGCCGCCACTGCGGAAAGTAGATGTCTCCGCATCTGTTTCCTCCCAAAGATAATGTGATCCGGCGCAGACCGGATGACGATCAGCATCAGCGATTTGCCTCCTGCGTGTCAAACTAAATTTTTAGTAATTGAGGTGATAGCCGGGATAAATTTCTGAAAATGAATTGATTTATATCATGTTTTAAAGCACCATTTGCCCATTAATTTCAGTTCGCAGACCCCTTGAATGCAGGGTCGCGCGCATGGTTTTTCGGCAGACGCTGTGATGTGGGTCGATTTGAAAAGCAGACCTTTGTGACCGTTTGCTGCACGATTTGAGTTCAATCAAGTTTTCAGGCTAAGAGGATCAGCAATGTCCCGAAGTCTTCTGAGATTTACCCGCGTTCTCGAGATCGTGGGGGATACGCTAAAGATAAAAGTTCCGAGTGACAGGTCCGCTGACGCGACGGTGCGTTTCAACGATCTGGCCGTGATCGAAACTGTCGATGGGCACAGAACGCTGGCGCAAGTCATCTTCATCGACCGCGATGTGATAACCTTGCAAGTGTTCTCGGGTACCAAGGGGATTTCGACCGAGGCGACAGCAACGTTCCTTGGTCATCCGATGCAAACCCCGTATTCGGCCAATATTCTGGGCCGGGTGTTTGACGGCGCAGGCGAGGCGATTGACGGCGGTCCGGACTTGTCTGCCGAACCGCGCATCGACATTGGGGGACCGACGGTGAATCCGGTTGAGCGGTCGGTTCCCAACAAGATGATTCGCACGGATGTGCCGATGATCGACGTGTTCAATACGCTGGTCGAAAGCCAGAAGATCCCAATATTTTCGGTATCCGGCGAGCCGTTCAACGCGTTTCTCAGCCGCATCGGCATTCAGGCGGATGCGGATATTGTTGTGTTTGGCGGGCTAGGGCTGATTTTTGACGACTTCCACACGTTCAGAACCTCGTTCGAGGATGCGGGCGTGTTCTCGCGGACCGTGATGTTCGTCAATCAGGCCATGGACCCGTTGGTAGAACGCCTGTTGGTGCCGGATATGGCGCTGGCCGTTGCCGAGAAATTCGCTGTGGAAGAGGGCAAGCGTGTTCTGGTCCTGCTGACGGATATGACCGCCTATGCCGATGCGATGAAAGAGGTTGGGATCAGCCAGGAACGCGTCCCATCGCAGCGTGGATATATGGGCGATCTCTACTCGCAACTGGCACGACGGTATGAGAAAGCTTGCGACTATGCCAAAGGTGGATCGGTTACTGTGCTGACTGTCACAACCATGCCCGGGAATGACGTGACGCATCCGGTGCCGGACAACACCGGATATATCACTGAAGGCCAGTTTTACCTGCATTCCGGGGTGATCGACCCGTTCGGCAGTTTGTCGCGCCTCAAGCAGAATGTAATCGGCAAGACCACGCGCGAAGACCACGGCCAGATCATGAACACGATGATCCGGTTCTATTCCGAAAGCCGAGATGCCGCGCAGAAACAGGCCATGGCGTTTGACCTATCGGATTATGACAACCAGTTGCTGAAATTCGGCGCTTTGTTCCGAAAACGCTTTATGGACATCAACGTCTCGATTCCGCTGGAGGATGCGTTAGATCTGGCATGGAAGACACTAGCTGAATGCTTTGCCCCCGAGCAGTTGCTGATGAAGCAGGATCTGATCGACAAATACTTCCCAAAGGATGCACATGGCGCGGTTGCAGCTGAATAAATCGTCGCTTGCACGCGAGCAGACGCAGCTGAAAAGCTATGAGCGGTTCTTGCCGTCTCTGGACCTGAAGCGTCAGCAACTGATGGCTGAACGGGCCAAGGCACGTAAAAATGTGCAGCACCTGCAGGAGGAGGTGACGCGCTTGGCACAGCAGGTCGGGGAAAAGCTGCCCATGCTGGCGCAACAAGGTGTCGACCTGGAAGGGTTGGTCGAACTAAAGGATTACCGACTGAAGAAGGTCAACGTGGTTGGCGTTACCATGCCCGATCTGGACCGAATCGAGGTCGCGGTACGTCCGTATTCCCTTTTGGCCAAACCACATTGGGTGGATGCAGTGGCGCGTTTGTTGCATGACATGATCGAAGCCCGATTGCGCGTGAAAGTGGCCGAAGAAAGGGTCAGGATTTTTGACAAATCAGTCGCCACGATCACGCAGCGCGTCAATCTGTTCGAGAAGGTGTTGATCCCGCGCGCCAGGGCCAACATCAAGAAAATCCGCATCTATCTGAGCGATGAACAGATGCAATCCGTTGTGCGCTCGAAAATCTCCAAACGCAAACATGCGAAGGAGGTTGCGGCATGAGTGTTGCAAGGCTGAAAAAACTGTCTTTGGTCGGCCGTGCCGCGAACAAGGGGGACACTCTAGGCGCGCTGCAGACATTGGGATGCATGCATGTTTTACCTTTGGCACCGCCGCCGGCAGAGCCAGAGCGGATCAACGAGCGTGGAGCCCGAGATGCGTATAAAGCATTGCGGTTCTTGAAAGAATCGTCGGAAACGCGCCGTCAGGTTCGGCGCGATTCTGGTTTTGATATGGACCAGTTCGTCGGTGAAGTCCTGGACTTGATGCAGCGCATACGGGATATGACCGACCACCGGGATTTTTTGGCCCACCGGATCGCTCAGGTGCGCCCGTGGGGAGATCTGGATTTTCCGCCGAGTGATGTGTTGGCAGGCAATCGGCTTTGGTTCTATCAACTGCCGCTAAAGCACCGTGAGGCACTGGCGGAGCTTCAGTTGCCCTGGGCCATCCTGCAAGAGGATCACCGGTTTCTCTACGCCGTTCTGATCGCCCCGGAAGATCCCGAAGACGACATCCTTCCAGTGCCGCGCACCCATACGGGTTCGTTGCCCATTCACGAGCTTGAAGCTCAGCTGGAAGAGGCCGAAATCGCCATTGAGGCGCTGGAAGCCGAGCGTATCGGGCAGACCCGTTTTCTGACGTTGATGCGGCGTAATCTTGCCGCCGCCGAAAGCGCAGCAGAACTGGCTCATGCCACGCAAAAGGTCCGCGACGAAGGCGAAGTGTTTGCCCTGCAGGGTTGGGTGCCCAGCGATCAGGTCGAGGCTGTCCTGGACATGGCCAATTCGCAGAACGCCGCTGTTTTGACCGAAGACCCGGGCCCGAACGAGATGCCTCCGACGCTGCTTGAGCAGCCGGAAAATCGCAGTGCAGCAGTAGACCTTGCCCTGTTCTATCAGGTTCCTGGGTACCGAGAATGGGACCCCAGCATAATCGTGTCCGTCTCGTTCGCGATCTTCTTTGCGATGATCGTTGCGGATGCCGGCTATGGCCTGGTTATCCTGCTGGGGCTGTTGGCCTTCTGGAAACGTCTCGACAATACACCGGCGAAAAGATCGTGGCGGCTTTATGGTTTGATCATCTCGGGCGCGACGGTCCTGTACGGGATTTTGGTTGGAAGCTATTTTGGCGCTTCCCCGGCCTCGGGCACGATCTGGGGGAAACTCAAGCTGTTGGACCTGAACAATTTCGACTCGATGATGATGATTTCAATCGTGGTCGGTGTTCTGCACCTGATATTGGCGAATGCGCTTGCAGCACGCGCGTCTTGGGGGCGGCGCAGTTCCGTTGCCAATCTTGGCTGGATCGCGGTGTTGATCGGCGGGTTTATACTGTGGCTGAGCTATATGAAAGGCGGACCAACTGCACCGGGGGCCGCGATCATGATCGCTGGGGCCTTGGCGATCCTTCTGTTCACCAGCGAGCGCGAGATTGCCAAACCCTCTGACTGGCTGTGGCGCCTGATAGAGGGCGTGCAGGGGTTGGCCGGGGCGATGGGGGCCTTTGGCGATGTGCTTAGCTACATGCGCCTGTTTGCGCTGGGGCTGGCCTCGGCTTCGCTGGCGATCACGTTCAACGATCTGGCGGTCTCGGTGATGCAGTCCCTGAAAGGGCTGGGCCTTCTGTTCGGAGTGTTGATCCTGATCGCCGGGCATATCCTCAATTTCGCGCTCGCCATGATGAGCGGCGTCGTTCACGGATTACGTCTCAATTACATCGAATTCTTTAAATGGGGCCTGCCGGATGAAGGCATCGTCTTTCGCCCGTTCGCCCGCAAGGAGGTTCAGGAATGAATGAGCTTGTACTTACATTGGGCTGGTTGGGAATCTATGCCCCCATGGCGCTGGGCGCCGCAGCAAGCGCGATTGGCTGTTCCATTGCTGGACAGGCCAGTATCGGAGCAATGACGGAAACCGAAGGCGGGTATGGCCGGTTTATCGGCGTGTCGGCCTTTCCATCGACGATGGTGATCTACGGTATTGTCATCATGTTTACACTGAACCGCGATGTGACGCCTGAAAATGCAGGCGGGCTGTTCGGGATCGGTATCCTGTCGGGCATCGCCCTGATGTATTGCGGCATCTGGCAGGGAAGGGCCTGTGCTGCAGCGATTAACGCAACCAAGGAAAAGCCCGAGATTTTTGGCCTGGCACTTGCGCCGGCTGCAATCATCGAGGGCTTTGGCGTATTTGCCTTTGTCTTTGCATTGGTCATCAGCGCGGGGATTAGCTGATGGCACAGGACGGGATGATTTCACATGGGGTGGATGCTCTGATCGACAAGCTGCGCAGCGATGGCGTGGCTGCCGGTCAGGCCGATGCAGACAAGCTGCGCGCTGATGCCAAAGCCGAGGCGGCCAAAATTCTTGCCGATGCCAAGCGCGACATAGATGAGTATCGAAAAAAGGCCCGTGCCGAAGCAGATAATTATCGCACAGCCGGAGAAGAGGCGCTGAACACAGCGATGCGTGATGCGGTGCTTACAATGAAGGCCGGTCTGACAGATCGATTCCGCAAGGATGTTGAACGGCTGGTCACCCAAGAAATGACTGATCCTGAACTGCTGAAACAAATGATCCTTGAGGTCGTCGGTCGCGCCGCGTCAGACGCCAGACTGGAAGGGCCCGCGCAGGTCATACTGCCCCCCAGGGTCGCCACTCAGGATGACATCAAACAGAACGCCGATGATATTCAGTCGGGAAAGCTGACGCGTTACGTTCTGGGACTGACGGCTGAAATGCTGAAGGAACAGGTTGAGCTACACAGCGCGGATGACACCCAGAATGGCATCCGCATCCGGGCTGATGAACAGGGGGTTGTTCTGGATCTGACCGATAAGGCCGTCGCCTCGTTGTTGATGGAACATTTGCAGCCGCGCTTTCGTGCCGTTTTGGAAGGTGTGATCCGGTAACATGTCGGACCCTGACGCCTATATCGCGCTGATCAGCAGCCTGCCGGGCTCGGAACGGTTGTTCATCGCCAAACAACCTCCGCTGTCGCGGCTCAGGCTGGACCGGCGCTTGCGGGCGCTGACACCAGCGGATGCGCGGGTTCTGGAGGTAATGGAACACGCTCTGAACTGGAACAACTATGATATGAACGTCACGGATGCACAGACCATTGAGCGATGCAAAGAAGCGCTCCGGCACATTCCACAACCGACCTTGCGCAAGCTGTTCATGGAACGGATGGATTTGAGGACGGCGGTTGCCGCGCTGCGCCTGCGCAAACAGGGGGGTGCTGCACCTAGTGGCGTCTATGGCATTGGACGCTGGAGCCGACACATTCCAGCCAACTGGGGCGACCCTGCCTTTCGGCTGGAAACCCCAATGCCCTGGATCAAAGAAGCCAAACACTTGCTGGATGTCGATGATCCCCTGGGGCTTGAACGGTTGCTTTTGTCGGTCAGCCATAAGCAACTGAAACGCTACGCCGCGCGCCATCTGTTCGATTTCGAAGCCGTGGCGATTTATGTTCTGATCTGGAATATTTTTGATCGCTGGGCGCAAAGCAATGCGCGTGACGCGGCAACGCGCTTTGAGAAACTGGCGCAACACGCCATGGCAAGTGCGATCGACTTGGATTTTGAGGGAGTAAGCGCATGACAGCCCCAACCTCCGCCACGCAGACCTCTACTGCCCGCGTCGTCTCGGTACAGGAAGGGCTGGTACAAATTCAGGCGAACCCTGATGCCACAGGCCATCCCGGACAGCTGGTCAAGAATGAGGTCGTTTTCATTCTGCCCACGCGGCCCGGCCCCGGTGGACGTCAGGAACGTCTGAAAGCCGAAGTGTTACGGGTGCGGGGCGACACTGCCGATGTGCAGGTTTACGAAAGCACTGATGGCGTCGCCGTGGGCGACCCAGTCGAACAATCCGGGCAGCTGCTCTCGGTCGAACTTGGTCCTGGGCTGTTGGGGCAGGTGTTTGACGGCTTGCAGTCGCCTTTGGCCAAAGTGGCGGCAGAATTCGGAACCTTTCTGCCGCGTGGGGCGGACGTGGCGCCGCTGGACACTCAGGCAAAGTGGTCGTTTACCCCATCGGTCAAGGTGGGCGACACGGTCACTGCAGGCGACAGCATCGGGGCGGTGCCCGAGGGGCATTTCACCCATAAGATCATGCTGCCCTTTAATTGGGTTGGGGATTACAAAGTCATTTGGGTTCAGAAGGGTGCGGCCATGATCCATGATATCGTGGCGCGGCTTGAAGATGCACAGGGGGGTGAGCACACGCTGACCCTGTCGCAGAAATGGCCGGTACGGCGGGCTTTGCCGGAAAACGTTCTGAAACGCACCTTGTCCGAGCGGCTCTATCCAACCGAACCTGTCCTGACCTCTCAGCGCCTGATCGACACGTTCTTTCCGATTGCCCGCGGTGGGACGGCCTGTATTCCCGGTCCGTTCGGCGCAGGCAAGACGGTGCTGCAGAACCTGATTGCACGCAACGCCAAGGTGGACATCGTGATCGTGGTGGCCTGTGGTGAACGCGCGGGTGAGGTTGTCGAGACGATTGCGGAATTCCCGAAGATGACCGACCCGACCACTGGCGGCAGTCTGATGGACCGGACGATCATCATCTGCAACACCTCCTCGATGCCCGTAGCCGCGCGCGAGGCGTCTATATTCACCGGGATCACCCTGGGCGAATATTACCGCCAGATGGGGTACGACGTGCTGCTGATTGCGGACAGTACCAGCCGCTGGGCTCAGGCCATGCGCGAGACCTCCGGCAAGCTCGAAGAAATTCCGGGGGAAGAGGGCTTTCCCGCCTATCTCGAAAGCTCGATCAAGGGGTTGTACGAACGCGCCGGAGCGATGAAGACCAATGATGGGGACACCGGCAGCCTGACCCTGATCGGGACCGTGTCACCGGCAGGTGGGAACTTTGATGAACCGGTCACGCAATCGACGCTGTCCACGGTGAAGTGTTTCCTCGGCCTGTCGTCCGAACGCGCCTACAAGCGGTTCTATCCCGCAGTCGATCCGATGCTCAGCTGGTCGCGTTATCTGGAACAGCTCTCGGACTGGTACGACACCAACGCCGAAGCCGGATGGACGGCCAAAGTGCGCGACTTGCTGGCATTGATCGAAAGGGGCGAACAGGTTGACCAGATGATGCAGGTGACCGGCGAGGAAGGGGTCACGATCGAGGATTTTGTGACTCAGCAAAAGGCGCTGTTTGTCGACATGGTCTATCTGCAGCAGGATGCCTTTGACCCGGTGGATGCGTCGGTGCCGCTAGAGCGTCAGAAGATGACGTTCAAACTGGTCTATGGCGTCACTCAATCCACCGCGCAGTTCGCCGACAAGGCCGAGGTACGCCAGGTCTTCACTCAGCTTACAGGGTTGATGAAGAACTTCCACTATGCCGCCGAAAACACGCCGGAATTCAAATCTGTCTGGGGACAGGTGCAGGCCCTGTGTCAGGAAAAGTTCGGTGTGTGAAGAAATGGTAGCCCGTAGGGGAATCGAACCCCTCTTTCCAGGTTGAAAACCTGGCGTCCTAACCGATAGACGAACGGGCCAC
>NZ_JBXWND010000021.1:0-43956 GCF_059610185.1 Ruegeria sp. YTSA108 | reverse complement strand
AAAGGTATTCCTCTCGGCCATCGCTCTCGCTGCTACAGTCCTATTCTGGCTGTAAATCAATGAGTCTGGAGCCTAGATATGTGGCGTCGATCATGACCATCTTCTTTTCACCGTGCTCGGCAGCCAGACCAGCCATCATCCGTGCGAAGATGCCTTTCTCGCTCCAACGCATCCACCGGCTGTAGAGCGCCTTTTGAGGTCCGGATTCCCAGGGCACATCTCGCCAACGCAACCCATTGCGATTAATGAAGATAATCCCGCTCAACACCCTTCTATCATCGACCCGTTGCCTGCCGTGCTACTTCGGGAAGAAAGGGGAAAGCTTGGCCATATGCTCGTCTGTCAGCCAATAAAGGTCGCTCATGTCATCGCTCCATATTTGGAGCTGTGAATCACGCAGCGCAGCGAAAATCAATGCATCCTGAGCCTAACATAGATCCAAGCGAAAGCTTCCTTCGCACCAAAAGTCAATTCATGGCAAGCGTTGTTGAATGGCCGCTAACCGAGACTGTGAATGCGCTTTATCCGAGAGTAGCGAACGGCGGGTAGGCTCGCATCAACGAAACTGCAAATTCTTGTCTTGAAGGTCCGCTTTGGGCTGCTAGCGGCCTATGGTGTTTGCTGCGGAGAATGGCAACACTGAACCCAAGGTGTTCATGTTGCAATAGGAATGAGCGGCAGCGACAAATCAGGGTACAGACATCAACGTTGTGAGTAGCGGTACGTTTTGACCATGCGACGTGCTGATGTCACGCAGCGAACATAGCCTCACCGCGATCTTGGAGATCGTTAGGCTTCTTGGTCGCTTTGTCTGCAAATTCAGGCGATGTTCAATGTCCCGAATTGGTTTTCGCTATACTGCAAAGCAGATCAACATGTTGATCCAACCAATCTTCGTCCAGTGCCTCGTGACGTATGAGTTTGCGGAAATAAGGTGCAGCGACTGCTAGTTCTATGAGTTGGTCAACCGGGACGTCGGCGGTGATCTCACCGCGGCCTATTGCGGCTGCAAATACTGCTTCAACACTTGCGAACCTGTCTTTCATAAATTCAGTGATCACCAACCTCGCTTCTGCATCGTTGGACGCAGCAGCGACCACCTGAGGCGCAATTTGGCCCCATGGTGTGTCATTCAAGGCTCCCATCAGTACACCGAGTAGCCAGCGCAGGTCAGATCGTAGCGGGCCATCGGTTTTGGGCGGTATGTTCGGCGGTGTTGCGATGCGCCTGAACGCTGCATCACGCAGACTACGCGCATCTGGCCAGTGTCTGTAAAGTGTGCTGCGCGAAATGCCCGTTGCCTTCGATACTGAGCCATGAGTTACGTGCAGCACGCCCTCATCCATTAGTATCTTTTGCGCAGCATCAAGCGCGGTCTGTCGTGTGGCGATCAGCCTAGGATCTTCTTTCAATCACCCCTCCTATAGAACATTTTGTTGCATAGTAGAACATTTTGTCCTAAAAGTATGGCAAGCTAAAACTAAATCCCAAAATTCAATTTCGCAAACACGTCTTGTCAAAATGGGAGCGTATCAATGTTCAAAGTGGCAGCAACCCCGCTGGCGGTAATCTTATCGATGGGCGCGACAACCGCATTGTCCGAGAGTGGCACTTACGAGCTGGATCCTGGACACAGCCAGGTATTGTTTAGCTACGATCACATCGGGTTCTCAGAAACGTTTGGAATGTTCTCAGGTTTTAGCGGTGAGATAGAGTTCAACGAAGATGATCCGTCGGCCTCATCTGTCACAGTGTCTATGCCTGTAAAATCCATGATCACGGGCTGGGATGCCCGTTTGCAACACTTCATGTCCGATGACTTTTTTAGCGCGAGTGACGGTGACGTGGTCACATTCGCCTCAACCAACATTGAAGTGACCGGGGACAACACCGCGAATATTTCTGGCGACCTGACCATGAATGGCATCACCAAACCTGTTGTCCTGGAAACAACGCTTAACAAGTCAGCGCCATACCCGTTTGGCCCAAAAGAGGGCACGCCAACCTTGGGGCTGGCAGCCACGGCGACTATCGTGCGGTCTGAATTCGGACTTGGGGCGTTTGCACCTGCGGTGAGCGACGAAATAGAGCTCTTGATCAATATCGAAGCGTTAAAGGCTGAATGATGTGTGCAAGTGCGCTGATACTGCACGGAGTGCTCTTTCTTAACTTTTGACGGGGTCGCCAACAATATGGATATTTTCCCGAAAATATTTGCTGTTGTCGCAGTAGCGGCGGTCACGAGCCCTTTGGCATATGCGCAAGAGTACGCGTTCCCAGAGCGCACCTCGCCCCGCCCTGAAACGACAAGCGGCGTACCGCATACTCAGATAGGTGTCGAAATTGATGCCGATTTGGCCCGGCTATTGCTGGAGCGAGTTGCGCAATTCCCAGGGGTCACACTTGGCCCCACACGCATATCACTACCTGGCGCGACTGGCTTTCAGCTTGATCCCGACATGTTGTTGTCTCGACCGAGCTCTATCGTCGGTGGGTTTGAGTTTGCGCATTTGCATCCTGACGGCAGTTTGCACGCTTCGCTCGACCCAGCATTGGCGCGAAAAGCAATTGAGGCTGGCTGGGCCGTAGCTCACCCTTGGGCCGATCAACGCCCCGGATGGAGCGGCTTTGTCATGATCTATACTCCAACCACACCAGAAGAGTTGGAAGTCGTCATCGATCTGGTCGAAAGTTCGTACACCTTCATCACCGGCAACACCTTGGGTTAAACCTGTTTTTCCCGAAAGTGTGCGGTGGCGCCTGTTTTCTGTCAGAGAGCAGTTTCAGCCACCTTGTTTCTCGCAGTCATTTTTTTCTTAAATTGTCGCCGTGGCGAATGCTCGATACCTTCAAGCCATTCACACTAATGGTAGCTGCCGTCCGCTTGTTAGATTTTGCAAAGCTCGGAGTGGAAGTTCCGCTTCGGGCTGCGACCAACTAATTGAACTGATCGCAGAGAATGGCGTATCTGCGCCCAAAGCGACCATTCCGGTATCTAATTACAAAGTGGGTGTTCATGTCTTTGGCCTCACTTCACGGGTTTTTCGGTGAACCGGCGAACTGCGAGGACCGAAGCAGCATAATCCCCCAGTGAAATCCCTCTGAAAGCAAAAGCCGCCGGTTTATTGCGTGCTCGGACGTCGACTTTGCCAGCGACCAATTCCGTCAAGTCGCCAGCAATTTGCTCGTATGGCAACATCGGCTTGTCGCTTTCCAGCTCCTGCAAACGGTCGTCGACAATTACCGTTTTGAAACCAATCATGTGCGCCGGCACCCACGGGATGCACGCATCAGTTATGGTTGCGAAGGCAGTCGGCTTCAGCCATCGGGCATCCAAGAAGGGTTCAATGGAATAGTCCAACGTTATCGATGTCACTATCAGATCAGCATCACTCAAAGCCTCCTTGGCATTGGCGCATGTTTCAGCTTCGAGACCCATGCCCCTAGCATAACGACAAAGCTTGTCGGCATTCTCTTTACCACGCCCGAACACGCGGATTCGTTTCAAGGGAAACAGTTCTGAAAACGCAGCTAGATGGGAGTGAGCTTGCACGCCCGCGCCCACAAAAGCCACCGTCTCGGTATGAGGGTCAGCAAGCCGTCGCGCTGCCACCACTGACAGAGCCGCAGTTCTGATTGCCGTAATCCAATTCGCTCCCAAGACCGCGCGAAGTAGTCCGGTTTGCGCATCCATAACCATGATGGCACCGTTTATCGCGGGAAGACCCCTCGCCGGGTTTTCCGGACACATTGTAACCTGCTTGGTCACGATGAATCCATCATCTCCCATTGCCAATGTAGACATTGCGTAGCGCCCATCGCCGGGCAAGATGACTGTCTTGGGAGAAGTGTGAAGCTTTCCGTCTGCCTTGGCTATTAAAGCAGCCTCGATGGCATCGGCAACTTCCGAAGGTTGGATGCCTAAACCCCCGAGGTCGTCGTCAGACAGGTAAATTAAGGCGTTCTCAGAAGTCACAGAGTCCCTCACTTAAGCAATTTGGCTTTTTGACTGAATACATTGTCTTCGGCAGTTCTTCCTATCGGTTTACCTTCACAGAAGTATTTTGGCTGTAACTTTTGATCGCCCGATCCAATGCGCAAAAAAATGCGCCTTCATTTTTCTGAAAATGTGAACCTAGCCGAACGCCTGATTTGTCCATTAGGCCGACTTTGTGCGGTCTGAACCAACCCGATGACCTACTGAGATCGTCAGACGACAGGTTCGGGCCCATTGGTAGTTAAAGTTGCGAATTGTTCAAACGACACTTTGCAGATCAGATTCCGGGCGACTTCAGGTCGGGATCACAATCCGACACAACAACCCACCCAGCGATTCAGAGCGGTCCAGATCTAGTCTGGAATCGTAGGCTTTCAGTAAGTCGACCGCGATCGCCAGCCCAAGCCCGCTACCAACGACCGAGGTGTCCAGTCGTCCGCCGGATCGCAAGGCTTCGCGGTGGGCGTCTTCTGGAATTCCGGGACCGTCATCCTCGATACTGATTTCGATACATTTCTGCTTACGTTTCGCGGTCAGCCGTACCGCGCTTCGACACCATTTGACCGCATTGTCCAGAAGGTTGCCCAAAATCTCTTCTATGTCCTGCGTATCCATGCGCACCCAAAGACCCGGATCGCCATCGATCTGCAGCGATTTACCTTCGCGGTCCGCCATGGCCGAGAACAGCCGCGCCAGGCGCTCGATGGAGTTAGACAGATCGGTCCGCGAATGGGTCAGGTCAGCAGCGTTCAAAGCCCGCAGCCTGGCCAGAGATCGACCAAGTTGAGCATCGATCCTGTCCAGCGCCTCTTGTGCGGTATCTGTCACCGCTCCGGCGTTGGACAATGTCACAAGTTCATTGCGCAATATGGCTGTAGGAGTTTTCAATGCGTGTGCCAGATCTGCGGCCTGGCGGCGCGAACCCGAGACAATCTCGCGGTTCCGACGCAACAGCTGGTTCAGGTCCTCGACCAATGGCGAGACCTCTTCGGGGTAATCTGTTGGCCTAAGGTCTTCGTCTTGATCCCAGCGATGGGCCACATCCGTACGCAGCTTTCGCAATGGTCCCAGAACAACTGAAATCAGAAACAACGAGCCGGCTAAACCGATCAGGCCAACTAGGCCAAACACCGGCAGCAGGCTTTTCTGCGCCGCGCGCCGCTCGGCCACGAGTTGAGCCTGACTTTCGGCGACGCTGACGCCCCATACCGTGCCATCTTCATAAGTGATCTTCTGAAAAGCGCTGCGCAGCACTTCATTCTCCGGGCCGCTTGTGTCCCAGAGTGTGGGGAAATCGGGAATGCCGGGGGGTTCCGCGATGACCTCATCAAACAGCGAGCGAGAGGTGAAGACCACACCGTCGGCGCTGCTGACCTGCCAGTACCGTCCGGAATAGGGGGTGCCATAAGCCGGGTCAAATATCAGATCCCGTAGGGCATCCGGGTTTTCGGTTGTGACATTCAGCCCGACAACCAGCTGTGTGTGACGATCCAGCAGCGCAGAGTCGAACCGGTTGGACACCCGTGCATCAATGTATGAGAAAACCGCCAGTGTGCCTACGCCCACAGACACTGCCCCAGATGCAATTCCCCCCAGCAATGCCCGTTGTCGCAGCGATAACATCAGGCCGAATCGATCATATATCCACGACCCCGAACCGTTGTGATCAGGTCAGTGCCAAGCTTCTTGCGCAGACGGGTAACAAATACGGCGATAGTGTTCGAATCCCGGTCTCCATCGTATTCATAGATATGCTCTGAAAGTTCTGATCGTGAAATCATCCGACCAGAATTATGCGCCAGATAAGTCAGCACCGCGATTTCTTGAGCAGTCAGGTCAACCGGCACGCCATCGGCTGTCACCCGGCCGTTACGGGTATCCAGAATGACGTTTCCCATTTCAATCACGGGATTTAGCTGTCCACTTTGCCGTCGCAGGATGGCGCGAACACGCGCGGCCAGTTCGGGCATGTGGAACGGTTTGGTCATATAGTCATCTGCGCCCGCATCCAGGCCGTCGACCCTTTCGCTCCAGCCATCGCGGGCAGTCAGAATCAGCACCGGTGTTTTGACACCCTCGTTGCGCCATTCGCGCAGAATCGAAATGCCGTCGCGCTCTGGAAGGCCGAGGTCAAGGATGATCATGTCATATGGTTCGGTCGCACCCAGATGCAGGGCGTCGAGCCCACTATTGGCGACATCCACAACGCGGCCTTCTGCGTTCAGGAGTTTTTTGATCTGTTCGCAGAGGTGCGGTTCGTCTTCTGCCAGCAATACTCTCATACTTAGGGACTATAGGCGAGCGAATGGAAGTATAACCATTACTTTTTGCCCCCGCCGTTACCTCCGCCATTACCACCGGAGTTACCACCGCCGTTACCGCCGCCGTTGCCACCGGAATTACCACCTCCGTTACCACCGGAATTACCGCCACCATTGCCACCGGAGTTACCGCCGCTATTGCCTTTGTTTGCAGATTTCCCCTGCGAAGTGCCCTTGCCGGATTTACCCGGCGCAGCGCGGGCAGCTTCAAAAATCTGGCGGCCAACGACGGATCGGTTGGAGACAACAACACCCGTCTGAGCGTTGACGATGACACTGACGATTTTACCATCCGGTTTCTTGACGAGAATACGGTAATATAGCCTGTCAGCCTGAAAGGCGCGCGCGTCAACTGGCGTTCCACCAAAAGCCTTTTCAACGCCTTTGATTACTTTTTTCAAACGAATGGCACTGCCTGAGGTTGTCGCCTTGCGCAACTCGGATTGCGTCAACTCACGTGCAGAAGCCTGTCCCTCTCCGGGGTGGAGAAAGGCAAGTAGACAGGCAATGGCAATAAGCTTTTTCATCCTTGTCACTCATTACTGCGAAAACGCCGGCTCAATCTACCGATTTCTATGTGAACCTACGGTGAACAGCCAGTTACGCGTGGGTTCAACGATGATGGGTTTAGATTAGGGGTGTCGGACTCTGTTTTCGACACCCAGTTTTTGCGTCTGCTCGCCGCTGATTACCGTGACAGACAAGAATCGCACCTGACGAACGAGGACCATTATGAACACCAAACCGATCAACCTGCTAAAAGCCTCTGCTATTGCCATCGCCCTGCTGGGCTCGACCGCGATTGTCGGAGCTGTCGCGTTTCCTGATGCTGCTTATGCCAAAGGGGGAAACGGCGGCGGTAACGGAAACGGCGGCGGCAATGGCAACGGCGGTGGAAACGGCAATGGTGGTGGAAACGGTAATGGCGGATCTGGTGCGTCCATTAGCGATAGTGATAAAGCGGCCGGAAAATCTAACCGGAAATCTTCCAACGCGGGTAAGTCAAAGTCATCGGGAAAAAACAAGTTTTCCTTGAAAGACCTGTTTGGGGGCAAAAAGACCAAAGCCAAATCCACAGCCGTAAAGACCGTACGCAAAAGTCAACCAGTGGATCAGGTGACCAAAGCAATTCGCCCCGCCCCGAAACCGAAAGGGTACAAGATGGCGGATCTGCTGGGCGTGCACCCATCTGAACTAGGCGCACTGAACGCCGCCAACGCTAATGAGAATGCTCTCAAGAACGCCTCTCCTAATTCCCGTGTGGGCCGCATCGCCGCATTTCGTGACGCGGTTCTGGCCGGAGATGAATTGCGTGAGGAGCTTGCGGAAACACAGGCACAGCTGGATGGCATGACCCCGCCGGACCGCCCGGTCTCTGAGATCGAAGAAGACCTTGATGCGGCTCTGACAGATGTTCAGGAGAAGCAGGATCGCGTGAACGAGCTTGAGGACGCTCTTGCCGATGCCGGGGGCACAGATCCGGATATAGAAGCAGAGCTTAAGGACGCCAATGACGAACTTCAGGGAGCCCTCGATACGGCCGAAGACCTAGGCGCCGAACGGCAGGCTGCGGTCGACTACAACGATACGGTGGCAGAAGTCGATGCGCTGACTGAGGCTGTAGAAAATCAACCGCAGACCGAGCGTGAAGCGTTGGAGGCTGCCGCCAACAAGCCTGTGACGGATGAGGTCGAAGCTGCCGTAAAAACTCTGCTTGGTCTTGATAGCTGATAGCTGATTGCTGATTGTCCAATCAATCATCAGGTCAAATAGACCCGAGCCAGCAGGCATAACAACATCACAAATAAAAAAACCCGCTCCGATCCGGAGCGGGTTTCACTACATCCCAGACAACACCACGTGACTTGGGATATACGCAGACGTTCTGTTGAGAGATCAGACGCCCCGTTTTGCCTCTTCTAGTCGCTTATTGTTGATAATTTCAGACAGTGCATTTTCGATAGGAGGGAAGCGACCGTTGCTCGAATTCGTGATGTTTGACATTTCACCGCCTGAGACGGTGCGCGAGGATTGCATTGCTGTAGGAATGCTAGGCGCACCCTCATTGGCAGTATTGATCATGCTGTTCCCCTTCAGTGCATCCGGGCACGCATTGATCGGCCCTGAGTAAGGAAGTATGAACGATAACGGTTGAACACTCTGAGAATACATTGTTCACGTTCGGTTAATGTTGTTGCGTATGAGTGGACAAATTGGGAGGGGGCATTGACCGCCGTATAAGGAAATGCTTCCATTTTGATTTTATTTCCCGATGGCGGCTTTGTCTCGCATGGCCACTGTCCAAAGCTCCACACCACTGCATCTTGGATTAAAAGTCCGCTTCCGATGCTATTGCCGCCGTTTGTAGGGCTTGTTGATGCAAGCGCGGCGAAGGTCTGCCGTGTGGCCTTACTGCCAAGTAGCCTGTGGCACGTCGATTGGAGGCCATCGTTCTGGATGAACGTTGTCAACAAGATTGGGCGGCAGCTTTATTGGGATTCACGCGGCAATTCACTGGGAATACGCAGAGCAGGCAGAAAAAGCCCTGAAAAGGGCGTTGGATCGTGAAGAACACCACAAACGGAAGCAAAATCGCGAGTATCAATCTCATCTTAAATGACCTTCTGATAGTTAGACCGCTATGTTCTCACGAACACGGGCGTTGTTGCATATCTCTCGCAGCGAGGGATTCACAACGCGAATCCATAAGGTTAAACGGTGTGGATGAGTAAGCCATCTTCCGCCCGTTAACGCGTCACGAATTGGTCCGACTACAATGCTGCGCCTAAGGAGCGCGGGTCACTTCTTGTCTGGCTGGACAAGGACATGACCTGGCTCGCGGCGCACGAAGGTCGGCCTTGTCACAGCCGGTCTTTTCGAATGCGGCGATCCAATTCTACCTGTCGACCAAGGTGCTATTCAAGCTGCCACTGAGACAGACAGCGGGGGTGACCGCTGGCGTTGATCAGCTTCGTTTCGTAGCTAGTTTCTCTGACCACATCGTTGATAAAATGCGCAATCTTAGCCGTTTGGCCTTCTAGGGTACCGTAGGCAATCAGCACAGTCATTCCGATCCTCCTGCAAATCGGTTCGAAAAACGCACCAACTATGTCGAAACAGCTCGCTTCGGCCCTTGATCCCAATCAAAAGTGCCTGTCTTGCCAAGTTATTTGGGCGCGGGTGAGGCACCCATTGGCTGGCTTATGCGGTTTTGGAAAGCGCGAAAGCTACAGTTAACCAGAATGCACTGCGTATGGTCATTGCGCCGACCGTTCGCCATTCAAACGGCGTTCCACTAAGTGCCACTAGTATCAGAACAACGAACACCAATAGTGTAGATAAGCCAAGCAACCAGGCAATTCGTTGTGCCCAGATTGTGGATTTATAGAGCGCGAAAGCGCCTAGCAAATAGATAAATCCAGCCAGAAAATTGAACCAAAGCACGAATAGAACTGCATCTCCGACTGCAGCTCTGGCAGCAGTCCCCCCAAACAGGGCTGTTCCTCCTGAGAAAATGGTAAGGAGACCAAAGAGTAATGCGGCTATCGTAACTGGGCGAACCCAAGGCGGAGAGGAAGGCATCGTTGTATTCCCCAGAAATAAGATTGAATCTCATGTCGTGGGCAATCTGCCAACCTTGCCAAACGAACTGAAACGCACGTCCCTAATAGCAATTCTTCTCGCCATTTCCCTTGATCTTTATCATTGGGCTTAACTTGATACCCTTTGAAAAAATGCAGCGTCTGCGCGAGGTTTTTCGCAATAATTATGCGCTGTTGCCCCTTTGGGACGACCCGTTTGCAACTCCTAACATTCTTTAAAATTGGTTCAGTTACCGTGTATCTTCTAGAAATAGACGGACGACTACGTTCGAACCTGCAGTGAAAAGTGTTGATTTGAGTCAAAGTTAACTACTTCAAGCTCGCCCATACTAACCCCTCACTAAGGAGGGAGTGCAACATGTTCAAAAAGATCGTAGTTGGCTTGGATGGATCTGAGGCGTCAGAAGCAGCTCTGCGCGTTGCCTGTGATATTTCAAGCAAATATGGCTCCCAAATTCACCTTGTTCATACACCTCAGCCCCAAACCGTGGCGTTCGCAATGGGCGCATTGGCTGGCTATCACGCCGTCACGACAATGCCATCAGACGAAGAGGTGCAGCAGGCAGCAAACAAGATTATTTCTGCTGGTAGAGAGATCGCCGAAGAGTACAATCAGACGGTTTCGCAAACGTATACCCAACGCGGTGATCCCGTCGACCAGATCATCGCATGTGCCGAGCAATGCACAGCTGACCTGATTGTGACGGGTCGCCGTGGATTGGGAAGCATTGGTAGCCTAATTCAAGGGAGCACCTCTCTAGGCATCAGTCGGAATGCCACTTGTGCTGTTTTAACCGTTGCCTGAATTTCAAACTTGGCCCCAATCGGCGCTAAACGATGAGGATCGAAAAGTTCTGCGTTAAGATCTCGCGAAAGCGGAAGCTGAAGTAGATCTCAAGGGTACCTATGGCCATGACCGCGCGCCAAACTGTGTTAGGAGGAACTATCCGAACTCAGAGGGAACAGATAGGCCTCCGGTTTTATTTGCGCGTTAGTTCAAGGTCAGAAGACAGGATTAAACTTCCTGCTACGTAAACTCGTGCCAACTCTGGAGCGCCACATGAACCCCCCGGCCCTGTTCGATGCTCATAAACCCGCTGAAATTGCAACGTTAGTTGAGACTGCCGGGGTCGCAAAGGCAAAGCTGCCACTAGCACCCATGTTCATTCTTGCGATGCTGGCTGGAGCATTCATAGGGTTTGGCGCAGCGGCCTATACGATGGCGGTCACGGGGGCAGACAGCGCTTCAGGGCCGATCCGCGTTCTGGGAGGAGCAGTGTTTTCCCTGGGCCTTATCCTGGTGATCGCAGGTGGTGCGGAATTATTCACCGGCAATGTTCTGATGGTGATAGCAGCGGTCGATCGCAAGATACCGTTGCGGCTGCTGTTCCGAAGCTGGGGCATCGTCTACGTTGGTAACTTCGTGGGTGCCGTTGGGCTTGCATTGGCCTTCGCCCTGACCGGCTTGCTTGAGGGGCCGATGGGTAGCACTGCCATAAGGGTAGCCGATGCCAAAGCGGGGTTGGAACCAATGGAGGCTTTCGCCCGCGGCGCATTGTGCAACGGGCTGGTCTGCCTTGCCGTATGGCTGTCCTTCGCCGCCCGCAGCGTCGCTGGAAAAATTCTAGCGGTCTTGTGGCCCGTCTCTGCATTTGTGTTGCTGGGGCTCGAGCATTCGATTGCGAACATGTATTTCTTCCCGCAGGGCTGGGCAGCGGGAGCAACCGTGCCGGTTTTCGCAGCGGCGGCCAATCTGCTATGGGTCACTCTGGGTAACATTGTCGGCGGGGCGGGAGGAGTTGCCTTGGCCTATTGGTTTGCTTATCTTGGCGGACCCAAACGGTAAGATCTGTTTCTTCGATTTCAGCACCCGCCGGAGAGAAATGATCGGAAACAGTTGGTTCTGAAGGCGTTGTCTAATAACGCACTGGCTGAAGACGACGCCGGAAATTGGGCCGCTCATTTCCACTGTGCAAGTCGTCCTCTCGATCCTGATCTGAATCCTTCGCGAACATCTAATTTTATTGATCCCTGTCAAGATTGGCAAAGGTACGATGTGATACAGTTGAGGCTGAAATTGGGGGGCTATCATGGAAGAAATAGTCGAGATTGGACGAACATTCGTTCAGGCAATGCGTGATCGCAGAGGTCTTGCAAACGTTGGTGAAATGTATGCCGAAAACGCTCAATCTATTGAGGCGGTTGTACCTCCGGTTCGACAGTTTCGCGTCACCAAGGGCCGGGATGCTATAAAGGGAAAAAGAGAGGACTGGCTGGCAGCTCATGAAATCGTCGAATTCGACGTGGATGGCCCCTATGTTCATCCCCCAAACCGCTTCGGTGTACGATATAAGGTCAACGTAACGCAGAAGGCTACAGGGCAACACATGACCTTGAGCGAGATCGCAGTTTATTCGGTAGCAGATGGGAAAATTGTACTTGAAGAGTTCTTCATGTTGCCGAAGTAGGAACGACAGCCAGCAACGCTGACGCAGTGTTGGTCTTATCTGCACGTTGGAAGCGTGACTCGTAAGAGCTTTGACACGACAGATGCGCAACTGGGCATTTATTTCGACTACGGGATGCTTGCCCTTGCGCATCATTGCGACCAATTCGGCGCAGCCGTCATAGAGAGTCACACCCCGAAAGCCTCATTGGGCCGTGGATGTGGGCCAACAACCAGACCTGAGCCG
Organism: Ruegeria sp. YTSA108; assembly: GCF_059610185.1. Classification (NCBI taxonomy): domain Bacteria; kingdom Pseudomonadati; phylum Pseudomonadota; class Alphaproteobacteria; order Rhodobacterales; family Roseobacteraceae; genus Ruegeria; species Ruegeria sp. YTSA108. Next base: position 31,343 of record NZ_JBXWND010000021.1, on the reverse strand, counting down.
CAAATTCGTACCCGATAAGCACTTGGACAATCATCAGGTAGAACCTGTTTGATCCAACTCAAGGCATCACGTCGAGAGCGAGCTAAATTAGAATAGAAAATTAACTAATGTGCGCGGGGCCATGAGAAAGAACGTACGCGCAATTCTGATCGCCATAGCGCTCCTACTTGCAGGTGCAGCTGTTTATTTTTTCGTCGCAGAAGACAGTGATGAATTGCCGGCTGGGTTTGTACAGGGCAATGGGCGGATCGAGGCTGAACAAGTAGAAATCGCTCCAACCTTTGCCGGGCGAGTTGCTCGGGTCATGGCAGCAGAGGGCAGCCTGGTTGCTTCGGGTGAACTGCTGGTTGAAATGGATACAGATGAATTATCTGCAGCCCTTGACCGTGCCAGTGCCGAGGTTGCGCTGGCGCGCCAAACCAAGGCCGAAGCCGAAGCCGTGGTCGTCCAGCGAGAAAGCCAGCAACGTCGCGCTTCGCAGGAGCTTGACCGGGCAAAGGCGTTGCTGGCCGGTCAGAATATCTCGATGACTGTCTTTGAGGATCGTGAAACCGCGTTTCAGGTTGCGGATGCCGTGCTGGGCGCGGCCAAGGCCCGGGTTGCAACGGCGGATAGCCAGATTGCCGCCGCAGAGGCCGAGGTGCGCCGGATTGCGGCACAAATAGAGGATGGTTCTCTCATCGCTCCCATGCCGGGGCGTATTCTGTATCGACTGGCCGAGCCCGGCGAGGTCGTTGGAGCGGGCGAACCGATCTTGACGTTACTCAGTTTGGAAAACGTCTATATGGAGGTCTTCCTGCCTGCACGCGAAGCGGGACTATTGCCCATCGGTGCCGAGGCGCGCATCGTGCTTGATGCGTTGCCGGAATTTGCCATCCCAGCAACCGTAACCTTCGTCTCTCCCGAAGCTCAATTCACTCCCAAGCAGGTAGAAACTTTGAGCGAACGGGAGCAGCTGGTTTTTCGCGTTCGGGTTCGCATTCCCAGGGATTTGGTTACGGCGCGGATTGAGCATGTGAAGACCGGCCTTCGCGGCATTGCAGTGATCCGACTTACTTCCGATGGCGCGTGGCCAGACGATCTGGATAGACGAATTCCACCCGAGCTGTTCGAATGAGCGCCGAGGGGGGCTCATCTGGTTTCTGCATCAACGGTGTCACACACACGTACCGACAGCATGTTGCGTTGGATAACCTTTCGCTGGTTCTGCCAACTGGCCAACTTATCGGATTGATCGGGCCGGACGGGGTTGGCAAGTCAACGCTGCTGGGATTGATTACCGGCGCAAAGCAACTTCAGTCCGGGGAAATTGATGTTCTCGGGGGATCGATAGGTGACCGCGCGCACCGTCACCGCGTGTGCCCGGCGATCGCATTTATGCCGCAGGGGTTGGGCCGCAACTTATACGCGGAACTGTCTGTGCGTGAGAATCTCGAGTTCTTTTCACGTCTTTTCGGACAGGGGCAACAGGAACGTGAAATCAGGATCGCGGCCTTGCTGTCAGCGACCGGACTTGCGCCCTTTTCGGACCGGCTTATGGGCAAACTTTCGGGCGGAATGAAGCAGAAACTTGGACTGTGTTGTGCGCTGATCCACGACCCTAAGTTTCTGGTACTGGACGAACCGACGACCGGAGTTGATCCACTGTCGCGGCGCCAATTCTGGGCGCTGATAGACGCGGTCCGAGAAGAAACGCCCGGTCTCTCCATACTGGTTTCAACGGCCTATATGGAGGAAGCCGAACAATTCGATTTTATAGTAGCGATGGATGCCGGTCGGGTGATATTTCACGGCCCCCCTGTCAAGCTGAAGGGTAAAGCCCGGGATCTTGAAACATCTTACAGGCAGCTACAGGCACGAGGAGAACCCCGGTTTGTGCCGAACAAGGTACCCATGCATCATCAAGGTGCAGACCCGGTGATCACGGCGCGTGGGTTGACCCGACGCTTTGGCGATTTTACTGCCGTCGACAACGTCGAATTCTCGATCCACCGAGGCGAAATATTTGGCTTCCTCGGATCAAACGGCTGCGGCAAGTCAACCACCATGAAAATGCTGACAGGTCTTCTGCCAGCAAGTGAGGGAGAGGCGCTGCTGTTCGGCAGACCGGTGGATGCGCGCGATCTTAGGATGCGCCGCGAGATCGGGTATATGAGCCAGGCATTCTCGCTTTATGGTGAGCTGACCGTTCAACAAAACCTCCAGTTGCACGCCCGCATCTTTGCGATCAAGGATCGTGTAGAACGCATTGATGAATTGGCCGAACGTTTCGGCCTGAAGGCACATATGGGCACGCTGGCGTCGGCGCTTCCGCTGGGTATCAAGCAGCGTCTTTCCCTTGCCGTCGCCGTGATCCACCGGCCTCGGGTATTGATCCTGGATGAGCCAACCTCGGGCGTGGACCCCGAGGCGCGCGACTCGTTTTGGGCGCTGTTAATCGAGCTGTCGCGAGACGATGATGTAACGATTTTCGTCTCGACACATTTCATGACCGAAGCGGAGCGCTGTGATCGCGTTTCTTTCATGCATGCAGGCCGGGTATTAGCTGAAGGTACACCAGATGAGTTGATCGCAACGGCACAGTCGGACAGTCTGGAAGGTGCGTTCATCGCTGTCCTGGAGGCCGTCGAGCCGCCCGCGCCGGTAGCAGCACCCAATGTTTCGGTTGATGCTGTCAACCCGGGCGCTGCCGGAAGTATCGGGCGCATACTGGCCTATGCACGGCGCGAAACAACCGAGGTTCTGCGCGATCGCGTCCGTTTGGCTTTTGCTTTCCTTGGCTCAGTGATCCTGATGTTGGTCTTTTGCTATGGGATCACTCTGGACATAGAAGACCTGGATTTCGCGGTACTCGACCTGTCTCAATCGCCTGAGAGTCGTACCTATATCGCCGAGATTTCTGGTTCGCGCTATTTCAACCCCACTGTGCCTCTGGCCAGTTTTGAAGACGGCCGCGAGCGGTTGGCCAAAGGAGACATCTCGCTGGTTGTCGAACTCCCACCCGATTTTGGTCGCAAGTTGCGCGCCGGCGAGCCAACTGAAGTCTTGGCAATTGTGGACGGTGCGATACCGTTCAAGGGTGAGACAATAGAGGGCTATGTGGCCGGGCTTCACAGTACGTTTCTGGAAGTAATGGCCCGCCAAAGTGGCGAGCAGTCGGTCGAAATCGCCCGCATCGAACCGCGCTTCCGATACAATCAAAGCTTTGAAAGTATCGCTGCAATGGCCCCTGCCATGCCTGCGATCCTGTTGATAATGCTGCCGGCCGTTTTGATGGCAGTTAGTGTCGCGCGGGAGAAAGAGTTGGGCACGATCACCAATTTCTACGCAACGCCAACGACGCGGCTCGAATTTCTGGTTGGCAAACAGATCCCCTACATTGTGATAGCGTTCGTCAATTTCCTACTTTTGGCAGCGATGACGATCTTCATTTTTGGCGTGCCCCTAAAAGGAAATCCGGTGCCCCTTGCAATTGGTGCTTTCCTATATGTTTGGGCAACCACATCTTATGGACTGCTTATTGCGACCATAACGTCGAGCCAGGTGGCCGCAACTTTTGCCACCGCTATCGCGTCGGTGGTGCCGACCATTCAATTCTCCGGGCTGCTACAACCGATCTCGACGTTGGAAGGCGGCGCTCAGACGATTGGATCGCTTTGGCCTTCATCCTATTTCCTGCATCTAAACGTCGGCGCGTTCACCAAAGGTCTTAGCTGGGATGCACTTGCCCCCGACCTTCTGGCCCTAGCCTGTTTCGGGCCCGCGCTAACCTTGATCGCTGCACTGTTACTCCGAGCGCAGGAGAAGTGAATGCAACGATTGTCCCGCATATTCTGGCTTGGTTTGAAAGAAATGATGAGCCTTCGGCGCGACTGGGTGATGATGGCGCTGCTTGTCTGGTCATTCACGCTGGCGCCCGTAATGGAGGCAACGGGCGTTTCAAACTCGGTCAACAATGCATCCATTGCATTTGCCGACGAGGATGGCTCGCCTCTTTCACGCTCGCTTGCCTCAGCGTTTTTTCCGCCTGAATTCCAACCCGTTGTCCAGATCGCACCGGGCACCGGGGCCGAAAAGATGGATGCAGGGCATTTCCTGTTCGTAGTCGCAGTGCCACCAGGGTTCGAGAAAGATGTTCGAGCCAGGCGCGCGCCAGAAGTTCAGGTTTTGATCGATGCGACAGCGATGGAGCAGGCCGGAATTGGAGCGAACTACATCATCAATATCTTGAGCGCCGAGATCCGGCGCTTTGCCGTCGGAGCAGAATTGTTAGACCCGCCGCCCATTGATATCATTGTGCGCAGCGCATTTAATCCAAATCGCGACACTGTTCGTTTCGCCGGTATCGTCGCGTTGATCGGTCAGATCATGTGGCTGACCACAATCCTTACCGGTGCTGCCATGATCCGTGAGCGCGAGCATGGAACAATCGAACACCTGCTGGCGATGCCGCTTACTCCATTTGACATTGCGGTCGCCAAGATCTGGGCAAACGCGGCGGTGGTTCTGGTAGCGACCGCCCTATCGCTGACCTTTGTTATGCAAGACTTCCTGGGGATCAGCATCGCGGGATCGAAGGTATTGTTTTTGATTGGCACAGCTCTCTTTCTCTTCACGGCGACGGCGCTTGGGGTGTTTCTTGCGACGATTGCGCGCTCAATGGCTCAATTCGCACTTTTGGTTATGCTGACGGTGCTTCCAATGTTGATGCTGTCAGGAGGAGAGACGCCAATCGAAGGGCAGCCCGGCTGGCTTCAGATTGGAACATCTATCCTCCCATCCCGCCACTACATGTCAGCCAGTCAGTCCATCATTTTCAAAGGTGCCGGGATCGAGACGGTCTGGGCAGAGTTTGTATGGATGGCGTGCTTGGGCGCGTTCCTTCTGGCAACAAGTCTGCTGCTTTTTAGACGCTCGGTTGCACAAGAGACCTAAATAAGTTTTTGCACCTGAGCCAAACTAGGCGGCTGACAGAACACCCGCTTGCGTAAGATCAAGGTCTCATCCAAGTAAGCAAATTTGAAGCACACGCACGTTCACCATGATCGGGTCAACATGTAAAGAAGGCCGGTCGGTCATTGGGCCTCTCCTGATAGCATCACCTACTTGCAATTAACTCGACGGTAATAATTAACCGCCGGAGAACCGCTCCCGGGCATACTCTGAATGTGTGCTTTATTGCCAAACGTGGAAGTTTCAAGGTTGCCCGTGATAGAGTGGGTATAGCGCTATTAAACAGAGATGGGCCATGCGGACACCGGACCAAGGCGACACAGGAGTTGATACAGGTAATGTCCGTGCATTCCTGGAGAGCTTGACCGGCCCGTCCCGCGGGACCGTAGTCTGGCTTGCCGACAACGCTGTGTCGGCCTCGGTCGGTCCGGACCGTACCTTGAGGCTGAGACCGAAAGAAGATGTGCCAGCTTATGACGAAGACATTGCGACTCTTCAGTGGTCAGATGACGGTTACACGTTAAACGCGTTGTCTGATCGGAATATCTGGGTCAACGGTCACAAGGTCGCTTCGGCTGACCTCAGGCACGGTGACATGATCGAATTCGGCGAAAAAGGCCCGATGTCCCGCTACAGGGTATGCGAACACTCATTCCCTGCACATCGCACGGTCGAGGATATCCTAAGCGACGCGTACGCATATGCGAGAACAAGCCGTCGACCCTTTCCAAGGAAAATTTCCGGTGCACTGCGCGACAGTGGGCGTCGGCTAACATCACAAACCACAATTCTCTTCAGGATCACCGTTATTGGCGCAATCCTTCTGATCGCCGTATTTGGGTATTTACTGTTTCAGAACGACAGGAAGCTGGCGGACAGCCTGGAACGAGAATCCCGAAAGATCGAAGCAGTTGCCGTTATGCTGGCACAGACCCGGGAAGACTCATTGACGCCAGAGGATTTGGGTGCACTCAAAGACGCATTCGAGAGTCAGGTGCTGTCCACTGAGCAGCGTCTTGGCACGCTGGAGGAACGCGCAGGCGCATCAACGCGGATTATCACAGCCTCTACGCGTTCCGTCGCGTTCGTCCAGGGCGCCTATGGATTGCGGCAGATCAAAAGCGGGAAATTGCTGCGGCATGTGGTTGGCCCCGATGGAAAGAATCTGCAAACGCCATTTGGACAACCGTGGCTCGAACCAGATGCGATGGGCGAACCTGCTGAGTTTCAGTTTACTGGAACCGGGTTTCTTCTACAGGACCCGCCTCTGTTGGTGACCAACCGTCATGTTGCCTTGCCCTGGACGACTGGCGACCGTGCACAAGCCCTTCAGGCCGCAGCGCTGGAGGCCGAGATGCTGAGTTTGCTGGTCTATTTGCCTGATCAAACTGTGCCAATTAAGGCTGTCTTGCATAAAGCAAGCGAAACCGCAGATCTGGCGCTTCTCTCTATCGACGCCACACGCGTTCGGGGTCTTGGGCTGTTACTTGCAGATGAGCCACCGCGAGCGGGAGAGGAAGTTTTCCTGCTTGGATATCCAACCGGCCTGAAGGCTCTTATCGCGCAGGCCGGTCCGGGCTTTCTGAAAACGCTAGAGAATAAAGGCGCCGTGGATTTCTGGACAATTGCGACCCATCTTTCGGAACAAAATAAAATCCGACCCCTGGCCAGCCGGGGAATCGTAGCCCAGACCAGTCCCGGCGCCCTTGTTTATGATGCAGAGACCACAACTGGAGGAAGCGGGGGACCTGCGTTGAACCGAAACGGTAAGGTGGTTGCGATCAACGCCGCGATCTTACCCGAGTTTGGTGGTTCGAATATTGGCGTTCCGGTGTCGCACCTCAAGACACTTCTCAATGAAAGCGATTGATCCGCGTATTCATTCGCCTGTCCGATATGGTGAATTTTGCACAAGAAAAACCATAATCAGTGGGACTATGACAGAGATCAGGCCCACGGTAATCAGCAAATTCCCCAAGTGGCTATAGTCAGCGATGGATGCAACTGTACCCGTTCTGGGTTCGGTCACGACACGAGTCACGACAAATACCTGGTTTAGGTATTTTGTGCCCAAGCTGCTTGCCGACAATGCCATGTTGGTGAAAGACGCCATGACAGCAAAAAAGGTCGCCTTGAGATGTGTCGGGGCGTTACGTGCGATCCAGGCCAGCATCGGGACCATCGCGATCTGACCCAGCGGTGACTCGACGGCTGTGTCGAGTATGGCGATGAATCTTGCATCCACAACCCCGCCTGTGTGCGCGGCCGTCCATTCATGCACTCCGTAGTACAAAGCAAGGTTAGGCAGGGCCAGCACTCCGGCGGCAATGGTGAGCAGTACCACCACCTGCGCGATGGAACGACTGGCCATAAACGGTCTGAGGATGATCAGGCCAAGCAGCGCTAGTAGTGAGGTCAGGAGCGCCAGAATTGCCAGAAACTGTTCGTCGAACCCAAGCTCGTCGATTTCGAACCAGGTCAATCCCGGACCAGGCAACGGGACCGCGCGAAAAACGAAAATGATTGTCGCCGTCCCGATCAGAACCTTGGCCTGTTTCGACTCCAGTTCCCTTAGCAGCCGTGACATGAGATAGAGAATGACCGTGAGCGAAACCGCAAAAACAGTCTCTTGCGCAAAGGCGAAATTTGCGGTTCCCAACACAACGCTGAGTACAACAAACGCGAGACCTCCCAGCAGTATTGGCCACCTTACTTCGGTGGCTTGATCCGGTTTGTGTGGAAGGTGCCCAAGACTAACGAGGCGACGCTGTATCAGAGCATGAAGAACCACTCCGCTGATCGACAGTAAGGGGACAACCAGAGCGACGAGATAGACCTGACCGTAGAGAACCAAACGATCGCTTTTATCCAGATCCTCCGCGCCCGAAAAAATCCAAATGTTAACCGCTGCGACTCCCGCAAACCCGGATATGATCGCAATCCTGCCCAGGGTCTGCATGGTAGTGTGGCGGGCACGAACTTCTTCATGCGTAAACGCGAACCCATCTTGGTTGGTTTGTGGTACCGCTTCGACCGTCATGGCATCTGCCACGACGTCCTGAATGGCATAACCAGAAGGTGCCAGGATCAAGGCAACGACATACCAATGCTCAAGCAGCATGACCCCGGCCATCTGGGCAGGCGCGGTCACAAGTCCATACATGATAAGCAACGAGGCCGTGATAAGAGACGCGCCAACCAATATCAGCAGCGATTTCCAACGCCAGAACAGATCCACCAGATGCCCAAGCGGCATTTTCAAAATCCAGGGCAATCCGGCCCAAAATGCCAAGCCCGCCACGAAAGCAGCAGATAGATTCAGATAGTCCTTGAGGAAAAACGCGCCAACGACGGATGTCAGTCCCGAAACTCCGGCCGCGAAGTACACCATTAACGGTGGCATGTAGGACCATTGTAATTGCGCGACCAGATCAACGAATGTCCGGTGCCACCAGTCAGAGAGCCGCCTTCCAAGTGTAGGTCGATCAGTGTTCATACGTCATTCGGATCCCGTTCTGGCAACCTAACGCCGTCGGATTTTCTCTCAAAGAAACCCGGCGCCAAAAAGCAGGGTGCTGGTCAGCACACCAAGGATTGGCACGACAAGAGGTACGTGGAAATGTTGTCGGGTTGAATCCGGTTTCAACTTCAAAAAGATCAGCGAGAAATTGACTAGCACAAACACCCCCAAGACGATCTGAGATGTGCGTTCTGCTAGGGTGCCGATCGGCAGTGTTTGGGTCAGTAGAAGGATTAGCGCCACAACCAGCAGGGTTGCGACGACTGGTGTCTGGGTTACCTGCGGGACACTCGCCAGTATTTTCGGCAGATGATCCCGGTCGGCAAGACCGTAGATTACCCGCGACGCCATTATCATCTGGATCAGGACGCCATTGACTGTTGCAACGACTGCGACTGCGGCAAACCCCTGTTTGATTACTTCGGGTGCATTTGAAAAAACCAAAGCAAGCGGGGCAGTCGACGTCGACAAGGTGTCGATAGGAACAACAAGCAGGACCGTAATTGAGGTCGCCAGATACAGACCCGTCGCCAGAACGAGCGTCAGCAGAATTGCCTTAGGAATTGTGCGAACTGGGTCTTTTACTTCTTCGGCGACGTTTGCCATGTCCTCGAATCCAACAAAGGCAAAGAAAGCCAGAAGCGACGCCGCAAAAATGCCCCGCCAAGCGTTGATCTCAAAACCTGGAAACGTCTCGCTGAACGCATAGCCTTGCGGATCCTGCACGGACATGCCCCAGCCAATCACAAACAGAAGCCCCGAAATCTCGATGATCGTGATCACTGCCGCCACAAATACTGATTGCGCGATGCCCCAGAGTGCAATCAGTCCCATAACCGACACGATGCCGATCGTAAGCAACGTGGTGCCAAGGTTGGTCAGGGTGTGAAGATAGGAGGCCGCTCCAATCGCAACGGCCGAAGCCGATATCACTCCCGAAGCAGCGACGGCGAGACCCACCAACACGGCAATCCAGTTTCTTTGAAACCCAGCTTCGACGTATGCCGCTTCTCCCGCGCTTACGGGATAACGGGTTGCGAGTTCGGCGTACGACAAAGCCGTCAGCGAAACGACGAGCGCTGCAATGAGAAACGAAACAGCGGCGTAAGGACCAGCGACCTCGGCGGTGGCACCGACAAGCACATAGATTCCCGCACCAACGGTGACACCTAGTCCGTAAAGCGTAAGCAACGGGGCAGTAAGCGCGCGTCGGAGTTTAGGTGTCGGTGGATCGGCCGTATGCATTGGCTTCACTCCTCAATGAACAAACGCCTGTGTACCGAGCTACAGCGCGGTTGAGTACACCAGTCACTAACGAGGGGCTCGCCACCATTCATTCCGAGCCCCTGCGGTGGAATTTCCACGCTTTTGCAATTCCGCTTATCACCATGTTTGATTTGGATGCAGGCGATGAACGGCAATCCCGCTGAAACATTCATGCTTTACTATGTAATGTACCTTTTTGAATTGATCTATGTCATTGGTCGCCAAGAACCGACCAGCCAAGCGGAACCGACTGCAGTGTACTTACTTTCGTCGCAGTTTTTCCCAGCTGGTACTCAAAGGCTGAATATGAGCGAGATCAATGAAGCGTTCGCTCAATACCGCGTAGTCTAAACGCGAAATGCTGACGTTCGAGGAGGAACAAATGCCAGTTTATCGCGGACTTCTTTTGTCAATATTTGCTGCAAGTGCTGCACTGGCGCAGGATATTGACCTTCAAAACGGGCACAATCTCTACAGAACCTATTGCTGGCAATGCCATGGTTTCGAGGCCACTGGAGATGGTCCAATGGCGGAGATGCTGGCAATAAGGACGCCTGATCTGACCAGGCTTGCGGCCCAAAACGACGGTGTTTTTCCGATTGAGGAGGTGGCGCGTCAAATTGATGGTCGCGCACCATTGCTCGCGCATGGCGGAGAAATGCCCATTTTTGGACCAGCTTTGGATTCGGACCAAAAAGTTGCGCTGACCATGCCTGACGGCCAGCCAATGTTCGCAGGTGTGCCGTTGGCAAATGTGATTTATTATCTTGAGTCCATACAAATCGAGTAGGTTGGTACAAATGCTGCCATTAGATTGTAGAGGACCACTGCCCACGTTTGTTGACGCCGGTTGATCTACATTAAGGTTATTTTCTACGGGATTTGGTAACATTCAACATTGGGAAGATGAGGAGGAATCTCCGATGCCTGAAGAGAAGCCAAAATCAAGTTACTCCAACCCACTTGTTGATGTTTTCAAGCAGATGCAGCCGACTACTACGGCCAATCCGTTTTTAGGCGCTCAGCTTGAGCAATTCTGGGACACGCAGGAGAAATCACTGAAAGAGGCAGAGGCCTTTGCTCAACATTGGTTTGAGAGGCGCCACGAGGCTGTTCGAACCGCGCTAGAAGCTGCGCGCTCGGCGTCTGCTGCAGACCCGACTGATCCGGCGAAAGCACTGCAATCCATAGCAGAGTGGCAGAAGCATTCAGCCGAACGCCTCGTGGCTGACGCTCAGGAATGGTTCGAAACAGTTGCCCGATGTGCAGCATTTGCAGCGGAAACCGAAGCCGAAGCTGTGGAAAAAACAATAGATGATGTTGCAAGCACAGCAAAGAAAGCGGGTAAGTCTTCGAAATCCGAACCGGTTTAGAGTGCCGTATCACCGCGGAGGCCGGAATGATCGTAGCTGGAGCAATCGAAGGTGACTAACATGTATAAGAACATTCTGATTCCAGTCGCGCTGGACAACGATCACGATACACAGGCCTCATTTGAAGCTGCTCGTTTGCTGGCGAGTGCCGATGCGGAATTCACAGTGCTCCATGTGCAGGAGCCGATCCCTGCATATGTGGCATCCCAGATACCTGAGGAAGTTCTGGCAAACACGCGAAAAGAGCTTCAGGAGGGCTTACATCGGAACGCTGCAGAGCTACCGGGGGCGAAACCGCGGCTTATCTCGGGGAGCGCTGGCCGAGCGATCGTTGATTTCGCAAATGAAAATGGCATCGATTGCATCGTGCTGGCCTCACACAAGCCGGGGATCGAGAACATTTTTATTGGGTCGACTGCGAACCGGGTCGTTCACCACGCCAATTGTTCTGTCCACGTGATCCGCTGAGTCGTTTTTAGGCAGGTGTCCAAGTCAAATGCCGGATGCCCAGCATGGGACACAAAGACGACGGAGTGAAATTGGCGCTGTGAGCACGCGCAGCATGAAAATCGTATTCACGCTATGGGCTCTCGGCAGACATTCGAGAGTTCACAATGAGGAGCGCCGATGTCTGCTATACGGGACAAACCAGACATTAAACAATCAATGCCCAATGTCTGGTTCTCGGTATTTGCGTCACTCGCGCCCTGAGGTGTCCCACCAATGCGCTTGCACGAACTGAGGGATCGCCATCGTCGTGCCGTTCAAGCACTCGACCGTTCCGGCTGTCAGCTCAAGGGCCATCCATGCTTCATGCGCCGTCAACAGATCAGGATAAGGCGTCTGTTTGTCAGTTGGGGCAAAACCATACCGGGGGTAGAAGTCGGGGACGCCCAGCACGAACACAGCATCCGTTCCAATGGACTTCAGGTGTTCGATACTGGTTTCCATCAGCTCCTTGCCGACTCCATGGCCTTGATACACCGGCGACACGCCGCAAGGTGCGAGCAGGTAGCATTTTGTGTCCGGATGGTCCTGGAAGACGAACGGCGTAAACAGCACGTTGCCTGCAATCTGCCCGTCCGGTTTGACACTGATCGAGGTTCTGTCGCAAACTTTTTAGATGGCAAAGCATCAGTGGATTTGGCGAGCAGTTTATCCCGCCAGTTGGATGAACTGCTGAAACGGACGGAGTCCGGGCGTGAATTGACCTTTGCGGATCATGTTGACCAGTTCTATGCCTGCCAGGACAGATGCGGCTGAAGCGAAGGATTTGAATCCCAGCATGGGTCTGATCCTTCGTTTGATAAATCGGTGATCCTGTTCAATGATGTTGTTGAGGTATTTCCGCCTGACCATATCGAATGGGATCGGACAACCAAAGCTCTTGAGCATCTTGTTGATCGCTTTGATGCCAGCTGTATTGGCACCACTTTAGTCGATGACGATCTTGCGTGGCAATCCGTTCACCTCAAGGGTTCTGTCGCAAACTTTGCTCCCAACTGTCATTCCGACTGCGGTTCTGATAGTGCGCGCTCGGATAAGACATGAGCAAACGGTGACGATCTCATTCAAAGGCGCGCATTTCCCAAAGGACGTGATCCTACACGCGGTCTTCTTTTACCTGCGTTACGGTGTTTCCTATCGAGACCTGGAAGAAATCATGGCCGAACGGGGCGTCGACTTGGATCATGCGACGCTGAACCGATGGGTGGGCAAATATGCCGGGCTCGTGGCTGAAGCCGCGCGATATCGAAAGCATGCTGTGGATCGTTCTTGGCGCATGGATGAGACGTATGTGAAAGTGAAGGGTGAGTGGGTGTATCTCTATCGCGCGATCGACAAGTTCGGCAATACGCTTGATTTCATGCTTTCCAAGCGCAGAAACAAAGTTGCGGCAACGAAGTTTTTTGCCCGCGCGCTCGAAGTCAACGGTCTGCCGCATAAGATTGTTATCGACAAAAGCGGGGCCAACACTGCCGGCATCAAAGCCATAAACAAGATGCTGAAAGGCTTTGGCTGCCCAATACCGATTGAGATGGTTAGGCGGAAGTACCTCAATAATATCATCGAACAAGACCATAGATTCATCAAACGACGGATCAGGCCCATGCTCGGTTTCAAATCCTTCGCATCAGCCGCATCTATCCTGGCAGGCATAGAATTGGTCAACATGATCCGCAAAGATCAATTCACGCCCGGACTCCGCCCGTTTCAGCAGTTCGCCGAGCTGGCACGCTAATCTGCCCACCAATTTCAAAGATGCTTAGCCATCCAAAAAGTTTGCGACAGAACCGTTTGCGACACATCCCTAGCGAGCACCTCCAAAGGATCTTGAATTCACAATGATCATTTATTCCACATTTTGATCATTACCATGACAGTAGTAGAACTCGCCTCTGCGAACCAATCCAGTCAGCTCTTTGATTTGTTTGGCGACGAGATCGATCTATCCCGGTCTCGTCAAAGGGCTAGCCCAGATGGTTGCCAATCTGGTCGATCAGTTTTTGAGCCTCATCAACTGAAATTTCCCGCCCGCGTATCCTGAGGCGGAGTTCCCCAGATGTCACCTCGGCCTGAATTGTGCCGCCTGTGGGAAGGACAACCGGTGTCAATCGTTGCACCTGCTGCGGGCGCCCGCCGCGCGATTTAGCTTTTTCCACGTCCGGCACGCCCTTGATCGCAGCTTCAAGCAGACCCCATTCGGATTTGGAATCCAACGGGCCGGCGCCAGCCAATGCCTGACGCAATCTGGTTTGTGCCCCGTCCCGCAATGCCGAAGCAAGCTTGAGTCCGGCCTTTTCTGACAACGACACAGGATGCTGCAGCAAATCCCCCAACGCTTCATGCACCATAGCAAAGCTACGGACCTTGGACCGTTTGGCTTTGGACGCTGCGGCAAAAAGCACATCGACAGCGGCCTCGGTTGAAGCAAAAACCCCCTGCCCTGCCGCCAGAACCGCGACGCGCCCGCGTTCATAAGGGCTGAGGTTCGAGCGCAGCTCATTCTCTTCCACCATCGAGACGTAAGCGCCCTGCCCTGTTCCAGCCTCACGGACAAATGCAGGAATCTCGGTGAACCGAGCATCACTTTGGGACAGCCGCTTGAAGGCTTCCAGGCGCCGATAGCCCGAGATCAGGCCAAAACTGTCACCGACCCGGCTCACCTCGATTGGCGTTCTCAAGCCGTGAACGCGCAACGATTCCAACAGTTCCGCCATGGCTTCTTCGTCTTCAACCATCCGGTCACGGCGGATAAAATCAGGATCAATCTGATCCAGCGGTATTTTTTCCGCAATCAAACCGGCGGTCTGTGCATCGCGCCATCGAGCTGCATCACCTTGGTCCTGGGCCAAAGCGACCCTGTCTGTCACGGACGCCATGCCGCCCAAAGTGGCGGCCTCCGCCGCAACCTGAGCTATTGGAGGTGCTGACGAGCTTGCTTCAAACGGGCTGATCGACGGTTTCGCGGCGAAACCCGCTTCAAGCTGTTCGAGCTCTGTTGTATCCGGTGCGGTCAGTCTTCTGCGTTTAGCCATCTGCTTCTCCTCCCATCTGAGCGTCGCGCCACCAGCAACCGATCAGAACCTCTTTGAATTCTGCGTAAGTCCGGTCAAATGTTTCCCGACCCCGAACATATGTGTCGCGGTTAAAATCACGGTAGTCGGCTTCGTAGATCCCATTCACCTGCTCACCAGCCTGCCCGACCAAAGCAGTATAGTCCTGCCGGTAGGCATTCATGAAATCCCCGAAATAGGCCTGAATTACGTTCGCCATGTCTGTTTGCTGACTGGCATCAAACCGGGTGATGATTGCGCGTACAACATCCCATTCGAACTTGAGCTCAGGCAAGCCAGCTGCGCGTTGTGCCGTGTTTTCACCATCCTCGATACTGGCGAAGGTCGTATAGAGCATGTCAAAGAACCGACCCGTTGAATCAAACTCCAGAAACGAAGCTCCAAGCGGAACCAAAAGGATATCTGCAGCAGCCAGTGCATTGATCGTAAGGTACCCAAGTGCAGGAGGCGTATCGAGAAAGACGATGTCATAATCGTTGAGGATACCTTCATCCTCGAGGAAATTGGTCAGGCCGTCCCACAAAGGCCAACTTCTCAGCCCCATCCTCCACACTGGGATCTGGAACTCGGCCCAGTAAAGGTTCAACTGCGCACCTATCAGATCAATATTTGGCCAATGGGTGTTCTGAATTACATCGCCAGGAGTCGTTGTAAGCGCCTCTTGCAAGGTCTCATCCAAAGGAATTTCAGGTTGACCTGCCGCATTGCGCACGCGGTTTTCCTCCTGCACCGCCCGAGCATAGTCCTTTGCGATCAAGGGGAACACAGTTTGCCATTCATCTGCGACGGACCCGCCAAGGATCGACGTCATGGATCCTTGGCTGTCGAGGTCGATTACCAGAACTTTGTACCCGTCCAAGGCGGCGGACATGGCCAGATGGGCGGCGGTCGAGGTTTTTCCAACACCGCCTTTGAAATTTGCAACGGAAACAACCTTTGCCGGAAGCCCTTCAGGCCGGTAGGGAAGATACTCCTTCGTGCTGACGCCTTCAGCCGCAAAATGCTGGCGCAAGGTCAGGACCTCTTCCAAAGTGAACCATTTTGAACCAGCTTCTCCTTCGCCTTGAGGAAGATCAGGATTTGCTTTGAGGACACGGCGGAGATGCGCAGGTGCAACCGGAATTAGATACTTAGTTATTTCCCAGATTGAAAACCTACGTAGCCGCTTTTCCCCATCAGGGGCATAACCTCGGCGGGCAAGATCCTCACGGCCTTTGGCGCAGAATGCCGCTGCTTTCGCGAATCGAGAGGTGCCTATAGGATCAGGTAACTTCCCGGCCGCTATTGCGGGATCAAGATTCAGATATGGCGGTAGCGGAGGTTGGTTTGATTTGTTCACTGTCGTTGCCTCAGAAGATGTTCGCCTTAGCGGCGTATATTTAGGAATGTAGCGAACATTATCTTCTAAAGCTATCCTGCTATCGGAAGTTTTCCACAGTTTTTGCGCGCAAGGCTGGGTTTCGCCACGAAACTCTAGAAAAATGAGAGAGCACGCCAACAAAGAGTTTATTATTTATAGAGTCTTTAAGAGATTTAGATTAAGAATATGATAATTATAACAACAAGTTAGATCATATTAGGGACCCATTTACAGTTCCTGGGGTATCCGATTCCGGGATCAAAGGTGCCCAGATACGGGACCAAAGGAACCATTCGACAGGAACAAGGGCACCGATTCGCAGGGACGTGGATCTTCGACGCTATTAGACACTTACAAAGCCGTTTCCAGTACGTTCGATCCTGTCTGAGTCGTTCTTATGACGGGCTCGCGATGAAAGGTCTGGGGATAAGTTTAGGTATATCTGTTTAGGGTACCCGTTTTCGGGATGAGCCTGATCCTGTATTTGGGCACCTAATAGAAGTTGATTGATAGGTACCTTTCATGGCAGAAATGCAAAAAAGAGCAGTCAGGCAGAATCATGCCGGAAACACAAATAGACATGGATCACCTATCCGGAGCCTTGCGAAGGGAAACGGTGAAAAAGAACGTCGCCGCGATTCACATCAGCGGTAAGTTGACATTGCTTCAGCGAAAGCTGTCGAATGTCCTGCTTCTCAATGCCTATGATGCGCTGACATCTGCACAGACCCATACCATCGATGCACGAACTCTGGCGATGATGGTCGGCTATAACTCGAACGATTTTGATACCTTGCGTGCAAGCCTGCGCGCCCTGGCCGAGACTGTCGCTGAATGGGACATGTTGGATGAGCAGGGGCGTCAGGAATGGGGTGTTTCCTCTCTGCTGAGTTTTGCCAAGCTCAAGAATGGTGTTTGTGAATATGCCTACTCACCGGCGCTGGCGCAGAAGCTGTATGATCCCAAAATCTATGCGCTGATCAACGTTCAGATTCAGCGCAACTTTAGTTCTGGGCACGGATTGGCACTGTATGAAAACTGCTATCGCTTTGTGCGCATCGGGTCGACAGGTTGGTGGGCCTTGGACGTTTTTCGAAAGCTCATGGGGGTAGATGGCAGCGACTATTATACCAGCTTCAAACATCTCAACGCCAAGATCATCAAACCGGCGGTTGCCGAGGTGAACAAAAGCTCGGACATTCTGATCGAACCCGAGTTCCAAAAGAAAGGCCGGACGGTCACCGATATTCGCTTTCGGATTAAGGGAAACCCGCAAAAGGCGATGTTCGAAATTGATGACAGTGACGGTGCTCGGAATATGCAGGTGTACACGAAGCTACGTGATCAAGGGGTCTCGGATCGTTTGGCCCGACAGTGGATTTCCGAACATGGTGAAGACTACGTCGCGCAGAAACTTGATTACGTAAGGCAAAAGGGCGGAGTGAAATCCACATTGGGCTATCTGTCGGCTGCATTGCGCGATGACTATCAGCCACCTGAACCGGAACAGCCAGCGAAGCCCAGCCCCGAAGCACTGGAAGAAGCGCAGGCGAGGCAGGCCCAAGTGGCGGTTGAAGACAAAGCCTATGCCGAACGGGTAGCCGAGCGGGAGGAGCGGGCGCGGAAACTCTCGATCGTAGAAGAGCTGGTTTCGCGGCGAAACCCGACACAGAGGGACGCAGATAAAAGACTGTTTCTTGCCGGTCTAGACAACGACCTGGACCGCGAGCATTTCCGAGCGCATGCGTGGCGCTCGGGGCTGAACGCAACCGCAATCTTCGAATTCTGGCAAGAGCTAGAGCCAGACGCTTTCGACTGATCGCGGTAAGGGCAGGGGGGTGCACACCCTATTAGCAGATTATTGTTTTTTGAACGCAGATTTCAGTGCATCTGCAAGTGCCCCCTGCTGCGCATTATTGCCGTTTTTTGCGCGTTGTGATTCTTTTTGTTTTGTATGGCTTTGCCGCGATTGGTCGCTGCCTTGAACGCGCTTTTGCCGGGTTTCAATGCCACCATCCTTGCGCATCGTCAGACCGATGCGTTTTCGCGGCGCATCCACCTCGACGACCCGTACCTTAACTACCTGGCCGGTTTTGACGACATCATGGGGATCTTTGACAAACCGATCTGCTAGTTGGCTGATATGCACCAACCCGTCCTGATGAACACCGATATCAACAAAAGCGCCGAATGCCGCGACATTGGTAACTGTGCCCTCCAGGGTCATTCCAGGTTTCAAATCGCTGATCTCTTCCACGCCATCAGTGAACGAGGCAGTTTTGAAATGTGGCCGGGGATCACGACCGGGTTTTTCAAGCTCGGAGAATATGTCCTGAACCGTGGGCAGGCCAAAACTGTCGTTAACAAACTGTTCGGCGCGCAGGCCTTTCAGGGCACCTTCATCCCCCAGGATTTGCCGAATATCCAGCCCACATGCGGCGACAACGCGTCGGGCCACGGAATAAGCCTCGGGGTGCACGGAAGACGCATCAAGGGGCTCGGCCCCATCGCGTATTCTCAAAAAGCCTGCGCATTGTTCGAACGCGCGGGGACCTAGGCGCGCCACCTTCAGCAACTCTGAACGAGATTGAAAGGCACCATTCATGTCGCGGTGCAACACGATGGATTCTGCCAGTCCCGGGCCCAACCCGGACACATGCGACAGCAATGGGGCAGAAGCAGTATTCAGATCAACCCCGACAGCGTTCACAACGTCTTCAATGACAGATGCCAATGATTGCGAAAGCTTATATTGATCCACATCGTGCTGATATTGCCCGACCCCGATGGATTTGGGTTCGATCTTGACCAGTTCCGCCAAGGGGTCCTGTAAACGACGGGCGATTGAAACCGCTCCGCGAAGGGAAACGTCCAGATCCGGGAACTCTCGGGCGGCCAGTTCGGATGCGGAATAGACTGACGCTCCGGCTTCCGAGACCACGACTTTGGTGGGAGGAGTGACGGTTTTGGGCAAATCTCTGAGCGTGTCGCCGACCAGCTTTTCGGTTTCGCGGCTGGCTGTTCCGTTGCCGATTGCAACAAGCTCAATGCCGTGCTGGGCGATCAGGCGCAGGATTGTGGCCTGTGCGCCTCGAAGGTCATTCTTGGGTTGGAACGGGTAAATTGTTTCAGTTGCAACCACTTTGCCAGTAGCATCGACAACCGCTGCTTTGACACCTGTTCGTATTCCAGGGTCCAGCCCCAAGGTTGGGCGGGCGCCAGCTGGCGCAGAGAAAAGTAAGTCTTTGAGATTGCGAGAGAAAACAGAAATCGCCTCGTCCTGGGCACGGCTGCGGAGGTCGGCCATCAGGTCAACCATCATCGTCAGCGAGAGCTTTACCCTCCAGGTCCAACCGGCCACCTTGCGTAACCAAGTATCGGCAGTTGAATCCGTGCGGGTTAGCAGATGTGATGCGACGATCGCTTCCGCCCGAGCCGCGCCGGTCTCGGGGTCCGGCGCGATGTCCAATGTCACGATGCCCTCTTTTGACGCGCGAAGCATCGCCAAAGCCCGATGAGACGGCGTTTTGGCCCACAGCTCGGAGTGGTCGAAATAGTCACTGAATTTCGCGCCATCCTGTTGTTTGCCATCAATCACCTTCGATGTCAGCAGCGCCTCGCGCTGCATGAAGCTGCGCAGTTCGCCTAACAGGGTAGCGTTCTCGGTTAGTCGTTCGGTGACAATGTCGCGGGCACCGTTCAGGGCATCCTTGCTGGTCGGAACAGCCTCGGACAGGTAGGATTGGGCAAGGGTATCGGGATCGACAGACCGGTCTGCAAGAATTGCGTTAGCCAGAGGTTCCAACCCGTTCTCGCGTGCGATCATTGCCTTGGTGCGCCGCTTGGGTTTGTAGGGCAGGTAGATGTCTTCCAGCTGTGCTTTAGTGTCAGCCAGCGCAATGGATTTTGCAAGATCGTCTGTCAGCTTGCCTTGATCCTTGATCGAATTCAGGATGGTTGCGCGCCGGGCGTCCAATTCGCGCAGATAGGTCAGGCGATCTGACAGGGTGCGCAGTTGGGTATCGTCCAAACCGCCTGTCGCTTCTTTGCGGTAACGCGCAACAAAGGGCACAGTCGCGCCTTCGTCCAACAATTTTACTGCGGCCCCTACCTGATCGGGTCGGGCGTTGATCTCGGTGGCGATGGTGCGGGCGATGCGGTCCAATAGGGCCTCCTGACAGTCGTTCGGAGAGACTTCTTAGCCAGCTGCTTTGCTGAGGGGAAGGGGGCTAAATCTGTTGGGCCAACTCTTGCAGATCGTCATAGAGGGTTTTGGCAATCTCTACATATCCGCGTTCCGTGTTACGGGCCCGGGCGGCAAACCGGCGTTGTGATGGCAGGCGCGCGCCCTGATCGGTGATGTCAGCGAACAGGCGTTCTGCCCTTGCATCGTTCGGGTCTATGCGGCCACCGCTGAAATGCCCCGGATCGAAGGCCAGAAGGATTTCACCATGATAGGGGGCGCCGCCTGAGTTGCCGGCAAACTCCATGCTTTCCAGGCTGGTCAGGTCGTCGATCAGCGGACCGGCCAAGAGTTCGATCATGATGGACAGGGCCGAACCCTTGTAGCTGCCGAAGGTTAACATCGCACCCTCCATCGCAGCCTGCGGGTCGTTGGTTGGGTTGCCGTCCTTATCGATTGCTACGCCATCGGGTAGGGGCTTGCCTGCGCGGCGATAGAGTTCGATTTCGCCACGGGCAAAGGCGCTTGTTGCGAAGTCAAAGGTGAAGGGATCCTTGCCCTGTCGCGGCCAGCTGAATGCCAGCGGGTTGGTGCCCAACGAACCGCGGGTGCCGCCGGCTGGGGCAACCCAGGAATGGCTTGGTACCATCGCCATCGCCGCAAGGCCGGCAGCAGATAGCCGCTCCACTTCGGGCCAGAGCGCAGAGAAATGAAAACAGCGATTGATGGCCATGGCTGCAATACCAAGGGTTCGGGTTTTCTCGATCAGAATTGGAAGTGCCTCATGAAATGCCAGCAGGGACATACCTCCGCGAGCATCGACCCGAACGATGGCGTTATCCGATTGGGTAATGGCTGGCGCGACATTTCCGTCAATCTTGCCTGCCTTCATGGTGTCATTGCACATGAACAGTCGGAACAGGCCGTGCGACTGGCAATCATCAATTTGACAGGTGACCAGCATATCCGCGATGGCCGCTGCATGGTCCGGCCCGTATCCGGATCCGGACAGAATGGTCAGGCTTAGGTTTCGTATCTCATCCAGTGTCAGCTTGACCGCTTCGCTCATCTGCCATGTCTCCCATTGCGTTGGCAGAAGAAGGCATAGCTTGGTCTGGCTGGCAAGGAGAACCCTTTGCAATTTGCCACTCATTTATGGTTAATGCCGTATTGGATTGGTCTAATAATGCAATATGTGAATAAGTTAACAGAAGTTCCCAGACCTTTTGTACTCAATCGAAAGTTGTGGTGGCGGCTCAGCGACTCAAGTTGATTTTTCAGATCAGCAGAGGTCGCACTCTGCGTGGCGCCCTACAAAATTTTCAGAAGTTTTTTGGATGGGGAATTTTATGCATAGTCCTTATGATCGTGACCGAGTGATCTGCTTGGAGTTTACACCGCGCCTTTTGTCCGAATTTCGCAGCATAGTTGAAAGGTCTATGGGATACCGCGTGTCGAACGATGCAGAAAGCACAGGCATTTCTCACCATGAAAGAGCAATCGTTGTACGTCAGTGCCTGAAGCGTTTTGTGCCGGCCAATGCCCCAAAACCTGCCGGGTCGCATAAGCGCCAGCACAGTTTTGCACTGATCAACCTGGGTTTGTCGACGGCGCGTGCCGAAGTATATTCGCAAGGATACAGCGACTATATTGCCTATCCATTTGTCACCAGCGAAATCCAGCACAGATTCAGTGCGGCGCGAGCATTGATGAAACAGAATGTCTCTGCCGAGTACTTTTCAAAAGATACGTTGGTCAATGCTGCTTGTAATTTCCTTTCTACCGAGCCCGAATTTACAGGCGGCATTGACGCCTTGGCGCAAGTGGTCGGGTCAAACCGGAACACCTTGTCCAAGCGGTTCAAGGAAGAGTTCGGCGTTGGCCCCATGGCTTGGTTTCGGCGCTACAGGTTGAACTATGCAGCGGCCCTGGTTCTTGAGGGGCAGCACAGCATTCAGGACATCGCCTTCAAGGTTGGCTACGAGGATGCGAATAACTTTTCGACCGCGTTCAAACGGGAATTCGACGTCTCGCCGTCAGAGTATCGGCGCTATCGCAATTCGATGAACTAAGCATCACCCAAAACACGTCCTGGATGAGCATGCTCCTGCGCGTGCGAGGCTGGCCAAAGTGTGCACCGGTTACCGCAGGCAGGGGTCTAACAGTGCAAAGATCAAAGGAAATGATGATTCCTGCAAAGATCGAATTACAGAGTTCTCAGCTAGCATTGATTCACGATTTCGTCGTTCTCGACAAGAACCGCTAATGGAAGGAATCTGAAATTGGTTACCGAAAATATTCAACTCAGATTGGTCAATCACTCGGATGATGCCAATAATTCATCGATCGTTATTTTCCAGCAAAACGTGGCCGAAGATTTCGGCGAACTCGCTATCGCGTGGAAAGTCATCAAAAACCTGGGGCGTCTGGATTATCACCCCTTCAAATACCCGCTGAAGTTTCAGGTTTCGGCCTCGGACAGCTATGGGAACTATACGCCGCAGATGACGGCCTATGACGGTCAGGCCTACGAAATGGTCAAAGACACCAGCGGGGATATCTTGCGCCTGGCCAAGACCCCGGCAACGTCGCCGAATGAGGTCGAGCTGCGCAACAACCTGACCATGGGATCGATCAACGCGAATATCTATCGCGAAGGCAAACTTCTGGCCGCCAAGACCAACCTTGCGCCGGGGCAGAAGGGCGTCTTTCAGTTCCACCCGACCATCTATATCGGCGTGGTGTCGCAGATCGAAGAGGGCCAGGTCATGGACTCGGCGATCATCAGTCAGATCAACACCGAGATCAATCTGTTCGGCATCCAAAGCGCTGATATCGTGATGTCGGGCGGCGGGCCTGGCAAAAACTCTACCCCCTTTGATTTCCAGCTGGCAAACATCAATGCGTAAACGCGCCCTGCGGCGGATTACTAGCCGCAGGATGCACACCGCTTGACGGAGCTATGGAAAGAGGAGGTGTGTCATGACCAAAACTGCCGACACAACAATCGCCCTAAAACGCAAACGGTCTGAGGGCGACGAAGACAGCGATCAGAAGGCTGCCGCTGATACCCCGACGCCGGTAAAGCCCGCGAATCCCAAAAAGCCGGATTCGAAACCCAAGGATGACGCGGACAAGAAAGACAGTTTGAAGCCCATCAAACAGGTTTGGCAATCTGGCGATTTCCATAAGACCGGGCGCAACAAGCCCCCCTATAACGGGCTTCAGATTTCGGTCCAGTACAAGGTGGACGATGCCGGGAAATTTGAGGACGTAACCGTCACCTTCACTGACTACACATATTCTAAGGACGGGGTTTCATCCAAAATTCAGGCTCTTGCGGTCAGTGATGGCTGGGTTGAAGTTCCCAAACCGGCCAAACCCAAGTCCAGCAGTGATACCAAAGCGTCAACGTCCAAGGGCGATAAGGGAAAAACAGATTTCACAGTGGTCGGCCACGTCAAAATCAGTGGCGAGCCGGATGGAAAGTTCTTGAGGTTGCGTCTGAAATCCGGCCTGGAGCCGGGGTTTCAACAGCTTGGTTTTATCATGAGGCTGTCGCCGCCGCCGTCGAGTTCATAACACAGATTCGTCAGGGTGGCGCGATGACAACCCAACTCGTATTTGAGAACCGATCATTAAACCCCAATGTGCGCAGGGTTGGCCTGTTCTGGGACTGTTTGGATCACGACCAGCACATCAGGCCGTTAACCTGGCAGGTTGTTCTGCAATGCCCGTATCGCTGGTACCGAAGCTTTCAGATTGATCTGACCCTGTCGGTCAGGTTCGTCACCTGCGAGGGCAATATCTCGCCCGATGTTCTGGTGGATCGCAAAGTTGTCTGTGGCGAGGCAACGATCGAACCCCGGCGCAAAGGCGACGGGATTGACCTGACCATCACGGTTCCAAAAGGGCATCGGTTGCACAAGGTGCAGGTCGTGCGCTGCGGCTTTCCCCTGACCGAAACCCGCCTGCCTTTGCAGGGAGAATGCGTGCTCCGGGCTCCGGACCGGCTGAACTTTGCGGCCGATATGACAACGCGGCAGGGTTTTCGGATCGACCGCCGGGAAATAGGTCCGGGTGTGGCCAGTTTTGATCTGCACCAGGTCCAGGCAATGCGCGTCGCCATGTATGGCGGCACGCCGGGTCCGAATTCCGATCCGATCAATTTTGTTGGTTACGAGATTCAATATTCATGACGCCCCAAGCGGGCGAAACTTTGGAGGAGTGAATTGATGGCTTACAGACGTACATCCGGAATCCTGACCAACGGCGGTGCTGATCCCAAGCTTGAAGCGGACTATATCGTTGCCGCCGCCATCGTAGGTCATTCGATCGAACAGATCCGCGCCAATGTCGATGTGCAGTTTTCAATGGAACCTTCTGACGAGATGCCCAGGTCCGACAAATGGTCCCGCGAATGGGATCAGCTTCAGCAAGCCGCCCAGAAAATCGGACAGCTGGCCGCTTTGGAAATCGACATGCAGGGTCATTCTGTTAGGGCAGGGACGGCCGTCGATCATAAAACCGGCGCTGTGATCGTTGGGGTTTATGGTTTGGCCGGGCATGAGCCTCCGACCGAGGGCGATATCCGCCACCCCGAACACCACCTCAGTGACAAGGGGCAGGTGCTATATGATGAGATCAAGCAAAGGGATCGCGACCCCGCTTATCAGTATATCGGGCTGGGGGCCTATACCGGGTTTGTCGATAACGGAAATGTCGAAGGCGACACCGATCCGGTCGGTCCGATGCCAAGCGCGCGGTTCCATATCCCTGATCTGGATGCGGGCGATCATGACGACAATATTTTCGAGGGATGGTACCCTCGGTGGTTGCCGCCCGAGGATTCTGCCCTGTGGAACCCGCGCGTTCGTCGCGATACCCATGACCATGACTGCGTTGGTTGGGGCATCATTGGCGGCGATCTGGCGCAGGATGCTCCGAAGGAAGGGGAACCCGATCACGGGGCGACAAACCGGTCGGACCAGATCACCAATATTATGCGCTTTGATCAGGGTATGAATTTCGTCGATGAAAGCGGGGACGAAGGCGTTAAGGGCTATACCCACGGTATGATCCAGGCGATCTACAAGGCCTATCATCTGGGCCCGCATTGCACGCCTTATGAAATTACGGTTGGTGACTGTACCACCAAGCTGGCCTCGTGTTTTGGCTGTACGATGTTCATGACCGCCAATGGCTATCCGCCCACCTCGACCCATCTGGGGCGCGCCGAAAGCTGGGTGCCACTTTACGAGCCCTACAAGCCGTCGACCTCACCTAAAGCCGAGCGGATCGTGATCAACGACCTGAACGCCAGCTTTGCTGCCTATTGCGACAAGGTTCTGCGTACTGGGATGCGCGCGCTGAGCGTCGACAATATCGCGGATGCCTATGACCACTGCCCGGCTGCGCTGGAGCATGTTCTGGGCGGGCATTATTCTGCGGATAACCGGGTTGCGGTCTCTCTGTTTCTGGATGCCCTGACTGTTCATGACCGCGAGCTGAGCCGCGTCCGTCGCGTATTGGGTTTGGACTAAGTCACCAACAGCCCGAATTAACATATCGGAGGAGAAGACACATGGCCTTTCAGGTTTATGCACTCGTACATACCCGCTCTGGTCGGTTTCTGATGTTTCGTCGACCTATCCTGACCTTTTTCCAGCGCGGAAATGGGGGGCAAATTTTCCCCGAAGGTCAGAAACTGCATGGCGGCGGGCGCTATGCTCTGCCATACGCTCAGGTTGATCCTGAAATCGCGATTGAGCTTTGGGAGGATGATAATTTCATTGCCGAAGCCGGCCAGCAAATTCTGATTGATTGTTGCGGTGCGCTGATCGAGTTCCTTCCCCCAGAAGCGGCAGACAAGGGGCCTGTGTCAATCGAGGGCGAGCATGAGATATTGCTCGCCCCGGCGACCGAAGTCGTGACCCGTTTCGATGAAGATGGCACGCGATCCGCAGTTTATTTCGCCGAAGTGTCCGACGCGGATCTGGACCGCATTCGCGACTATATGGTTGAGGTGTTGGCCGAGGCTCGCGCGGCGATGTTGGCCGTGATTCAGGACAACCTGTATGAATACTCCGAGATCGAGGCATTCTTTCCGCACGCGCCTTTTGACAATATCCATACCGGTGTTGATGTCTGGCAACTGGATATCGAGCGTCTGGAAATCAGTGGCCTGAAATCCAGCAAGCTGACCAAGGGTTCACTGCAGGCGATCAGCGAGCTTGAGGTCGTGTTGGCGGTGGAAGACGCTTAACGGGCATGACCAGCCAGGACCCTAAACTCATTTGGATGGATGCGCCGTTCGAGGATCTGCGTAACCAGTTGGTGGCCAATTTCGAAACCCATCCGCATGGTGCCGATCCCCCGGAATTCGTGACCGTCCAGTTCTTTTTCACCAAGACACCGGGCAAGGCCGTGCGCGGCCCTGTTCTGAGGTACAAGGAAAGAACGCCGCTGAATGTGCTGTTCGAAACCGGTGAGCGGTTGACCGGTACCCTGACCTGGCAAAGCGGGTTGAGTACGCCGTTGTCTCAGCAGGTCCTTGGGGCTTTGGCTCTGCAAGAACCCGAGACCGGTCGTGTCTGGCGCTTTCAGGGTTTCATGTCTGAATTTGGCAAGCCAAGCCATATTCCATCGCCCGATTCCGGAGCAGGGGGCGGGGCCGATGATGGTGGGAACTCTGGCACCGGGCAAAACGGTTCCGGTGGACATGACGGGCATGACCCAGATCAGCCAAACCACACTCACGGCGGTGATGGTGATAATCCATTTAGCGATGACCCGGATTCTGACGGGCTGAGCCCGGTCACTCAGGGCGCTAACCTGCGCTGGGATGAGCTGTTCCCCTTCATCTATATGAAACATTGGCCGTCGATAGCGCCGGGCGCGCTGGATGCGGGTTTCATGGAGGTTCCGCAAAAGATCCTGGCGAACAGCGTGTTCCTGCAAAGCCTTGTTTCAAAATCCGGGGACAGGTCAGGGCAGGAGGCTTTGGCGGTTACTTACGTGGATCCAAGCTCGAACACCGACAATACACCAGGTGGGAATAGTTCGCCCCATCCGGCATCGGATGCGGGGCAATCCGGCAAGGCTCAGCCTGCGGCCGAACCGGGCAAACCCAAAGGGTTCATCTCCTCGATTGAATCGCTTGGCCCGCCATTCAGTTCATATCCTGAATTGTGGCCGGCTCTGCGAGAGCTGCCTGATTTTTCGCTGGCCCAGATCACAGATCTGATCAAGGCCCGTCTGGGCGGATGGGCCGCATTCAAGGTTCTGGCAAATGCACCGGATGCGCAAAAGGAACTGGCCCGCATCTGGGAAAGCATCGTTGCGCTGAACCTTTTGGCTGGCTGGCAAAAAGACGAACTTGCAGTTCTGATTCAGGTGTTGACTACCCATCACGTTCTGACCCGTGCGCTGGCTGCAACCGAAGGAGGGCATGCCAGCTTGATGACCGATCCGGTCACCGGACAACAGATCAAAGCTTGGATGCATGCGACGCTGGTTTTGCCTGGCTCCATATTCGAGCCGAAAAAACCTGCGCCGGTTGCAGCAAAGGATACAGATCATCAGATCCCTCTGAAATTGACAAAGCCCGGCTGGGTGCGCGCCTATTCATACGGGCTTGCTCGTTCGATCCGGTATCAGCCGCTTGGGTATGAATTGGGCGACGTGCAGCGTATCGAAAATGTCCTGCGCGGTGAAATGCGCGAGACGCGAAACCGGAGATTGCAGCGCCGCGAAAGCCATGAGGCACATTCCGATGTGACCACCAAAATTGCCCGGCGGGACGAGGATACCTCGGTTTCGGACCTGATCAATCAGGTGCAAAAGACGTTGGCCGACCATGTCTCGACCACGCATGTCAACTCTTACGACACCCAGTACGGAATGCCGACAGATGGCAATAAGATGAGTGTTACTGGGAATTGGTGGGTGCAAGAGCAGCCAGCCGGAGGCTTCGCGAAAAACGACCTGAAATTTGCCCGCGACATCGTCGAGAAAACGGTGCGAAACCTGTCACGCGAAATGCGCCATACGCGCGAGTTATCCGAAGTTGAAGAAACCGAATACTCGGATGTGACGCGCTTTGACAATCGGCGGAACGGCACGGATATCCGCGGCATCTATCGTTGGGTGAACAGAAGCTTTCGCTTGCGCACGAAAAGTCTGGGCGAGGTTTTGATTTTTGAGATCATGGTCCCCAGCCCGGGTGAGAATCTTGTCCGGCATATTCGCCGGTCCTGGCAGCTTGATCTGCGCCCACCGAAATCTCCAGGCGAGTTTGGGATAAGCGGATTTCAGGATTTGACCGATGAGACTGGCAAGACAGACGATGGCAAGATATTTTATCTCGATGCGTTTCAGGAATTTGGCGTGGAAGAGACCCGTATGGCCCCGCCATTCAAGCTTGTGGTCAGCCAAACGGTGCAAAGCCATACGCCAGTGGCCGAAGGCGCCGTCCTGATCCCCAGAGGCTTTGAGCCCATCAAAGCAACAGCCTCGGTGATGAGTGTCGGAACCCCCGCAGAAACCCATGTCATCGTCGGGTCGGTCGCCCTGCAACCTCAGCAAGCGGGGGGCAAATCCGCCCCGCCCGGTTCAAACGGCCATGCGGACAAGTCACCGCAGCCACTGCGCCTGCCTGTCAGCCAAGCCTCGGGCGCGCAGGTGCTGAGCGCCCAGCTGGATAAAGGGTTCGGAACCGGAACCTCTCCGGCGGATGAAGGCCATCCGCTTGGGTTCACCATTCTGTGCAGCCTCAAGCAAACCGCAGCCACACAATCGTCCGAGCCCAACTCTCCGCCGGATATGCCGGTTCCCGATCCTGCACCAATGCATCTGCAATCCGAATTGACCGGTTTCTTTGCGGCAACTCTTGAAGTGACGTGCCAACGGTCGGCGCAGACTTATTCCGATTGGCAATTCGAAACCTATAGGCTGATCAAGGAAGCGTATGCGCGGCAGCTAGAGGGATACCGTCGCAAACTGGAACAACAGGTGGCTGCGATTGAGGCTCAGAACCCTGCGTTCCTGAACAAGGCGGTGACGACGGAAATCCTGTCCGCGGCTCAGGAGCAAATCTTGACCCTCAGCGGGTCCGAGAAAGATGCCGTGGCCCCGGATTATGCCAAGCCGCGTATCCGGCACTATCTGCAACAAACGGTCGGGTGGTCCGACATCGCCACATTCATGGATATCGAGGACGAAGTCAGCGATCTGACAGGCGACCCCGCGGATCTTGCCCTGCGTGAGACCGTACCCGACCTGCGGTTCCGGGATTTTCTGCGCGCTGACCGTGTGCGCATTCTGGCACCGGTCGACAGAAAGCACGCGCGCAGTTTCCTGTATTTCCTGCGCACCGGTCGGATCTGGCCGGATGCAGACCATCTTGCCCCTTGCTTGCCCGAAGACGCCGAGATTGTGGCCCGGATAAAATCGGAACATACACAAGACGATGAAGGCAATGCGCAATCCTGGACGGTTCAGGTGCCCACTCATATGTGCATGCTGAGTGCGGATAGTGATCTGCCAGGTCAGGCGGATTCAGAATGAGACCGCCAGGCTTTCCGACCCCGCCCCGACCAAATGCTCCTGGCGGACCGCTTGAGCCGCAACAAGGCTGGGGTCCGTCTCCGGGCCGGGTATTGGGGATGCCGGTTGGCGCGGTGATCGCTTTTTCCGGGGAGCTTCTGGGACAATCCAAAAAGCTGGCGGGCGGGACCACTGATCTGCAACATTATGGCTGGAAGGTTTGCGACGGCTCACCTCTGTTGATTTCCGCTTATCCGGAATTGTTTGCCGCCATCGGATATCTGTTTGGTAAAGGCAAGGACGGAGAGTTTCGACTGCCTGATTACCAGGGCTATTTTCTGCGCGGGGTCGACCCGGGCGGGAAAGTCGATAAGGATCAGGACCAGAGGTACCGAACCGACAAAAAGAACCAGAAATATACCGGGGTAGGGTCGCTGCAACTATCTGCGCTCCAGCAACACCAACATGTGCTGGAACAAAGCGACAGCACGGTTTCAAACGGAGTGTTAGGCCCGGAACCGGTTATCGCCCCCACACCCCAATCCAATTCGGGCAACGTCGTTAAAGGGTCGGCCCTGACCAGCGAGACCGAGACCCGCGCAATCAACATCTCGGTCTATTGGCTGATCAAATGTCGGTTGGATGCGGTGTTATGACAGATAGAAAAGGCCGATCTGATGGCATGTAGGCTGGGCAGAATTGTAAGGTCGTTTCGCAAACCATCGGGTCAGATTCCCAAAGCGGCGCCAGATAAGGCGCAGGCAAAAGGGATAGATGTTAGTGATCATCAGCGGGATATCAACTGGCCGCAAGTCGCAGCCTCGGGTGTTTCTTTTGCGCTGATAAAGGCGACCGAAAGCGTCAGCATCAAGGATGCGTATTTTCAGCCAAATGTACTGGGCGCGAATGAGGTGGGTATCCTGTGCGGCGCCTACCACCTGCTTCACATCAGCCACCCGGCCAAGCCACAGGTCACGAATTTTGTCGATGCAGTGCAGGCTGTTCTTTCGAAAGGCCCGGTTGGAAAACCCGGCCTTCTGCACCTGCCATTTACACTCGATCTTGAAGGCGTCCCGACGGCACAGGGGGCGACCTATCGAAGCCTCGCGCTGGAATGGCTTACCAGCGTTCAGAGGGCTTTCGGAACGGTTCCGATGGTATATGCCAATCTGAACACCTGGGAGACCGAGCTGACCTCGGGTTTCGGGAACTACCCGGTCTGGCTGGCAGAATACGCAGCCAGACCCGCACCGAATGCTCCGCAATGGGAGTTTTGGCAGCACTCTACGAACGAGCGAGTGTCCGGTATTGCCCCAGAGGTTGATTTGGACGTGTATTGCGGATCGGTTCAGCAACTGAAGGCGCAGTACGGGGTGCAAAGCCGAAACTTATAATTGTCACAGTTCGATTCACCAAAATGATCAGTTGCTAACTTGGGCAAACCCAAAAAACGGTAGTGCAACTCCGCAAAGAATTTGAGTGATCCCGTTGAGCAGCCTCATCTGACTGGTTCAATTTGATTGTTAGTGCATCATTGGCCTGTGATCCATTGAGATGATGGTTT
>NZ_JBXWND010000020.1:0-45113 GCF_059610185.1 Ruegeria sp. YTSA108 | reverse complement strand
CCCGGCAATTTACAGGGAATTTTCGTGAGATGGGTCTGGAACCCAGAGTTTCTCCTCTCAGAAATGTATGTTTTTCAAAGGTCTATGCTGCAAATTCCCAAAAAGGTGGAGCAGGGAATTGTTCCGTCGGATCAGGGAGGGCGAACCTTGTAGCAGGGACGAAGGACTTGGAGATGTCAGAAGCCGAACAGGCGTTCCTGTTTGGACCAATCAGGTGCGTGGGTCACGCTGACCAGTAAGATGAGGCTGCTCAGCCATGGTGCCTGAGAACCCGATCAAGAACGCTTACTTCGGCGAAACTCATGTACATACTTCGTTTTCACTTGATGCCTACATTGGAAGTGCACGCCTGACACCTTCGGGCGCGTATCGCTTCGCGAAGGGTCAACCTGTCTCGGTAAACAACGTGCAGCGCAGAATCGGTCGACCTCTGGATTTTGCGTCCATTTCCGTTCATGCAGAATTTCTTGGCGAGATGCTCTCAACGCAGATCCCATCTGCTCCAGGGCATTACCAAGAAGCTGCTGGCTCTACACTGTTGGCCATCCCACAAAACTCCAACGGAAGCAAAGGCTTGATGTTTGAGCCGATCGACAATGCCGGAAATCCAATCACGCGCGAATATGCCGAGCGCCGCGCCAAGTGGGAGCCGTTGATCGAAATGATGCAGATCAAAGGCAATTCCGAAACCCATCCCGGCGTGTCGCCTAACGATGAATTTGCGAACTTCGAGAATGCAGAGAGTATCGCTGCATTCCGTGAACGTTTCTTCCACACCGATGGCTTCGTCCGTTGGGCTGCGACTAAAGGGCTCGACTATGAGCAGAAGCTAGGTGCGAACCCTTGGAAACTTGGTTTCATCGGAGGCACAGACAATCATAACGGTACCCCAAGTGATGTCGATGAGGCGACTTATAATGGCAGCCATGGTGTTGCCGACGGTACTACCGAACAACGCCGCGAAGGCGAGATAGACGGCTGGTTGCTTGGCCCCGACGCCAACCCGGGCTCGCTCGCAGGCGTCTGGGCGTCCAAGAACACACTTGGTGCGATTTTTGACGCGATGCAAAGCCGCGAAACCTTCGCCACATCAGGCCCTAGGATACAGCCGCGTTTCTTTGGCGGTGCAATACTCCAAAGCAACAACGATCCCGTGAAGCTTGTAATGGACGGTTATGCCAACGGCGTGCCGATGGGCGGTTCTCTGACAGCTTTGAACGGCCCACCAAATTTCGCGGTGCACGCATTAAAAGATCCGATCGGAGCCAACCTCGATCGCGTACAAATCATCAAGGGTTGGGTCGATGTGGGCGGATCGCCGCAAGAACGTATCATTGATGTAGTGTGGTCAAGAGATCGCGTGCCGGACGTGAATGGCAAGCTGCCGCCCATTGGCAATACGGTTGATCCTGAAACTTCGACTTACAGTAACGCAAACGGAGCTGCGGAGTTGTTTGGTCATTGGACAGACGACGATTTTGATCCTGGCCAACATGCTCTGTACTACATGCGCGTCATCGAAATACCAACTCCACGCTGGACGACGTATGACGCCGTCCGCCACGGCTTGCCGCTCCTTGAGGATGTCGCGGTGTGGATATACGAACGAGCGTGGATTTCGCCAATTTGGTATTCACCGGAGCAGTAGCCCACGGTCTTGTCAGAAGAACTTTGCTTGAGCGGGGCAGGGCGGTTGCGTAGTTTTTGCACATGACCAAACCTGCCTCTTTTAAAAACTTCAAGACCAGTCCCGAGATCATCCGCCTTGCTGTGATGCTGTATATTCGATTTCCGCTCTTCCGTTTCGACGACGCGAACGCGCGACGCAACGGTTCAGGCGCATGCGAAGTTTACAGAAATTCGCTGCCGTTCATTCTTCCGTCTAAAACCACTTCAACCAAGAAAGATCGCTCACCAGCCGAGACACCTTCAAGCTGACCCGCGCCGCCGCTCTTAGCGAGTGGCGTCAACTTTGTTCCGGATAAGAATTGCGTCCCTCGCGTACTGATCCGATGCCAAGGATAAGGTCGGCGCATCGTTCGCCAAGCATCATGGCAGGTGCGTTTGTGTTGCCGGCGTTGATGTCGGGCACTGCGGACATGTCGCAAACCCGTAAGCTCTCGATCCCGCGAACGCGCATTCTGGCGTCCAGCACTGCCATTCCGTCGCCGTCCCGGCCCATTTTGGCAGTGCCCGCCGGGTGATAGTTGGTTTTTACGAATCTCTTGCAATGTGCTCGCAGCGTCTGGTCGTCGTCCGCTATCGGAATGACGATTTCGCGGATCCTTTGTGCAAGCGGGCCCGACGTGAATGCCCGACGAAAGAACCGCTGCCCCCGGATCATCTCTTGCATGTCGTCTTCATGCTTCAGAAGGTTGGGCGAAACCACCGGCATAGCTTGAGGATCGGCCGAGCGAAGCCGAACTTCTCCGCGTGATTTCGGTTTGACCACGACGGTCGTAACGGTCACGCCAAAGTCATCCTGCACCTCGTCCAGCGCGTCGCGATCCAGATAGACGATGGGCACGCAAAAGGCTTGAATGGTCGGTTCTCCATCAGGAACCGACGGATTGACGAAGGCACCAGCTTCGACCCCGGCCGAAGTCACTGGGCCGCTGCCGAACAGTTTGAACTGTATGCCGTTGCGAAGCATCCGCCAGCCATCACCTTGTTTAAAATATCCGTATGGACCGTTGGCAAAGGCGGTGATGGGAACTTCGGGGTGGTCGATCAGGTTCTGACCGACCCCAGGCAGTGGGCAGACCACAGGAATACCGTGTTCG
This sequence comes from Ruegeria sp. YTSA108, assembly GCF_059610185.1. Classification (NCBI taxonomy): domain Bacteria; kingdom Pseudomonadati; phylum Pseudomonadota; class Alphaproteobacteria; order Rhodobacterales; family Roseobacteraceae; genus Ruegeria; species Ruegeria sp. YTSA108. Next base: position 42,330 of record NZ_JBXWND010000020.1, on the reverse strand, counting down.
GCAAGATGTGCATCCGGTCCGATACCCGAAAGCATGAGGATTTTCGGCGTGACCAGAGCGCCCGCCGCAAGGATAACCTCACCATCACACCGGACGGTGTGGAACCCGCCTTTGTCGCGATACTGCACCCCGACGGCCTTGTCGCTTTCGATGATGACTTTTCTGACCGTTGCGCCAAGCCGTATGGTCAAGTCCGGGTTCGTCTCGAGAGGGGCGAGGAAAGCATAGGCTGACGAGCTGCGCTTTCCAGCGCGATTGGTGAACTGATAGAACCCGACACCGCGCTGTGTTGCGCCGTTGAAGTCCGTGTTGAATGGTTCACCAAGGGCCTGCACCGACTGAACGAACCAACGAGACATGTCGTCGATATACCCCGGATCAGAGACCTGCACCGGACCATCGCTGCCATGCAGGTAATTATGAAGCCTGTTGTTGTCTTCAATCCTGCGGAAATAGGGCAGCACATCATCCCATCCCCAGCTGACCCCGTCGTTGGTCTGTCGTAGCAGGTCGTTCCACGCGTCATAGTCAGAAGGGCGGCCGCGCATATAGACCTGCGCATTCACTGACGACCCGCCGCCCAGTACGTTGGCCTGCGGAATCTCATGCACGCGGCCGTCCAGGTGGTCCTGCGGTTCGGTCTGGTGGTAGGTCATGAACTTGGACCCGTTGATCATCTTGAAAATACCCGGCGGCATGTCCAGCAATGGATGGTGGTGCGAATGCCCGGCCTCCAGCACCAGAACCCTGCACTTGCCCTGGTTGACCAGTCGGGCGGCGGCTGCGGCACCGGCTGAGCCGCCGCCGATGACGATGTGATCGAAGGTTTCCGTCATGATGTCGCCTTCAGGTCCGGCGTTTGGGTTCTCTGATCGAGTCGCGCTCGACCAGTTCGCATTCAAGCTTCACGAGTGGGTGCCTCTGACCATCCGTCGGCCCGTGGAATAGCTGTTCGACGACCCAGCGTCCCATCGCCCGGGTGGGAAGAATCATCGAGGTCAGTGGCGGCGAAAGGTGTCGCGCGGTTTCGTCATCGTCAAATCCGATGACCGAGATGTCCTCGGGGATGGACAGGCCAAGTTCCTTGAGTGCCTCATAGCAACCGATTGCCATGCGGTCATTCTGACAGAAAATGGCGGTTGGCGGAGAGGGCAGGTCCATCAATTCGCGCGTGGCGGCATATCCGGCGCTGGGCAACCAATTGCCTTCGACAACCAAGTCCTCGTCGAATGGAATGTCGGCGGAAGCCAAGGCGTTTCTATACCCGGTCGTTCGTCCCGCGGCGCATTCCATGAACGGCTCGCCGGTGATAGTGGCGATTCGTTTGTGCCCGGCCTTGATCAGGGCGTTGGTCGCCGTATGTCCAGCAGCGACTTCGCCGGGGATCACCGCAGGAAACGAGAGGTCGTCGCAAAAGCAGTTTAGCAGCAGAACCGGGGTTGCGGCCTGCGTGAGGATTTCCGGAACGACCACCCGCCGGGTGAAAACAGTTGCGTAAACGATGCCCGCAACCTGTTGGTCGAGGAAATACTTAAGCGTTCTGGGTTCGACCTCTGGGTCGTTTTGGGTTTCTGCCAGCAATACAAGATTTCCGGTGTCCCGAACGGCCTGTTTCACGCCGCTAAACGCGTTTACCATTTCGGGGCTCGACGCCAGATCGTCCACGACAAAAGCGATGGTGTCGTCTAGTGCCGAGGGTCGGCGCGCGCTGTCTTGGGGTTTCCTGAGTTGAGAGGGCATGGCGTATCCAAGCGTATTGGCGGCATCCAGGACTCGTTGCTTTGTGTCCTCGGAGATTTTGACGGAATCGTTCTTGTTCAGAACCAGCGATACTGTCGTTTGTGAGCATCCAGCGACGCGTGCAATGTCGTGCATCGTTATGCGCTGTCGGCCCGCGACTCGTCCTACACCCCTGTGTTGTCCGGCCTTGTTCGCTTGATCGTTCATCGCTCAACCTTTTTGTTCGTATCCTTTTTACCGATTATGCGGAGGACGTGCAACTAATATTAGCGGATAGTAATTAATATTAGTGTTGACTAAATAATAATATTAGTGTTTTGATCGGTGGTGCGGTCTCCATTGTGGTTTGACCGAGCAAGCGCGGGAGGCGAAATTGCGGTCTGTAGTGGGGGAGTTGGGTCAAGTCGTTCGGCATTCGATGTTCATCGATGGCCGCTTTGTCGACCTTGACGCGGACACGGTTGTTGTCGAAAACCCTGCGAATGAAGAGATCGTTGCGCTAGTTCCAGATGGCGCCGCCGCTCACGCGGATGCGGCGGTCGAAGCGGCCCATCGGGCTTTTGGCTCGTGGTCCTCGCGCCCGGCGATCGAGCGGGCTCGACTGGTCCTGAGGCTCGCTGAGGCCGTCCGGATCGACGCCGGTCGTTTGGCTGCTCTGATCACCGCCGAGCAGGGCAAGCCGATCTCGCAAGCCCGAGGTGAAGTGGATGCTGCCGTCACCTTTCTTTGCCATGCGGCTGAAGAGGCCCGGAGGATTTCGGGTGACATAGTTGCGTCGGACAACGAGTCCGAGGAAATCCAGATCCGGCGTCATCCTTATGGCGTTGTTGTTGCGTTGACGGCCTGGAACTATCCGTTGGCATTGGCCGCCAGGAAGGTCGGACCCGCGCTAGTCGCGGGCAACACCGTAGTTCTGTTGGGGCACGAAATCACGCCGCTATCCGGTCTTGCGGTCGCCGAGCTTGCCAACAAGGTCGGGTTTCCGCCCGGTGTTCTTAATGTTCTGACAGGCAAGGGGCCGGTGGTAGGGCAGCGGTTGGTCGAACACCCCGATACGTCACTGATCACGATGACCGGCAGCACACGCGCCGGGAAAGAGATTTTTCGCGCCGCGGCCAACCGGATCAAGGTTGTCCGGCTCGAGCTTGGCGGTAAGGCTCCGTTCATCGTGATGGAGGATGCGGATATTGACGCCGCCGTTTCGGCCGCCATTGCCGCCCGGTTTGCCAATTGCGGCCAGATTTGCACCTGCAACGAGCGTATGTATCTGCATCGCGGCATTGCGGATCAGTTCTTGGAAAAATTCGTGTCCGCGGTCCGCGCTTTGTCGATCGGGGAACCGATGGACGACTGCGATTTGGGTCCCAAAGTCAGCAAGGCCGAAGTGACCAAGGTCGCCGAGATCATCCAGCGCAGCATCGCCGAAGGCGCCACGGTTCATCTTGCAGGTGGGCCCCTGACGGACGGGGCGCACCATAAGGGGCACTGGATGTCCCCGACGGTTCTTGAGGTCTCAGACAACAGCAATGCCGCGATGCAAGAGGAGGTCTTTGGCCCCGTGGCAACAGCCATGCGAGTAGATGATTTTGATCAGGCGATAGACGTAGCGAATGACACATCATTCGGGCTGTCTGCCTATCTCTTTACGGCATCGCACCGGCGATTGATGGAGGCCCCGAGCCGTTTGAAGTTCGGCGAACTGTATCTGAACCGCTCCAATGGCGAGGCCGTGCAGGGATTTCATACCGGTTGGGGTATGTCCGGGGTTGGGGGTGAAGACGGCGCATATGGCTTCGATGGCTATCTGAGGAAACAGACGACTTACATGAATTGGGCATGACCTAAAACTCGCGGTCAAAACGTTGGCGACCGCACCAATGGAGGAGGAATAACCATGAAACGCAGAACTCTTTTGATCTCGACGGTTGTCGCGGGTGCGCTGTTGGGCACGACTGCGATTGCGCAGGATCTGCCACAGCTTGAGCAGAAGGAGCGCTACAAAGTTGGCTTTGCGCAGATGGAGTCGAACAATCCGTGGCGCATTGCCGAGACCAAATCGTTCCATGACACGGCCGAGGCCTGCGGCTGGGACCTTATCGCGACGGATGCAGCTGGATCTGCGGCCAAGCAGGTTGCGGATGTGGACAGCATGATCGCACAAGGCATCGACGTTCTGTTTCTGCCTCCAAGGGAAGAAAAGCCACTGATTCCGGCGGTTATGAAAGCACGCGCCGCCGGCATTCCGACTTTTCTCGTGGACCGCTCGGTTGATCCGGCCGTCGCCAAGCCAGGCGAGCATTTCGTAGCATTCCTGGGATCGGACTTCATTGATCAGGGCAACCGGGCCGCGCAATGGCTGATGGAAAATTTCGACGGCGACAAGGGCGTCATCGTCCAGTTGGAAGGCACAACTGGTTCTTCACCTGCAAATGACCGTAAAAAGGGTTTCGACGACGCGATCGCAGCGGACGACCGCTTTGAGATCGTGGCTTCTCAGACCGGTGACTTTGCGCGCGACCTTGGTCGTCAGGTGATGGAAACCCTGCTGCAGGCGCACCCCAATGTGAACGTGGTCTACGCCCACAATGACGAAATGGCGATCGGCGCGATCCAGGCTCTGGAACTGGCCGGCCGCAAGCCTGGCGAGGATGTGACCATCGTTTCGATCGACGGGACACGCGATGCTCTTCAGGCCATCATCGATGGCAAGATGGGGGTCACGGTGGAAAGCTCGCCCTTCTTCGGTCCTCTGGCTTGTGAAATCATGAAGAAATACGCGGCTGGCGAGACGATCCCGGAATGGGTGAAAGTCGAAGATCGCATCTTTACCAAAGACAATGCGGCTGATCACATCGACGAAGCTTATTGATTCTCCCTGGTGGGTGGTGCTGGCCTGTGGTCGGTGCCGCCTGCAAGCAATCGGAGGAAGACATCTTATGAATGCGCTCGTCTCGATGTCAGGAATTGAAAAGTCCTTTGCCGGCGTACCGGCACTGAGCCAGGCCAGTCTGGAGATCGCACTTGGCGAGGTTCATGCGCTGATCGGTCAGAACGGTGCCGGCAAATCGACGATGATCAAGGTTCTGACCGGAGTTTACGATCGGGATGCCGGCGACGTCCATTTGGCGCGTGGGCCTAGCCGCATTTCCACCCCGCGCGAAGCGCAGGAATCCGGAATCGCCACGATCTATCAGGAGCTCAACCTGGTTCCGCTGCGGTCAGTGACCGAGAACATTATCATGGGGTACGAGCCCAAACGTCTCGGTTTGATCGACTGGCGCGAGGGCAACAGGCGCGCACGCGAGGTTCTTGCGCGCTTTGGTATAGAAATTGACGTGACTGAGCCGCTAGGAAATTTCTCGACTGCGATCCAGCAGTTGGTTGCGATTGCGAGGGCTGTTTCTCTTGACGCGAAACTTGTCATCATGGACGAACCCACGTCATCGCTGGATGCCAGCGAGGTCGAGGTTTTGTTCGGTGTGGTGCGCGAGTTGAAGAAACAGGGCGTGTCTGTTCTGTATGTCTCGCATTTCCTCGATGAGCTGTTCCAAATCTGCGATCGGGTCACAACGATGCGAGACGGGCGTACCGTCAGCACGCGCACCGTCCAAGACACGACCAAATTAGAAATGATCGCGGACATGCTGGGCCGCAACAAAGATGAGATCGCGGCAGACGGACTCACGGACTTTGCAGGTGCGAAGGCTAAGAAAGGAGATATCGTTTTGCGGGCCGACTCTGTTTCGACAGGCCCGCGATTGACGCATTTCGACCTTACACTCCACCGCGGGGAAATCGTTGGGTTGGGCGGGTTGCTGGGCTCTGGCCGGACTGAGGCGGCGCGCGCTTTGTTCGGCGTGGACGGAGCCCGCAGCGGTGCGATCGAGTTGCACGGCGCGGTTGGACAACCATCCGGACCGGGTGACGCAATCGCAAACGGGGTTGGCTTTCTGACCGAAGATCGAAAGGCTGAAGGGATCATTCCAGACATGTCCGTGCGCGAGAATATGACGCTGGCCCTGCTGCCGAAACTGGCCAGTCGTGGTCAAATCGACTTTGCCCGCGAGCGCGAGATCGTTCAGGCCTTCATCGACGATCTGGGTATCAAGGCGGCCCATATGGATCAACCCATTCGTGAGCTGTCTGGCGGCAACCAGCAAAAGGTGCTGCTTGCCCGTTGGCTGGCGACGCAGCCCGACATCCTTATACTCGACGAGCCGACCCGAGGCGTGGATGTCGGCGCCAAGCGAGAGATCCAATCGTTCATTCGGTCGTATGTCGAAAAGGGGTTCGGCGTCGTTCTTATCAGTTCGGAATTCGAAGAGCTGGTGGAAGGCGCCGACCGCATCGTGGTCATGCACGAAGGGCGCTCGGTCAAGGAACTGACCAACCCCGGGATTACCGAGAACATACTGGTGCGCGCGCTTGCGCATCATGAAGGAGGAACTGGTTCATGGACCGAGCAATGAAGTTGCCGCAACGGGTCGCATCGATGCCCTTCCGCTTTCATGGCGGCATCGCCGCGTTGGTCGCCCTGCTGGTGTTCAACGCGTTTTTCACCCCCAATTTCCTGCAGATGCAGACCCTGTTCGTGAATATCAGCCAGGTTGCCACGATCGCCATCGTGGCCATGGGTATGACGCTGGTCATCGCCACGGGTGGAATTGATCTGTCGGTTGGCGCTGTCATGGCTCTGGCGGGGGCGTTGGCCCCGCTGATCTTTCTGTCGGATCTGGGCGCCGCCAATCCGATGCTTGGCGTCATTTTGGCCATTGTCCTGCCACTGTTCGTCGCGGGTTTATGTGGGGTATTCAACGGCGTGATGGTTGCCGTGTTGAACGTGCAGCCCATTATTGCGACGCTCATTCTTTTCATCTCGGGTCGCGGTATTGCCCAGGTTTTGACGAATGGCAACCTGCAGACATTTTCAAACCCTTCATTCAGTTATCTTGGAACCGGCAAGGTGCTTGGCTTGCCGTTCCAGGGTTGGCTGGCGCTGGCCATTGCCTGTGTGCTGTTCTGGGTGATCACCAGAACCACTTGGGGTCGTTACCTGCTGGCGATCGGCGGCAATGAACGCGCGGCCTATCTGGCCGGTGGTCCCGTCCGGCGGGTCAAGATCGGGGCCTATGTCATCTGCGCGGTGCTTGCGGGCTTGGCTGGTCTGATCGTGGTTGCGATCAACTCGGCCTCGGACGCCGCGCGCAACGGCAATCTGATGGAGCTTGACGCCATCGCGGCCGCTGTCGTTGGCGGGGCTCTTTTACAAGGCGGACGGGCGCCGATCTTTGGTGCCATACTGGGAGCCGTCATCATCCAATTGGTCAAATATACATTGCTGGCCAACGGGGTAGAGGACGAAGTTGCACTGATCGCCAAAGCGGTCATTATTATCCTGGCCGTCTGGGTCCAGCAGTTCCGGAGGGCTTGATCGATGTTGGATGAAACGGCTTTTGACCTGCGAAAGTACCTTCGGCGCAATTCGGCTTCGGTGACGGTGTGGATCGCACTGCTGGCTTTGATCCTGTTTGGGCTGATGCGCTATGACAACTTTGGCAGCGCCTACAATTTCTCGTCTTTCCTGAACTACAACGCGATGTTCATCGCGATTGCGCTGGGTATGTGTTTTGTGATCATGACCGGCGGGATTGATCTGTCGGTTGGATCCGTTGCGGCCTTTACGTCGGTTGTTGCGGCCTATCTCAGCCCATACGGGATTCAGGTTGCGCTGCCGGGGGCCGTGCTTGCCGGGGTGGGCTTCGGAGCGATCAACGCCTTTTGCATCATCATCCTTCGGATTCCGCCCTTCATCGCCACACTGGCGACCATGCTTGCCGCAAAAGGCGGCGCATTGGTGATTTCGGGCGCCCAGACAATTTCGGTTGATTGGGGGTCGAACTTCACCAAGCTTGGCATGGGGCAGGCGTTTGGTCTGTTTCCATGGGCAATAGTCATAGTGGCCGGACTGACGCTGGTACTGTGGCTGGTGCTGGAAAGAACAACCATCGGGCGGACCGTCTTGGCGATCGGTGGCAGCGAGGATGCCTCGAACCTCATGGGTCTGAAGGTGAATCGCGCCAAGGCTTTCGTCTACCTGCTTTCGGGCGGCTGCGCAGGGCTGGCTGGCGTCTTTCTGGCCTCGGGTTTTGGAGCCGGACAACCCCTTGAGGGCATCGGATGGGAATTGTCGGCCATCGCGTCCGTTGTTGTGGGCGGCACCTTGTTGACAGGTGGGATGGGTTCGATCCCTGCGACCGTGGCCGGAGCGCTTTTGCTGGGTCTGGTGTTCAACGTTCTGAACTTTGAAAACGGTCAGGGGACCATCAGTTTCAGCGCCTATTGGCAGATGGTCATACGTGGAGGCTTTCTTTTTGTGGTCATCCTCTTACAGTCTCGGGTTATTGCCAGGCAGCAGAAGGTCTTGGGTTCGTGAATCGCATAGAAAGTGTTTCAGCGCGGCTGTTCAACGTCCCGCTCGCCGAAGTCCTGGTCGATGCCAAACATGGCGATCACACGTTCTTTCAATTGATCACCGTTACCATTCAAACGTCGGATGGGGTTGAGGGGGTTGGGTATACCTATACGGGCGGCAAGGGCGGTCATGCCATCTTGGCGATGATCCAGCATGATCTAGCGCCGTTCCTGGTTGGACAAGGCGCCGAACAGATCGAAAGCCTGTACGATGCCATGCAATGGCATGTGCACTATGTGGCACGGGGTGGGATCGCCTCGTTCGCCATTTCGGCCGTGGATATTGCCCTTTGGGACATTCGCGGCCGAACGCAGAATGCACCACTATGGCAAATGGCTGGTGGAGCGTCCAAACGGTGCAAGGCCTACGCCGGCGGGATCGACCTGAATTTCTCGTTGGAGAAACTGCTGTTGCAGACCGAAGGCTACCTTGCGCGTGGGTTCAACGCGGTCAAGATCAAGGTCGGTCAACCGGATCTGGCCGATGATCTGGCGCGGGCCCGGGCGGTGCGCGAAATGTTGGGGCCGGACCGGTTCTTCATGGTCGACGCGAATTACTCCATGAGCGTCGAGCAGGCCATCGTGGCAGCCCGAGGGTTCGCCGACTGCGATATCCTGTGGTTCGAGGAACCGACAATTCCAGACGATTACAAAGGCTATGGCCGAATTGCCGAAGCCACGGGCGTGCCCCTTGCTATGGGTGAAAACCTGCACACGATTCACGAATTCGAGTACGCCTTTGATGACGCGAAGCTGAGTTTCATCCAGCCCGATGCTTCAAATTGCGGCGGGATCACCGGCTGGTTGCGCGTGGCCGCGCTGAGCGCACAGCACGACATTCCGGTTTGCAGTCATGGGATGCAGGAGCTGCACGTCAGCCTTGTTGCCGCGCAACCCAACGCAGGGTGGCTAGAAGTACACTCATTCCCGATAGATCAGTACACGACCCGTCCGCTGGTTGTGGAAGACTGTATGGCCGTGGCCCCGGATACTCCGGGAACCGGAGTGGAATTCGACTGGGACAAACTGAATATAGAACACAGGGAGATGCATACATGACGACCCAGACGATTTCTGCGGCGTATTATCGGGGCAACAAGAGCTTTGCCGTGGAACAGGCCCAAGCGAAAGCTCCGGGCCCCGGCGAGGCCGTCATTCGCGTTGCCTATTGCGGGATTTGTGGGACGGATATGCACGTCTATCACGGCAACATGGATGCCCGTGTCGGTCTAAACCGGGTGATCGGGCACGAGATGTCTGGTGTCGTTGAAGCAGTGGGCGAGGGGGTGCATACGGTCCAACCCGGCCAGAAGGTCGTTGTCCGGCCGCTTGATCATTGTGGCGAATGCCCGGCCTGCAAGCGGGGGCATCAGCATATCTGCCAAAATCTCAAATTTCTCGGCCTCGACACCGATGGCGCCATGCAAGAGATCTGGACCGTTCCGGCCCATACGTTGCACATTCTGCCAGACGACTTGCGCATGGATCACGCGGCGCTGATCGAGCCGGTCGCCGTTGCCTGCCACGATGTGCGGCTGTCTGGCCTGCAACCTGGCGAGGACGTTGTCGTTATCGGCGGCGGCCCGATCGGCATCCTGGTTGCCATGGTTGCGCGGGATGCGGGTGGAAATGTCGTGATTTCCGAAGTGAATCCGAACCGTCTTGCGATTGCTGAAAAACTTGGTTTTGACACGATAAACCCAATCGAAACCGACCTGGTGTCCACAATCAACGCGCGCACGGGCGACAAAGGCGCTGATGTGGTTTTCGAGGTGTCGGGAACGCAGCCCGGAGTTGATGCGATGACCGCCGTTGCCGCGACTCGGGCCCGGATCGTGATGGTCGCGATCCATGCACAAAAGCCCCAGATAGACCTGTTCCAGTTCTTCTGGCGAGAGCTGCAACTGATCGGTGCTCGGGTCTATGAGCCAGAGGATTACGAGAAAGCCATTGCAGTTGTCGCCTCGGGCGGAGTGGACGCGGATGTTGTGATTACTGACGTCAGCCCTCTGGCAGACATCCAGGCCGCGTTCGAAGCACTGGATCGCAGCCCAACCGCAATGAAAAGCCTGATCGAAGTAGGACCGCGTTCATGAGTGTTTTGAAAAGTTTCGACCTGACGGGAACGACGGCCCTTGTGACTGGGTGCAAACGCGGTATCGGGCGCGGAATGGCCGAGGCATTGGCATCGGCTGGAGCCGATATAATCGGAGTGTCCGCCTCGCTTGAGCTGTCCGGGGCGGATGTCGAAAAAGCCGTGACAGCGATGGGACGCAGTTTCCGGGCTTACCAATGCGACTTCTCGGATCGCGCTGCGCTTCATGCGTTCATTGATCAGTTGAGGGCCGACGGACAAACTCCTGATATCCTTGTCAACAATGCCGGCACGATCAAACGAAAACCCGCCACTGAACACCCGGACGACTGGTGGGACGAAGTGATCGAGGTGAACCTGTCCTCGCAGTTCGTTCTGTCTCGCGAGATCGGCAAGGACATGCTGGCGCGCGGCTCGGGCAAGATCATCTTCACCGCCTCGCTGCTGACGTTTCAGGGCGGCATCACCGTTCCCGGATATGCGGCCTCGAAAGGTGGGATTGGACAGCTGACGAAGGCCCTGGCCAATGAGTGGGCCGGGCAGGGTGTGAACGTGAATGCAATCGCCCCCGGCTACATCGCGACCGACAATACCCAAGCCCTGCAGGACGATCCGGTCCGATCAAAGTCGATTCTGGAACGAACACCCCAAGGCCGTTGGGGTACGCCTGGTGATTTTGCCGGACCTGTAGTCTTTTTGGCTTCTGCAGCGTCGGACTACGTCAACGGTGAAATCCTTGTTGTCGACGGGGGCTGGATGGGGCGGTAACACCGTCAACTCTCCATGTGACCCAAGGCATCACGTCCCGATGTAGTGCACCTTCAATCGTCGTGTCTTGGGTGCCTCGCGATGTTCGAAGAGATACAGGCTTTGTACGCGGCCCAGCGGAAGCTGCCCCTGTTCGACCGGGATGGACACCTGCGTTTGCGTCAACAGCGCCCGCAAATGCGATGGCGCGTTGTCGTCTTCGCTCGGGCGATGGTGATATTTGCCTGATGATTTGGGGACCAGTTCTTCGAAGAACGTCTCGATATCCTTGACCACCTCGGGATCGGCATTGGCCTGAACCAACAGCGCGGCACCGGTGTGGACGCACCAAAGGGTCAGCAGGCCCGAGCCAAGTTCATGGTCAGACACCGCACCCTGAACCACCCCGCTGATGTCGGTGAGGGATTTGCCGGGCGTTTCAATGGACAGCTCAAAAAACTCTTGCTTCATCCATCAGATCCTTTCCTTGATTTTGCGCGAATGCGCCCAGCTTTCCGCACCCCATTCGGCATTCAACTTTGAGGCTTAAGTATATGATTTGTAAAGTACAATGGCGCTTCATTCATGCGAACAGGCTTTTGAACCTGTCCACACACAGACGAAACCCATCTTCGAAGTTTCCGTTGCCGGGATGATAAACGCTCTCGAAAGAAATGACGCCATCATAGCCGTCGGATCTGAGCGCGTCCGCGATGGGTTGGAACAGAGGCGCAAGCTGACCTTCCCCCATACGGCGCACTTCCAGCGTTGCCCGTGGCGTGTCGACCTTTACGTCCTTGATGTGAATGTGACCTAAATAGCCGCCGCGCAGTTCTTCGTAACCGTCCGGGTATGCCAGTTCATGGCACCAGCAGTTGTTTCCGGGGTCCCAAAGTACCTTCAACGCATCCTTTGCATCCAACTCGTCGATCAGTTTTCGGGCTGTATAGTTGGAATTGACCAGCGTGCCGTTTCCGGTTTCTACGACGAGCGTCACGCCCTCAGCCCTGGCAAGTTCAACCGCCGGCGCGATCAGCGGCGGCATCGAGTCCCATACCCCATGCGCCACGTTCCACTTCTCGGCGCCGTTTTTTCCCCAGAGTATCTGCTCTTTTCGTTGGGTCATGATCCGAACCAGCGGAGACCCCACGACATGCGCCATGTCGATCACGCGTTTCAAGGCTTCCATGTGTCGGGTGTGCAGGTCGTCACCGGGCCTGTTGGCAGCTGTCATCCCCGCAAAGATATGGCGCGACAGACATGACACAGGCTTGCCCCGGTCGCGCAAAAGCGCGTCGATCTCGGCAATTTCCTGCGGGGAATGGTCCCCGACCTCCGTATCTCCAACGAACTGAAGCTCTGCATAGTCCAGACCGAATTCGTCCATTACGTCCACGGCATGCCGCAGTTCGCGGGAAATGCCGTCGCAAATCACACCAAGTTTCATGTTCGTCCCCCCTCAGCGATGCAATTCTGCGCCAACGATCTCTTCGATGACCTGAGTACACACCCAGTTGTCGCCATTCGGGTATTTGGTTTTTCCTGCGTGAAAGATCTGCATTGCGGATGACGCTGTGTGCATTGGAACGCCCAACGAACCGGCCAGTGCCAGCGAGATAGTCAGGTCCTTGTGCATGGTTGCGATATGGCTACCGGTGGCCTCGAACTTGCGATCAATGATGTTTTCAAGGGCGGTATTCACGACGCCGCACCCCGCGCTGGATGAGGAGAACACATCAAGTAATGCCTGACCGCTGACACCAGCTTTGGCCGCCAGGGCCGCAGCCTCGAATGTGGCGGAAAAGATCGATCCGATCAGAGATTGCAGGCAGGCTTTCACGGTTTGCCCGTCGCCGGCGTTTTCTCCGACCCGATGAATGGTTGCCGACACTGCCTGCATGACTTCGGCGTTTTGGTCCAGCACATCCGCAGCACCGGCAGCCATCATCGTCAAAGTGCCGTTCTGCGCGCCGGGAAACCCACCCGAGACCGGGGTGTCGATCAGGTGGATGCCCGAACCCTCCATGTCTTGCCCGATGGCGCGGGCTTCGGCCGGGGTAATGGTCGCCGACAGGATGACCGTTCCGCCTTTCGCCATGTTCGGAACCAGCCCGTTTTCACCCAAGATGACATCGCGGGCCTGATCTCCGTTCATCACCATGACAAACACAGTGGCGGCGTGACGACCGACTTGCCCCACGCTGTCCTTGGGCCGGCCGCCCATGTCGGCAAATGCCGTCATGCGTGTCTCGCTCAGGTCGAAACCGGATGTTTCAAAGCCATTCTTGATCAGGTTTTTGGCAAGGCCGCTGCCCATGTCGCCAAGACCGATTACGCCTGCTGTTTTCATTTGGAATCCTCCCGTTTTTCCGCCATTTCGGTATGGCAGACGTTTCGAAAATTGATGCCTCCAGGCATCGGTTTTCGCGGGAGTTTCACGCGTCTTGAACAGACGTCGGGCGAGTCCGGAAGACACCCCGCTGCCCGTTTACGTCCCGCAAGTAAACGAAGAATGCGGCGGTCAGGCAAGCAAAGAAGTGTCGCGGCGGAAAGAAACCGCCTGTCCCGACGCCTTACGAGAACGCCGCCATGATGCCGCGCAGTTCCGCCAGCCCGCGCATTCGTCCAATCAGCGGATAGCCGGGAGTGCTTTGTCCGCCCAGATCGTTCAGCAGTTCTTGTCCGTGGTCGGGCCGCATCGGAATTTGCCAGTCGCCCCGCCCTCGGGATTTGCGGCGACGCTGTTCGTTCATCAGTTCGCGAATGGTGCTTACCATGTCGGTGTCGCCTTCAAGATGCGCGGCCTCAAAGAAGTCCGGCTTCTGACTGTCTGACCCCGCGATGCGTCGGGTGTTTCGCAAGTGAACAAAGTGAATCCGTTCGCCATGCCGGCGAACGAACTCCGGCCCATCGAATTCAGGGGAAACACCCAGCGATCCGGTACACAAGGTTGCGCCGTTCGCGGGCATATCAACCGCATCCAGTACGGCGCCGTAGTCCTCGGTACTGGACATGACCCGCGGCAGACCGAGCAACGAGAAGGGCGGATCATCGGGATGACAGCACAAGCGCGCCCCCATTTCTTGGGCTATCGGGGCGACCTCAGACAGGAAGTCGATGAGGTTTGCGCGCAGCCGGTCACGGTCTATCTCGGCATATGTCTGCAGCAAGCCGCGCACGTCCTCTACGCTCCACTGATCGTTGGCGCCGGGCAGCCCCGCAGTGACATTGTGCTGCAACTGGGCCTTGGATTCATCCGACATGCGCATGAAGCGATCCTTGGCCGCTTGGCGGACGTCGCCGGAATAGTCTTCGGACGCGCCCGGACGTTCGAGAATATGTATATCAAAAACTGCAAATTCGGTCAGGTCGAACAGCATGGCCGTTCCGCCATGCGGCTGTGGGGCACGAAGGGCGGTGCGCGTCCAATCCAGGATCGGCATGAAGTTGTAGCAAACAACTTTGACGCCACGGACGGACAGGGCCCTGAGGCTGGACTTGTACGCCTGCAGATGCTCGGCCATGTCTGCCGACTGCGTCTTGATAGCCTCCGATACGGGCAGGCTTTCGACAACGTCCCAACTGTACCCGGCCGCGGCAAGAACGGCCTGCCGTTCGGCGATGCTCTGTTCATCCCAAGGCTGTCCGGGCGGGGTGTGATGCAGCGCGGTGACGATTCCCTGAACCCCGACTTGATGGAGATCGGCCAGGGCGATCGGATCCTCGGGTCCGAACCAACGCCAGCATTGTTTCATGGCAGCCATCCTTCATACAGTGGGTGATCGGGCCTGATGGGAAGGGCAACGCGCTGCCCGGTGCGCGCCGCGTGATAAATCGCCGTAACAAGGCCGATGGACGCAGCGCCATCCTTCAGCGTAACGGCCGAATTTGCCTCGGACCGCAGCGCTTTGCCGACTTCGGTAAAAAAACCTTCGAACCCCGTTGGCTCGGCAGCGGCGGCGGCAAGAGCCGCGTCGATAGCGGCTTGATCCGCCGGGTCCCGTGCGACGAATGACCAGGGCGTTTGACCCGGGGCATAGGGTTCTGTGCCAGAGGTGGCGGTCACCTTTTCAAAGACGAACCGCAGGCGGGTTTCGTCCGTGGCGGCGCCCAGGGTGATATTGCTTGTGCACAAGGCTCCGGAAGTCATGCCGAAGCAGATCGCGGCGCAGTCTTCCGTCTCGATCGGGTTGACCCGCGTCGTTGTCATTGCAGACACCCAGGCGATATCGCCCGCGATATGAGTCAGCAGATCATGGTTGTGGATGGCATGGCCCAGAACCGCGCCGCCGCGTTCACCGGCCCATGTTCCTCGCCACGGCACCGCGTAATAGTCCGCCTCTCGGGACCAATGGGTTTCAAGCGCGGCAGTTTGGACCGCTCCGGTCAGGCCTGCGCGTTGTAAGTGGCGCAGTTGGGCCAGTGACGGGCCCCACCGGTATTGAAAGACCGGAAACACCTGCTTGCCCGCGCTGCGTGCGGCTATGGTGATCCGATCCACATCCTGCAGCGAGGTCGCAAGAGGCTTTTCGCAGACAACGTGTTTTCCTGCGGCCAGTGCCGAAAGGGTGGTCGGTACATGCAGATGGGGCGGTAGGCAGATGTCGATGACATCAATCGCCGGATCATCCAGCGCGTCCTGAATATTGGTCAGAGAGCGAAAATCCGAGTTCTGTCGAATCTGTTCTATCCGGTCCGTATTCTGGTCGACCATGGCGGCTACGCGGAAGTCGCGGTCAAGCCGTTCCAGTGCGCTCAGATGTTGCGCACCGATACCAGCGCCAAGGATCGCAACGTTGATCATCTGCGTTCCGCCATTTCCTGCGCACGTAGCGCCAGTTCCATGACCTTAAAGCAGTGGGTCTGCGTCATTGCAGTTTCGGTCCGGTTACGGATGTCATCGGCGAGGCGCGCAAAGTAGGGAAGGCCGTCGTCAGATGCGTCGATCTTTTGGCAGGTTTCACCATTCACGAGGATCAGATGGTCCGTCCCTGAGGCCCCACCCACATCAACATATTTTCGCAACTCGATATAGCCTTCGGTTCCTAGGATCGTCAGACGACCATCCCCCCAGTTCGGAAGGGCATCCGGCGTAAACCAGTCAACCCGGATATACCCGGTACCATTCTCGCTGCGCAGATTGAGCTCTCCGAAATCCTGCAACCCGGGATCCTTGGGGTTTGCGTAGTTCGCCACGTAAGCGTTTGTGATTTCCGCGGTTTCCGAACCTGTGTAATGCAAGAACTGATCGATCTGATGCGAGGCAATGTCGGTCAGAATTCCGCCATAGCGGTCACGCCTAAAAAACCACTCCGGCCGGGTTGCCCGGTTCAATCGGTGCGGGCCAAGTCCGACCGTTTGGATCACGCGCCCTATGGCACCGGCCTCGACCAACTCGGTCGCCATGGTGCTGACCGGCGTTTCAAATCGTTCGGAAAAATTTACCGACCAGATTCGACCGGTGTCCGCGACCGTTCGCTTGATCTGGTCGAGTTGCTCGAACGTCGTGCAGCCCGGCTTGTCGCTCATGACATCCATGCCGTTCTGCATAGCGCGAATCGTCAACGCGGCCCTATCTGCCGGAATTGCGGAAATCAGCGCTAGATCCGCCCCGCAGGTTAGGGCGTCTTCCAATCGGGCCAGCCGCGGAATATTGGGAAACCTTTTGACGTAGCCCGGTAGCGTTTCTGGATCGCCTTGTGTCCAGTAGCCGACACAGTCCACGCCGATTTTACGCATGTTTTCCGTCATGCCATAGATATGGCGGTGGTCCAGACCAAGGGCGACGCAGGTCAGGCTCATGAGGCGACTCGTGTTTTCTGGCCGGTTCGATTGGCGATCTGCATCGCGTCTATGACGGCGTGAGTCAAAAGGGCACTGCGTCCGCTGGCCAGCGGCCTCGTTCCACCGGCGACGGTCTTGGCGAAATCCTCGATAACCGTCTGGTGCCATTCATGGGTGAACGCCATGGGATCGGCCCCTCCGCCTGTGGCGGACGTTTCGCCAACCGTGGATTTCCGACCATCGAAAGTGGTCAAGGTCAGGACACCTGAATCCAGATGCGCTTTGGCGCGCGTGCCCTGGATCGTGATAGATTCAGCGGCCCCAGGATATTCGGCAGTAGTTGCCATCAACGTTCCCACCGCGCCGTTATCCATTTCAAGGATTGCACCTGCCCAATCCTCGGCCTCGAGATCGTGTAACGGAGTTTTTTTCATCATGGCTTGAATGCCCGAGATCGGCCCCAGTAGCCACATCGCAAGGTCAAGCGTGTGGATTGCCTGCGAGATCATGACACCGCCTCCGTCGCGTGCGTAAGTGCCGCGACCCGGCTCTTCATAGTAGCTCTGATCACGCCACCAGGGGACACGGATCTCCACCGTGGCGATCGCGCCCAGCTCACCCTGTTCAATGGCTGATTTCAGCGCCTGCGAAGCGGCGCGGGCGCGGTGCTGAAAGACTATGCCCAGCGGAACACCAGACACCTCGCACTGCTCGACAATGGCCGTCGCGGCGTCCAGCGTTCTTTCGATGGGCTTTTCCATCAGGATCGGTTTCGAAGCGGTAGAAAGAACCCGCACCAACTCTGTGCGCTGATCAGGCGGGGTTGCGATGATCGCAAAGTCGACGTCTGGTTCGTTTGCGATTTCCTCGACCGAGCTGAATGTGCGGGTGTCGTTTCGCTGCGCGAACTCAGCTGCTTTTTCAGGATTGCGCCCGAGGACGCCGGCAAGATTGAGGCCTTGGTCCGATGCCCGGATGGCAGCCACATGCGTGCCCGAAACCATCCCCAAACCAATCAGCGCAATATTCATTCATTCCCCCGGATCACCCGGTCAGTCTGCGGGTTCGAACGGGAAAGATGCAACCATTAAAAACTGTGTTAACAATTGCGGGCAGCAGTATCGGAGGAAGAATTGACCGATAATTTGAATGGCATGGCAGAAGACCTGTACCTGGGCATCAAGAACCTGCCGATCGTGTCTCCGCATGGTCACTGCGATCCGGGGTGGTTTGCAGCCGATGAGCCGTTTCCCAACCCGGCCGAGCTGCTGGTGGTTCCCGACCATTACGTGTTTCGTATGCTCTATTCGCAGGGCGTTCCCTTGTCCGAACTTGGCGTTGGGGAAGAGGGGCGAAAGAAGGATCCTCGCGCCGTATTTCGCACCTTTGCCGAGCACTGGCATCTGTTTCTGGGAACGCCATCTCGGATATGGATGAACTACGTGCTGCATGAAACGTTGGGCGTGTCTGAGGAGTTGTCTTCGCGCACGGCTGACCTGATTTATGATAAGATCTCAGAAAAGCTGGTGCGACCCGAATTTCGTCCGAGGGCTTTGTTCGACAGGTTTGGGATCGAGGTTCTGGCCACCACGGATTCTGCTCTCGACGGCCTCGCGGAGCATCGGGAGATTCATACAAGTGGTTGGGGCGGGCGCGTTGTTCCGACGTTCCGCCCAGACGGGGTTTTGGATGGGGCGGACCCGGAGTTCGTACAGAACCTGAACAAGTTGGCCGAGCTGACAGGCTGCGATCTGGGCAGCTATGATGGTTACCTCAACGCGCTGCGAATGCGGCGTGCTTATTTCATCCAACTGGGATGTACTGCCACCGACCACGGTATCGAACGTGTTCAGATCGAGTGGCTGGAAGACCCGGATGCGCTGTACCAACGGCTGAGACGGCGGGAAGGTACCGAACAAGATGCTCGCCGGTTCTATGGGCATATGCTGATCGAAATGGCGCAGATGTCTGTCGATGATGGTCTGACCATGCAGATACATGCTGGCAGCAAGCGCAACACGAACCACGCGGTAATGCGGGACTTCGGACGGGACAAGGGGGCCGACATTCCAATCGCGATGGATTGGGTCACGGGCCTTGAGGCGCTGTTGAACAGGGTTGGAAACTCAGCGGGACTGCGCATCATACTCTTCACATTGGACGAAAGCACCTATGCCCGTGAATTGGCCCCTATGGCGGGACATTGGCCGTGCCTTAGGATAGGGCCGCCTTGGTGGTTCCACGACAGCCCAGCCGGGATTGCGCGGTATTTCGATCAGGTCGTTGAAACGGCCGGATATTACAATTTGGCCGGATTCAATGACGATACGCGGGCTTTTCTGTCCATTCCTGCACGTCACGACCTGTGGCGACGGGGGGTGGCGATTCATCTGGCCCAGCAGGTTGCGCGCGGCTATTTCGGTCGGGACAGTGCCGAGCATCTGGCGCGGTTGTTAGCGGTCGATCTGGCGAAACAGGTTTACGGATTGCAAAGCTAGATGGGTACAATTCTTCACTTCGGCCTTGGAAACTTCGCCCGGGCGCATTTGCTGGACTACACGGATCAAGCTGGCGGATGGGACGTTGTCGGCGTCAGCCTGCGTTCATCCTCGGTTCGGGATGGATTGGCCCAACAAGGTTTCGAGTATGATTTGTGTGTACAGGGGCAGGGCGTCCGGCGCATCAAAGCTCTGCGTGACGTTCTGGTCGTGCCCAATGATCGCACAGAGATTTTCGATGTGATGGCGGATGCCGAGATCATCTCGGCGACCGTCACCGAGAAAGGTTACCATTTGGACGCCGCGGGCAATCTGAACCTTCAGGACCCAGCGATTGCCGCCGATCTGGCAGGGCAATGGCCTGTGACGCTGATCGGTTTTTTAGCTTATGGCCTTGCGGAACGGTGCAAGCCAGTAACGGTGCTAAGCTGTGACAATCGCATGGAAAACGGCAAAACGCTCGAAATGGCAGTTGCCGATTTTGCGAATGCAGCCGGCCTGGACGTGAATTGGAATGCCGTTCGCTTTCCAAACGCGATGGTCGACCGGATCACCCCGGCTACCACGGACGCCGTTCGCGCAATCAGCGGCGATCCTATGGCTGTTCCGACCGAGGCGTTTTCGGAGTGGGTTATCGAAGACAGTTTCGCCGGTCCGCACCCGGATTGGCCGGGCGTGCAACTGGTCGATGACGTAGCCCCGCACGAGATGCGAAAGCTGCGCATGTTGAACGGTGCCCATTCCCTGTTGGCTTATGGCGGCTTGGAGCGAGGCCTGACCTACGTCCACGAAGCGGTTCGAGACCCGGTTTTGCGCCCGCTGGTTTCCGAGTTGATGAAGGATGCGGGCGCAACGCTGCCCGCAGCACTGCAAGTACAGGTTCCGGACTATGCCGAGGCTTTGTTGCGCCGCTTTGAAAACCTCGAGCTGGCGCACCGTCTGGACCAAATCGCGATGGATGGCAGCCAAAAGCTGCCGTATCGGTTTGTTCCCACACTCCGTGAGACCGGCGCTCAGGCGGTGATTGCAGGGATGCGGGCCTGGATCTCCTTTTGCATGTCCGAGACCGCCAAGGGCAGGACGCTGAACGATCCTTGCGCGTTGGAAATCGCCTCGGCTGTCAAACAGCCAGATCCGGTAGTGCCACTTTTGGACCTTGTTGGTGCTGAGGATCTCGCGTCACTTATCCGGGAATGATCGCGCCGCGGAACTGAACAACGGTGGAAGCCAGATTGTGTCCAGCCATCAGGGCCTCGGCCTGTGATTTTCCCGTCAGCAAGGCCGCGAGGTACCCACCGTTGAAACTGTCGCCCGCCGCTGTGGTATCCAGCACGTTATTGGCAGGCTCATAGGTTTGGTCAATGTTCTGGCCGATGGGCAGAGGACCATTTTCTCCGCGTTTCAACGCACCGACACCGTGATGATCGGCAAAGCGTGCCGCCACCTGATCAGTGCTTTCCCCGAAAAGCGCCATCTCATCGTCGATAGATGGTAGGGCAATATCTGCACGCTGCCAAAGCCGTTGGTTGATTTGCCGGGCGTGTTCGACGCTGTCCCAGAGACGCGGACGAAAATTGCTGTCATAGACCAACCGAACTGAAGATCCTTCTAGCCAGTCCAGAAGCGCAAGCCTCACCGAATGCGGAAGAATGGCTACGGAAATCCCTGACAAGTACAGCACGTCGTAACCGTTAAGCGGGCTGAAGTCGTGATCGGCAAATAGCTGACGGGCGGCCGCCTCGCTGCGCCAATAGGTAAAGCTGCGTTCACCGTCCGCAGATGTCGTGATTGCGTATAATCCCGGAGAGGCGTTCGGAATGATGCGGATGCCGGATGTCCCGATTCCATGACTGGCGATAAAGCCGGCGATGCGCCCTGAGAACGGGTCGTCGCCCAGACATGTCATATACTCCACCTGCAGATCAGGAGCGGCGCGGTGCATGTAGATGGCCGTGTTCAGCGTATCCCCCGCGACGCCCACCTTTGCACCGGTTTCCAGCATGGACAATTCGATCATTGCTTCGCCGATGCAGGCAATTCGCGTCATTTCTTTTCTCTCTTCCAGATGATGAGACCGGCAGTCATGATTAGAACAGCCCCTGCCAAAGTGAATGCGCCCGGTACCGTGTCAAAGAACAAATAGCCCCAAATCGCAACGTAGATCAGGAACGAATAGGTGAATGGCATCAACTGGTTCGCCGTTCCGAACCGATGCGCGTTCGTCAATAGTTGATGCCCGCACCAGCCAAAGACGCCAAGGCCGATCAGTACAATCAGGCTCCAAGTGTTTTCTGGCTGGACCCAAAACCATATGGCGAACGGCAGCAGAACCACCGTCCCGGTAAGCCCAAGGTAGAATTGCATGGTGTCCACGGCAACAACCCCGGACAGCTTGCGCGTCATGATCGAGTACAAGGCCAAAGCGGTGGCATTGTAGACGATCAACAGCATGGTCGGATGAAAGGCTGAACCAAACGGCCGCACGACAACCAACACCCCCAGAAAGCCCAGGGTAATAGCCGCCCAACGCCATGGACCCACGCGTTCTTTCAAAACGAAGACGGACAGAAAACACACGATGACCGGGCTTGAGAACATGATTGCTGACACGACGGTCAGAGGCAAAAACCGCAGGGCATAAAAATTGAAAACGGTCGCCGAGATCAGCAGCAAGGCCCGGCTAATGACCTGCCATGGATGGTCGGTCTTGAACCTGCTGGCCTCAATCCCGCCCTTGGCGATCACGCCCACAGAGATCACAAAGTGCCCCGCATAGCGCATGAATGCCAACTGAAATGCCGGCACGCCCGCCAACGCCAACCACTTGGCCCCAAGATCCACCAGCGAAAAGAATAGCCACGCCGTCAACATCAGCACGATGCCAAGGCGCGGCAGGTCCGCAGTGGGGCTGGCGGTGACGGCCATCGATCAGGTGTTGAAACGCTTGACGTAGTAGTCAACCATCTGGCTGACCATGTCGTCCGCCTGACCGTGGTCGCGCGCGTCAATCAGCGCCGAAAGCGCGCCCTGCGACATCACGCTGGTAACGCCTGCCTCGTGTGCCATGCGGTCATAATACCCAAGGTCTTTTGCCGCGTTCTTGATGGCAAAGGCCAGCTGATTTGGGTCATCCTCGACGCCGTAGGCTTTGACGAAATCCATCATTCCGGAATGCAGCGGCCCTGCGGCCATAACGTCATACACCTGCTTGCGGTCAACACCGGTAATATCTGCCATGGCAAAGGCTTCGGCCATTGCGTTCGCGACGGTCATTCCGAAGAAGTTGTTGATCAGCTTGATCGTGTGTCCGGACCCAACGGGCCCAAGGTAAAAAACGTTTTCGCCCAAGTCTTTCAGTGTCGGCTCGGCCTTGTCAAAGGCAGCCTTGTCGCCGGAAGTCATAATGTTGAGCTTGCCCTCTAGCGCGTGCGAAGGCGTACGGCCAAGCGGCGCATCAAGATAGCTTCCGCCGGCTGCGGCAACCTCCTCGGCCAAGGCGCGTGTGCTGCCTGGAAGCGAGGTGCCAAAGTCGATGACGATCGCCCCGGGTTTCAATCCCGAAATCACTCCATCTGCACCGCGCATACGGCCCTCGACCTGTTCGGAGGTACCCATGCACAGCATCACGATGTCACTGGCCTGAGCCAGTTCGTGGGCGTTTTCCATCTCGCGGGCTCCTCGGTCAATCGCGGCGTCCAGGTATGTGCGGTCGCGGTTTCCCAATACCGTGACCGAGTATCCTTGGTCCAACAGTCGGTTCACCATGGCTCCGCCCATTAGTCCCAAGCCGATAAACCCGATTGATGGTTTGCTCATTGGTTTCCCTTTCCGTAAATGTCTCTGGTTTTCATTCTTGTGTCTGGCGCGGGCGGTTTTGAAGTTCGGATGCTCATATTGCCCGGCGTGTAATTATAGGTTTTTGGGTGGCCCGGTTCTTCGCCGGGGCCGGATTTCCTTCAGGTCGGTGCCCGCGCTCGAGCTGACCGCGCTTTTAGCCCCTGTTCTATCCGTGATGTGACCTCGAGCGTCCGGGCCGCATCCTCGACGTCGATCAACGGTGAGGCGCCGTCGATCACGTCAAGGAAGTGATCCAACTGGGCCTCCAGCGGCTCGCGTTTCTGTTTCGGTCGTAGAAGTTGGTCTTTTTGGGCCGCAGTGCCCCAATCCTTTCCACGCCACAGGGTCATGGAAGGAAAACTTACAGCGCCCTTGGTTCCAGTGATCCACATCATGTCCTGTCGGGTTGTGCCGATATTCGGGTTTTCGCCGGTTCCGGCCTCAAACCCCCAAGGGCTGGGTGCGGTGTCGGCAAAGCTGATAGTGCCCGTTGCGCCGTTTTCGAACGCGATCGCGATAGCCCCGCTTTCTATCCGATCTGATCCGCGGATCGACGCGCCAGGCAGGGCGACGACATCTGAGATTTCTCCGATCACAAAGCGCATGACATCGATATCATGCACCAGGTTGATCATGACTGGGCTGCCATCGAAAGTCCGCCAGTTCTGTTCAAAATAACTCTCGGGTTTGCGCATGGCCCACAGCAACGAGACGTTGATAACTTGTCCGATCGTACCTTGCGTGATCACCTCTTTCAGTTGCTGCAAGGTTGTGTGATAACGCCGATGGTGGCCTACAAGGCTGCGGACATTAGCCTGGCGAACGGCCGTCTTCAGGCGCAGGGCATCATCGACTGATGCGGCAACCGGCTTTTCGATTAGCATGTGCCAACCGCGGGATGCGGCCAGAATGCCATGTTCTGCATGCAGACGGGTCGGCGTCGCAATGATGACGCCATCTACCGGGTCCTGCACCTCGTCCACACTAGCAAAACGCGGCACGTCTATCTTGATCGAGCCATCTGGATCGGCCAACCCGACCAACATACAGCCGGGATGCTCAATCACGGCGCGGACGTGGCGGATACCGATCAACCCACCGCCGGCTACAAGGATCCTTTTCACATCACCGCTCCGATTTGCCAGGGAACGAATTCGTAGTCACCCAAGCCCTGCGCCTCGGACTTGGTCCGCGCGCCCGAGGCGACTTGGAGCAGCCGTTGGTATATTTCCCGTCCTTTTTCTTCGACGCTGGTACCTTTGGTCAGAATGTCGCCCGCATCCACGTCCATGTCTTCGGGCATGCGCGCTGCCAACTCAGAGTTAGTAGCGATTTTCAGCGTGGGTGCCGGTTTGGACCCAAATGCAGAGCCGCGCCCCGTGGTAAAGCACACAAGGTTGCACCCGGCCGCAATCTGCCCGGTCACCGAGGCCGGGTCATATCCGGGGCTGTCCATGAAGGTGAAGCCTTTGGCGGTGATGGGTTCGGCGTATTTGAATACACCGGTCAAAGGGGTGGTTCCGCCCTTCGCCGCTGCCCCCAGCGATTTCTCAAGGATGGTCGTCAGACCGCCTTGCTTGTTGCCGGGGCTTGGGTTGTTGTCCATCGAACCGTGATTGCGAGCGGTATAGTCTTGCCACCAATCGATCAGTCCGATCAGTTTGTCCCCAGTTGCACGACCAAGGGCGCGGCGGGTTAAAAGGTGTTCGGCTCCATAGATTTCGGGCGTTTCCGCAAGGACACCTGTGCCGCCTTGGGCAATCAACAGGTCGCAGGCATGTCCGAGCGCAGGGTTCGCGGTCACACCTGACCAAGCGTCCGATCCACCGCATTGCAGCGCAACCATCAGTTCGGACGCCGGGGCTTCGCTGCGCCGCGCCTCATTGGCAAGGGGCAGCATCTGGTTGATCTTGCTGATGCCCATTTCCACGGTCCGGCGCAATCCGGCGACGTTCTGGATGTTCATCGTATGGAAGGTGGGGCTCTGCTTCAGCCCATACGCGTCCAACAGCCAGTCGATCTGGTTCATCTCGCAGCCCAGACCGACCATCAGAACAGCAGCGTGGTTGGGATGTTTCGCAAACCCCCACATGACCCGTTGAAGAGCTTCGAAACCGTCGCCAGAGTCGGCCATTCCGCAGCCCGTTCCGTGGACAAAGGCAACCACGCCGTCGACGTTCGGAAACTCTGCCAGCTTGTCCGGTGTGAAGTGGTTGGCAATCATGCGGGCCGCAGTCGCCGAACAGTTCACGGTGGTCAGAACCGCGATGTAATTGCGCGTACCGAACCGACCGTTGTCCCGGTGGTAGCCCATGAACGTATCGACCGAGGTGGCGGGTTTCATGGGCCGGTGGTCCGTCGCAAACTCGTAGTCCACGCTGGTATTACGGAACTCGATATTGTGGGTGTGCACATGGTCGCCAGGTTCGATCCGTTGGGTGGCGTAACCGATAATCTGGGCGTATTTTCTGACCGGATCACCGGGTGCAAGCATACGCGTGGCGACCTTGTGTCCCGAAGGGATGCGCGCATTGGTCGAGACATCTTCGACCATACTACCGGCCTCCAGCGGCCGAGTTGCAACCACCACGCTATCCATTCGATCTAAACGTACAAAAGTCATAATCAGCTTTCTTGGCGGCAGCAGCTAGGCGCAGAACGGCGAGTCCGATGTCCACCGGTGAATATCTATATGCGGCTGTCCGGACAGCCTTGCTCGTGCCGCTTCCCAATTGGACTTGCAGACGCGCCAATCTCGCAGCTCGGTTTCGGGGTGCGATCTGGACCTCGCGATGAAGCTGGGGAAATGATCTCGACCGGTGGGTTGGCCTGTCGCACTGAAGCGGATGTCGAACGACCAGCGGAACCGGTCCGTTTCATTGACCAGCGAAGCATGTGGCGTCAGAGGGTGAAACAGGATGATCCCGCCTGCCTTGACAGGAAGGGGCACGGCTCGGCCTTCGTCAATGAACCCGTCGGCAATGCCTGTCTGTGTCCGCGCGCAATGCGGCAGGATTGATTGGTCTTGTGCCTTTGGCAGCACTTGCAAGCAGCCGTTTTCAACCGTTGCATCGTTGACGGCAATCCAAACCGTGACCATGTCGGTCTGGTCCGCATCCTCCAACGCAACCGCCCGGTCCTGATGCCAGTCCGTTGCGGTGATATGCGCGCGCACCTCGTCCTTGCACAGCTTAAGGGCAGGGGGCTTCAGCCGAACGTGCTGGATCGGATTGCTGACCAACTCTGGCCCGATCAACTGCTCGACAACGTCAAGCATGGGCTGGGCCGTCAGCAAGTCGAACACTGCGGGCCCAATATGTAACGGTGTGTCCGCCATGATCCGATCA
Source organism: Ruegeria sp. YTSA108 (assembly GCF_059610185.1). Lineage (NCBI taxonomy): Bacteria > Pseudomonadati > Pseudomonadota > Alphaproteobacteria > Rhodobacterales > Roseobacteraceae > Ruegeria > Ruegeria sp. YTSA108. The sequence goes on along the minus strand of NZ_JBXWND010000020.1, from coordinate 15,811 downwards.
CCGGGCAGCGAGATGTCCAGCGGCTGGAAATAGTCGCAACCGGCCTGATAGGCGGACAGAAGTTTGTCCCAGAAGGTCATTCTCGACGGCTCGTTCTTGACCAGCCCTTTGTTGTACCAACCGTCATAGAGCCGGTTCAGGACATCCGAGTATTCGGCCTGTACCCGATCCAGGACATCGCCGGGAATTACATCCTCGACCACGAGGTATCCGTCCGTCCGGAACTTGCCAATCTGATCTTGTGTCAGCATGGGTGCAACCTCACAACAGCAGCGCGATGATGCCCGGCCAGATCAGAAGAACGGAAAGCGCCAGCAACTGGATCCCGATGAATGGCAGGAAGCCGCGGAAGATATCCGTCAGGCTGATATGCGGCGGGGCTACCGACTTCAGGTAGAACGCGGCCGGTCCGAAAGGTGGCGAGAGGAAGCTGACCTGCATGTTCATACAGAACACGACGCCGAACCAGATGGCGACATGACTCGGCTCTAGCTGGCCAAAGACCCCGATTTCCTCAATGGGAAGGCGCAGGACGATCGGTAAAAAGACCGGAATGATCAACAGAACGATGCCGACCCAATCCATGAATGCGCCCATGAACAGCAAGATCAGCATCATCACCAGAATGACCAGCATGGTCGGCAGCTCCTGGCCGACGATCAGGTCGGCCACGTATTGGGGCCCGCCAGCAATGGTGTAGGCACCCGCCAGCGCGGCGGCCCCGATCGTAACCCAGATAATGGTACCTGTGGATTTTAACGTCCGCATCAAGCTGTCCCAAACCAGCTCAAACGATCCCTCGCCCCGCAGGATAGCGATGATCAGGACGGCGAAGGCGCCCATGCCTGCTGCCTCGGTGATGCCTGTGATCCCGCCATAGATCGAGCCGAGAACGACGCCGATGACGACCAGCGGTGCAACGAGGCCTTTGCCCATTTCCCACCCTATTTTGGCGCGCTCTCTGCCAAAGACGAAGAAGATCAGCAGTAGGGCGACGATCGTGATGCCGGCAAACCAGGGCAGGTAGTCAGCTGTCCCCAGCCGCGCTGGTTCACCCTGGCTGGCAGCGTTTGATCCGGAAAGCTCGAAGAACGCAGCCCGGATAAACAGAACGGTGGAAAATCCGGCGACGACGATGCTCATGAAAGCCCCAAACAGTTTGCGTTTTTCAGCCGGTTCGGGGTCGTTCGGGTCCGGCTCCGGCAGCGGAGCGTGATGAGGATTCAACTGCGTGCGGATGATGATGTACAGGATGATCATTGAGGCCAACATGAAGCCGGGAATGAAAGACGCGGTGAACAGCGACTTGATCGAGGTTTCGGTGATCAGCCCATAGATGATCAGAACGATCGAGGGAGGGATCATAGTGCCAAGCGACCCCGAGGCGCAGATGACGCCGATCGCGAGATTCTGATCGTAGCCGAGGCGCAGCATCTGGGGCAGGGCGATAAGGCCCAGCAGGACAACCTCACCGCCGATGATGCCGGACATGGCCGCCATGATCACCGCCATGATCGAGGTCACGATTGCGATGCCGCCGCGTGTTCTGGACAGCCAGACATTCAACGACGAATACATGTCCCGCGCGATCCCGGACCGCTCTAGCAGCGACGCCATGAAGATAAACAATGGAACTGATATGAGCACGTAGTCCGTTAAGAGCCCGTATATCTTCTGCGCCAGGATATAGAGCGGCCCAGTGCCTGGCCGACCGGTGAGAACCCCGTCGCCGAATGAAAACGGGTTCAAAAGCAGTGTCGGTTCAAACTTCAGGACCAGAACCAGAACAGCAAGAGAAGCCGAGGCCAGACCCAAGGGCATTCCGATCGCCAGAAGCACGATCAGGGCGACCATCAGGATGAGTGAGATTGTTCCAATATCCATCAGTCTTGTCCCACCGCTCGTTTGATCATTTCAATTTCGTCTTCGTCCGGTTCATCTGTGTGGATTTCCGGTTCTTTGTTCCAATCCGCGATCAAGTTCAAAATTGCTTGCATTGCGACGAGCGTAATCACGATCAGCACCATCGGCTGCAACGTCGCCGGGATCGGAGGATTGAAGGCGGAGCCATAAAGCTCCCATTTATAGAGCTTGTTGACGAACACCTGTTTGTAGCTGCCGTAGACCAGAAAGAAGGCAAACAGTACGATCAGGATTGTCGAAACCGTATCAAAAACACGCTGAAGCCAACGTGGAACTGCGTCGTACAGCAGGAATATTCGAATGTGACTGCGTTGTTGCATGGCGTAGTAGCCAGACATCAAAAACACAAAGCTGGCGAACCAGAGTGTCATTTCGTTGGCCCACTCGGTCGGCTTTTCCAGGATATAACGCATGAAGACTTCGTAGAGCATGACGACAGTCATGATTGCGATCATCATCATGGTAACTCGGCCTATGAACAGGGCGAAACGATCCATAACCGTCGAGCCTTCGAACTCCATTGTCGCTGGGCGCACGGTCTTGGTGCCAAACACTGCAAGAAACGGTAGAAGGACGAGCGCGGCCATGTCGATGATGTCGACATACCCCCCGAACACGCCAGGTAATTCGGGCGTGACGTCGCTGCGCAGATATATTTCCGTTACCTGGCTTTTGAGGGATTCAGAGGTGTAAGGCAGCCAATCCAATAGGAATGCCGGGAGATGCCAAACAAGCCAACTGGCAGTCGCGACGAAGGCCAACGGTATGAGCCATTCAATTGGTCCGCCTGAATTCTTGTGCATCGCGTAACCCTCGTCCCTATCCTTCGATCCTGTAGTGATCGATAAAGTCTCGATCCGGCTCGACCCCCAGTCCGGGGCCAGTCGGGATCATGACACGGCCGTTGTTGGCCTTGACCTGATTTTGAATTTCCAGCGGTACGGTCAGCAGATCGTCCCGAAACTTGTTGTCCGTCGTATCGAACTCCAGCATCGGTTCCCAAGGATGCAAGCCGCCTGGAATTGGGGGCATGGCCGCCAGTAAATGCAGATTAGTCGCGACAGCGATGGCGCTACCCCAGACGTGATTTACGACCGGAGTGAAATGTGCGTGGCATAGTGCTAGAATCCTGAGATACTCTGAAACACCGCCCAAAGCGCATACTTCTGGCTGCGCTATATCGATGCCGCGATTTTCAAGAAGATTGCGCCAAGCCCAGCGATTGAAAACTGCCTCCCCGCCCGAGATGTTGACTTTCAGCGAAGTGCGCAATTCGCGGTACCCGTCAATGTCTTCTGGCGCGACAGGTTCTTCGAACCAATATACGTCCAGTTCTTCCAACGCCCGACCGACAAAAAATGCGTCCGAAGTCGTATAAGCATGGTTTGCATCGACCATATAAGGAAAGTCGTCACCAACTCCGCGTCGAACTGCTTCGCACAGCTTCACATCAGGCTTCGGGCCAAAGCCCGTTTTCATTTTGGTGGCGGTAAATCCCATTTCTTTGATCTTTGCGGCTTCCTCCTCAAAACGGCTGGCCAGACTAGAAATCGGTTCATCCCGAAGCATCATGCCGTAGCCGTAGCAAGGAACGCTTGTGCGATGCGCGCCGCCGACAAGCTTATGGAGGGGGAGGCCAGAGATTTTGCCGGTGATATCCCAAAGTGCGATGTCCACACCGGACAAAGCCTGTATTGGCATTCCGCTTTGGCCATGGTCTCGCAGAAGGTTGTACACCTTGTGCCAGATCACGTCTTTGTCCAAAGGGTCCATGCCAAGGACCAATGGTTGGATTACCTTTTCTACGATAGACTTGTTGGCAATGGCTACGTTTCCGGGACCAAAACACTCCCCCCAACCGGTTACCCCTTCATCTGTCTGAATCTCGACCAGATGGGTTGTACGCTTGTCATAATACTGTTGCGAGTAGCCCAGAACTTCCGGCATGTCGTACTGCAGTATGTGACTTATTATTCTGTTGATTTTCATGAAGTTCTGGATCCCGGCGCCAATCCGGAGGGGCCGCTAGTGCGGCCTCTCCGTGCGTCGTAATTCGGTCGAAGCCTGACTACTGCATTGCTCCCAGGTCACGCAGGAAGTTGATGTGGCTTTCCAAAAGCGCCTGTGCCTCAGGGGTCGTCGCGAATTCAGTCCAACCGACCTGAACGGCCGCGCGATACGCTGCCAGGTCTTCAGGCGACCATTCGTACAACTGAACACCTTTTGCTTTCAGGTCTTTTGCAGTCTGAGCGTTCTGCACTTCATTGATTGTGGCATTGTGCAATGCCAAGCTATCCATTGCGACTTCCATGATCTTCTTGTGGTGCGCAGGCATAGCTTCCCAAACTTCTTTGCGACAGGCTAGGTGATCTGCCGGCATCGAGTGAAAACCGGGATAGTTTGTGTGACCTGCGATCTCGTACAGACCCAGTCCCACGTTGTTAGTCAGGTTCGCGGCATCCGCGCCATCAATGATACCGGTTTCCAAAGCCGTAAAGATTTCGTTGAAGTCCATAACGATCGGAGAAGCACCAAGTTCCGCGAACACTTTGGTCGCAAGGCCTGGAGGGGAGCGGAATTTCCAATCTTTGAAGTCGTCCACTTTTGCAATCGGTTTGGTCGAAGAAAGCGACTCCGGCCCGGGAATCCACCATCCGATGAACTCCATGTCGTAGCCGTTGTATAGATCATTCACAGCTTCTCTTCCGCCGCCATGAAGAAGCCAAGCCATTTGCTGATATGGGTTCTGATACCCGCCGAGCAGGTCGCCCGCAAACTGGAAGGCCGGATTTTTACCGGTCTGATAGCCGCCGCCCGTCATGTCGCAGTCCAGAATTCCCGTAGCAGCGGCATCGAAGGTTTCAACTGATTTGACCACTGAAGAGGAATAGAACATTTCAACTTCGATTTCGCCGTTCGACATCTCCTGAATGTCTTCAACGAATTTTGCAGCCATCTGACCAGAAAGAGTTTCGGGCGAAAAATGGGTTTGAATTCTAAGTTTCGTTGTTTCAGCCATCGCGAAACCGGCTGCCATTGTCGTGGCTACGGCCGCCACGGCCGCTGTCTTGACTATTTTCATGGTGTCCTCCCAGACGTTGAGCATTGCGCTTAGTGGGAGATCTTGTCGCCTCCGCTGCTGTCACGCAGATAGACGTTAAGCCGACGAATCGAATGCAACAAGAAAAATTTGAAATTTCTAAAAATTTCGAGATTATTGCATAAATTCGAAAAATTGCTTACGACGCTACTTGGACAAAAATTGAAGGCGCATACCTGGATGAAAGAAGAAATCGATATTTATCAAGACCTTAAAATGCGCCTAATCTCTAATGGATTTGAGCATGGAGCCAAGGTGAGAGCCGAAGAACTTCGTAATGAGTATGGCTGTTCTGCGAGTGCGGTTCGGGAAGTCCTTTTTCGTTTGGCCGCTGTTGGATTGGTGGACTTTCAGGAACAAAAAGGTTTCCGCGTGCCGATGCGTTCGCCGCAGAAGCTTATCGAATTGACACACGTCCGTGTTTTGTTGGAGGCCGAAGGCACTGCGATGTCGATCCGCAATGGCGGAGTGGATTGGGAAGCAAGATTGACGGCCGCTCATCACAAACTTAGCCATATCGAAAAACGCATACACTCCACAGACGACCCGAGCGGCCTTATCGAGATATGGTTTGCCTCGGAGAAGGAGTTTCACCAAACGCTTATTTCTGCCTGTGGCTCGGAAACCTTAAAACAAATGCATAGCCGAGCTTACGCGCAATTCAGACAGCAATTGATGGTGGCAGATCGGAACTTTGAGTTCATTTCTCAAAACATAAGACACCATGCCGATATACTTGAAGCAGCATTGTCAGGGGATGAGCAGTTAACACGAGAAAAGATTCACGATCATCTGAAACGCCACCTAACTGGAAAGACGATGGGCGACTAAAGCCGAAAATCGTCTTCCAAATACACCTGAATGATTTCGTCGAAGCTTGATTCCGCCTTGAACCCCAACTCTCGAGCGCGATCTGTTTGAAAGTCGCGCGGCCAATTCTTGACTATTCGTTCGATTGCCTCGTCGGGTTCTCGCCTGATGAGGCCAACTGCATCTTGACCGGCCACATCGCGCAGCGCTTCGATTTGTTCGGCGACGGTGCAACTTACGCCCGGCATGTTTAATGCGCGTCTGTCATTCAAAAGCTGCGTGTCCAGTGTTGCTGCATGGGTCAAAAAAGTCGCAGCGGCGCGGGGGCTGGCGTGCCAGTGGCGAACAGTTACGGCAACTGGTAAGACAGCCTCATCTCCATTCAGTGGCTCTCGGATTATACCTGAAAAGAAGGAAGAAGCGGCAGCGTTGGCCTTGCCCGGGCGTACACACAAAGTGGGCAAGCGCAAGGAAATACCGTCGATGTATCCTTTCCTGCTGAAATCCGTGATCATCAACTCAGACGCTGCTTTCTGCGCTCCGTAACTGGTCAAAGGTGCCGAGAGGAACTCATCGCCAATCTTTTCAGGGAACGGTGCTCCGAAAACTGCTATGGACGAGGCAAAAACCAGACGAGGCGTGTACTCGCCTCCTGATGCTGCGTGTTCATCTCTGAGTGCATTCAGCAGTGCCCAGGTCGCCATAAGGTTGACATCCCAGCCCAACGCAAAGTCTTTCTCAGCTTGGCCTGAAACGATAGCTGCAAGGTGGAATATGACGACCGGGCGCTGAGCTGCAACAGACTTGGCGATGCCTGGCGCAGTCAAGTTCCCCACAATTTGCTTACCTGGCGCACTGTCGAGCGGGAACGAGAGATCGAACAGTGAGATTTGGGCTTCTGGTCCAAAAGTTTCTTGGGTCGAAATTCCATGAGCCAGTTTCTGGCCCAGCATTCCTCCACCGCCTAACACAAGGATCCTCGTCACAGCATCCCGTTCCGTTTTTTAAGTTCCAAATACAAGGCCGAATGATCCAGCTCAGCCCCATCCATTTCGTTTATCAAATATTCGAAACGGTCGCGCACAGATTGGGTGCTGGGTAGCTCAACGCGAAGGCTGCGCGCTTCCTCTAGTGTGTTGTCCAAATCCTTTATTTGAAACTTAGACAAACCTCCGGGTACAAAATTTCCGTCAGACATGCGTTCGCCATGTTGTTGCAAAATAATGCTATCCGCAAAGCCCCCCTTCAGCGCGGCCCTCAACGCGGTTGGGTCTGCACCGCCTTGCTGAGCCAGTAGTGTCGCTTCGGCGACAGCAGATATTGTCACAGCGACAATTGTTTGATTGGCCAATTTGCACAATTGACCGGAACCACTTGGGCCAACATGCACAGGCCGGCCTATTGCTGTCAGAACCGGTCGCACGCGCTCCATAACGTCCTTATCACCACCGACCATGATCGCAAGGGTGCCAGCTTCGGCACCTTTGGTGCCACCGGAAACCGGGGCGTCCAGATGCTGCACCCCCATCGAGGATAATTGCGCGGATTGCTCTCTGGCGTGTTCGGGTTTAGCGCTGGACATATCAATCCAGATCATCCCCGGTTTGAGTTGTTCGCGGAAAGCCTCGTCAGAAAGTAGCGCGCCGGTCGCGTACCCATCCGACAGCATGGTTACTATTACGTCTGCACCCGAAACCGCCAGCGGGGCAGTTTCCGCCAATGTCGCGCCTTCTGCCGTCAACGGTTTTGCCTTTTTCAAGCTGCGGTTCCATACGGTTAGCGGAAATTCGGCGCGCAAAATATTCCTCGCCATAGGAGCGCCCATCAGGCCGGTTCCCAATAGAGCTACTTTGAACTGCTTGCTCATAATCCTCTGTCCTTCCGAAGGTGCGCCACGCATGGTTATGGCCAAACCAAAATCTCTGTCATACGCTAACGGCTCTGGGCCCACATGCCAGAAGTCGTTGCAAATCCGCCAAGGTTTCTCTGCTTCTCGGTTGATCTGTGGGACGAAGTAACACTTGTCCAGTCGCCACTTTTAGGGTCGGAAAATATATATGTCAGAGAGACTTAAGGGAAAAAACGTCCTGGTCACAGCCGCCGCGCAAGGGATCGGACTTGCAAGCGTAATTGCGATGGCAAGAGAGGGTGCGAAAGTCTATGCGACGGATATTAACCCTGGAAGTTTAAATTTGATTCGCGATCAGAATCACGAAAATCTCGAAATTTTCGAGATGGATGTGACGAATAATGACAGTATTCATCATGGGGTCGCGCGAGCGAAGCCGGACGTTTTGTTCAACTGCGCCGGGTTCGTGCATCACGGAACGATTCTGGATGCGACCGATGAAGAATGGGACTTCGCCATGGACCTTAATGTGCGCTCAATGGTGCGCACGACAAAGGCTGTATTGCCGGGGATGCTAGAGCGCGGAGGAGGCTCGATAATCAATATGTCTTCCGCACTGGGTTCCATAATCGGTGCGCCAAATCGTTGTGTATATGGAACGACAAAGGCTGCTGTTGTTGGGCTGACTAAATCAGTAGCCGTGGACTTCATAACACAAGGAATTCGGTGCAATTGCATTTGTCCGGGAACAGTCGACAGTCCCAGTTGGCGTGACCGCGTAGATGCGTTGGGAGAGCAACTGGGCAGCAGAGAAGAAGCCCTTGCACAATTTGTGGCGCGTCAGCCTATGGGGCGTGTAGCGAAGGCAGAAGAGATTGCTGCATTGGTCGTCTATCTGGCGAGCGATGAAAGTGCATTCACCACGGGACACACGCACATAATTGACGGGGGATGGTCAGGCCAATGACTAAAATATCAAAAAATGATCTGCGATCTCGCAAGTGGTTCATGAATTCTGAGAACCTTGAGATGACGGCATTGTATCTAGAAAGATACCTGAATTACGGGTTGACCCGCGCAGAACTGCAATCAGGCAAGCCGATCATTGGGATTGCTCAGACCGGGAGTGATTTGAGCCCCTGCAACCGGCATCATATCGAGTTGTCCAAACGCGTTCGCGACGGAATCATCGCTGCCGGGGGAACGTGCATCGAAATACCAGTCCACCCGATACAAGAGACCGGTAAACGGCCAACGGCCTCTCTCGACCGCAATCTAGCTTATCTGTCCCTCGTTGAGAGTCTATTCGGGTACCCGATTGATGGCGTTGTTCTGAACATTGGTTGCGACAAGACAACGCCCGCTCTTCTTATGGCCGCTGCGACCGTCAACATCCCAGCGATTGCGCTGTCGGTCGGCCCAATGCTCAACGGCTGGTGGAAAGGTGAGCGCGCCGGATCAGGAACGGTTATTTGGAAAGCGCGCGAAGACCTTGCGGCTGATGAAATCGACACCGATGAGTTCATGGAGATCGCAGCCGCCGCGGCACCTTCGGTGGGTTATTGCAATACGATGGGGACAGCAACGACCATGAATTCGCTTGCTGAAGCCTTGGGAATGCAATTGCCGGGATCAGCAGCCATACCTGCCCCGTATCGAGAGCGCGGTCAAATCAGTTATGAAACAGGTAGACGCATTGTGGACATGGTCTGGGAGGATTTACGCCCCAGCGATGTGATGACACGTCAGGCTTTTGAGAATGCGATTGTTATCAACTCTGCGATTGGCGGATCGACGAACGCGCCGATCCACCTGAATGCGATCGCTCGGCACCTTGGTGTTCCGTTGACCAACGATGACTGGCAGAAACTTGGCCACGACGTTCCTCTGTTGGTTAACATGCAGCCAGCGGGTGAGTATCTGGGCGAAGATTACCAACAGGCCGGAGGTGTACCCGCCGTTGTCGGAGAGCTTCTTGATGCTGGATTGCTGCCGCATCCCGATGCGATAACGGTGAACGGTAAGACGATGGGCAATAACTGCTCGACGCGCCGGTCTCAGAATAGCGACGTAATCAAGCCTGTCAGTAGCCCAGTTAAGCAACAGGCGGGGTTCATCAATCTCTCGGGCAACCTGTTCGAGAGTGCGATTATGAAGACATCTGTGATCTCAAAGGCATTTCGAGAGACCTACCTGTCGAACCCGGATGATCCAAATGCGTTTGAGGGCAGGGCGGTTGTGTTTGATGGGCCCGAGGATTTTCACCATCGGATCGATGATCCCGCAGAAAAAATAGACGCAAACTGTATTCTGATTATGCGCGGAGCAGGACCAAGAGGGTACCCAGGTGCCGCAGAGGTCGTGAACATGCGTCCACCTGCATATTTGTTGAAACAAGGCATCGAAGCTCTTCCTTGCATCGGTGATGGCCGGCAATCCGGCACATCAGGAAGCCCGTCTATCCTGAATGCTTCACCCGAAGCAGCAGAGGGCGGTGGGTTGGCCTTGGTGCGAACTGGCGACCGACTGCGCATCGATCTAGGCAAAGGCACAGCAGATATGCTGGTTTCGCTTGAAGAACTGCATGAACGCGCCCGCGATCTGGAGGCAAAAGGTGGGTATTCAATGCCGCCCAACCAATCCCCGTGGCAGGAAATATTCCGCGAAAAAGTAGATCGGTTGGATCGCGGTATGACGCTCAAAGGTGCAGAAAACTACCGCGATATTGCGCGAGGCTTCATGCCACGCGACAATCACTAAAAGGAAAAGAAATGAAACTTGTTCGTTACGGAGCCGAGGGCTCGGAAAAGCCTGCCCTGGTCGACTCTGAGGGGCATTTGCGGGATCTGTCCGCTCACATCAATGATATCACCGGCGAGATTTTAGATGACGGAACTCTTGATAGTCTGCGCTCATTAGATCCGAGTAACCTGCCAATTGTGGAGGGTGATCCTCGTATCGCACCGTGTGTCGGCGACATCGGTAAATTTCTTTGCATCGGTTTGAACTACTCGGACCATGCTGCAGAAACCGGCGCAGATATTCCCGAGCATCCGATCCTTTTTTTCAAGGCTAACTCTGCGGTCATTGGGGCATATGACGAGGTTGTCATGCCGCGGGGATCTACACACACCGACTGGGAATGCGAACTGGGCGTCGTCATAGGCAAAACAGCCAAATACGTTTCCAAGGCCGACGCACTCGAATATGTTGCGGGCTATTGCATCGTAAATGACGTGTCGGAAAGGCATTTTCAAACTCAACTGACCGGTCAATGGACCAAAGGAAAATCGTGCGACACATTTGGCCCTACCGGCCCGTGGCTAGTGACCCGGGATGAAGTGCCTGATCCTCAAAGTCTTGGTATGTCACTGGATGTAAACGGTCAGCGCATGCAAACCGGGAATACTGCTACGATGATTTTTTCGGTTGCCGAGATCATTGAGCATCTAAGTCAACTTTTCACATTGCACCCCGGTGACGTCATTTCAACTGGAACACCGCCCGGTGTCGGAATGGGGATCAAACCGAAACCAGTTTACCTAAAAAAAGGCGACGTCATGGAGCTTCGCATCGATGGGCTTGGTGTTCAGCGGCAAAAGGTCGGTCAAGATGACTGACTTATTGCAAATCGGAGGGATCACAGAACGGATGCGAGAGCGCCTGTCCGCAGCGTTCGACATTCATCAATTGGACAATTTCAACGCTGAAAGTGTTACGCATATTGTAACGAACGGACATGATGGTGTTCCCCATGACCTGATGACATCACTCAGTAACCTGAAGATGATCAGTGTCTATGGGGTCGGTTACGACGCTGTCGACGCAAATGCTGCGGTTGAGCGTGGGATTGTTGTTACGCACACACCCAATGTTTTGAACAAAGAAGTCGCAACCACCGCCGTTCTGCTGTTTCTGTCATGTTATCGAGAGCTCATACGTGACGATGATTACGTTCGGTCCGGACGGTGGGAAGCTGAAGGTAATGCCCCTTTGACGCGATCAGCGGACAATCAAAAGATAGGCATTCTTGGTCTTGGTCGCATTGGTCAGGCGATCGTTGATAAGTTGGAGCCGTGGGCCCCCGAAATTTCTTATCACACCCGCAATCAAAAGGATGTCCCGTACCCGTATTTCGACAATTTGGTTGAAATGGCAGAACATGTGGACGTCCTCATATGCATCACGCCCGGCGGTCCTTCGACCAACAAGCTGGTCAACGCTGAGGTGCTGCACGCGTTGGGGGCAGGCGGCACTCTGATAAACGTTAGTCGAGGTTCGATCGTCGACGAAACTGCCCTCATTAATGCATTGCAAAACGGTGAGCTCGGGTGGGCAGGGCTTGATGTTTTCGAGGACGAACCGCGTGTTCCAAAAGCATTGCGCGAGCTGTCCAATGTCGTTCTGCTCCCTCACGCTGGTAGCGCGACTATTGAGACGCGTGCAGCTATGGGTGACCTAACTGTCGACAATCTCCTGCAACACCTTAAGGACGGATCGGTGATCACAGCTGTGCCGGAATGCAGAGATCTGTAAAAGGCCAATCTGAACAGTGTTTGAATTTGCCGTTGCGGTTTTCTTTCTGTTGATTACGCCTGGCCCAGGTGTTTTGACAACTGCGGGTATTGGATCAGCATTTGGTTTTCGAGCTGGGCTCGCTTTTGTGGCCGGTTTGATGCTGGGCGGGTTCATCAACATGATGTTGGTTGTTTCTGGAGTCGCTGCAGTAGCTTTGGCTATACCGGTACTTAGAACTTTGCTGCTATTTGCCTCTGTCGGGTATTTGGGATTTCTCGCCTGGCGTATTGCAAGCGCTGGCTCAAAGGTCGGGTTTTCCCCCGCGGTCTCGCCACTTGGTTTTGCGAACGGGCTGACACTTCAGTTCATTAATCCCAAGGCTTACGTGGTCGGCACTGCATTGTTTTCAGGGTTTGCCTTTATGCCCGATGCGCCCGTTTGGGAGGTCGTCATAAAAATCGTAGTATTCAATATGATTTGGGTGCCAGTTCACATGATCTGGCTGGGTGCTGGCGCAAAGCTGGGCAGCCTTGATTTAAGTGAGAGTTCACATCAAAGGATCAACTTTGCGATGGCGGCTTCATTGATGGTTGTTGTGGTGATTGCTTTGGCGTCGGTGCTTTAAACGAAACCTGCGTCAGTCGTACCTAGCAGACGGTTGAAAGACACAAATCAAAGTGACGCCGTTATTCCGCCATCAACGTAGAGAGTATGTCCATTGACGAAACTGGATGCAGGGGAGGCAAGGAATATGGCGGCGCCGACAAGTTCTTCTACATTGCCCCAGCGACCGGCTGGGGTGCGTTTCTCAAGCCATGCACTGAACTCTGGGTCAGCAACCAATGCGGCGTTCAAAGGTGTATCGAAATATCCAGGCGCAATGGCATTGCAGTTTAGACCATATTTAGCCCAATCAGTTGCCATTCCCTTTGTAAGGTTGGTCACGGCGCCTTTTGTCGCCGTGTAAGGCGCAATACCCGGTCTTGCTAATGCGGATTGAACCGAAGCAATGTTAATGATCTTGCCTGACTTTCTTTCAATCATGTGCCGTGCCACAGCCTGACCGACGTGAAAGACGGACGCAACATTTGTCTGTAGTAGGCGCTCGAACGCTTCAGCGGGGAAATCCTGTAACTCCGTCCTGTGTTGCATTCCGGCGTTGTTTATCAGGATGTCTATGGGGCCGGCGTACTCTTCAAAGTTGTCCACGGCAGATCGGACACCTTCATGATCGGTTACATCGAACGAAAGTTCACGTACCGAGGCGCCTGTTTCCCTCAACTCGGATGCTGCTGCCGCTAGCTTCGCGGTGTCGCGCCCGTTCAAAACGACCTGAGCACCGGCGGCAGCCAAGCCACGGGCCAACGCAAATCCAATGCCTTGGCTAGAGCCTGTTACTAGTGCGCGTGTTCCCTTTAGGTTGAACATTTCAAGCGTCATGCAAAAACCCCTTGGTTGTCAGCACCGACTATCCGTATCTTTTGGCAATCTGTATAGGGAGTCTGTGCAATGTCTTCGGCCAGTGTTGCTGTTGTTATCCATGCCGCAAAAGATCTGAGGTTGGAAAACCGAGACGTACACGATGTGGGGCCAGACGAAGTCTTGATTGCCATGCGCGCGGGTGGGATTTGCGGATCTGACCTGCATTACTACAACCACGGTGGTTTCGGTGCGATAAAGTTGCGTCAACCGATGGTACTTGGACACGAAGTCGCCGGGGAAATCGTGAAAGTTGGGTCAAGTGTGCAGGGGGTGCACTCAGGTCAACTCGTTGCAGTTTCTCCATCCCGCCCTTGCCAAGCCTGCATTTATTGTCTGAACAGGCAGCAAAACCACTGTCTTGATATGAAGTTCTATGGCAGCGCGATGCCGTTCCCGCATATCCAAGGCGCTTTTCAAAGCAAACTCGTGGCAAAAGCAGGTCAATGTGTTCCGGCAGATGGGTTGAGCCCCGCGCAGGCCGCTATGGCCGAACCTCTGGCGGTCTGTTTGCACGCGATTAAACAAGCTGGGAGCCTCTTAGGTAAAACTGTACTTATCACGGGATGCGGTCCGATCGGCTGCCTCACGATCTTGGCAGCACGTCGTTCAGGGGCGGCCAGAATAGTGGCGACCGATATCTCGGACCAGACCCTCGCTTTGGCGCGTGAATGCGGGGCAGACGATGCCATCAACACTTACGCCGATCCGCAAAAACTGGAGACGTTTGAAAAGGACAAGGGCCAGATTGATGTCCAACTGGAGTGTTCCGGGGCTCAATCTGCTCTGGCTTCTGGAGTCGCATGCTTGCGACCGGGTGGAACATTGGTTCAGCTTGGTCTGGGCGGAGATATGACAGTGCCGATGCAAGCGTTGACTTCAAAAGAGATAGTGCTTCGCGGGTCTTTCCGTTTCCATTCCGAGTTCTCAGTCGCGGTCGAGATGATGAGAAGCGGACTAATAAACGTCGACCAGTTGGTGACGCATTCCTTCGAAGTTGGCGAGGTTGTCACTGCCTTTGAGGTCGCGTCTGATCGAAGCCAATCAATGAAGGTACAGTTAACGTTTCCGGAAAATGACGATGGATAGACGAATGCGTGATACTGCAAAGGCTTATGAAAGAGACGGTTTCGTAGCGCCGCTGGATATCCTGACAGCTTCCGAGGTCCAAACGCTGCGCGATGGTTTTGAGAAAGCAGAGCGCATTCTCAGAGACGACCCGGAGAAACTCAAGCTTCTATATTCTTATCCGGACAGGCTAATACCATCATTCGATGCACTTCTTCGCCATCCGAAGCTGATTGAGGCTGCTTCAACAGTGTTAGGGCCGGACCTCATGGTTTGGAGCGGAGCACTTTTCGTAAAAGAAGCGCGATCATCAAAGATAGTCTCGTGGCACCAAGACTTGACCTATTGGGGTTTGGATGATGCTGAAGAGGTAACCTGTTGGGTTGCGATTTCAGAAGCGTCTGAGCAAAGCGGGTGTATGAGGTTTGTTCCTGGCAGCCATAAAAGCCGTATCGTGCCTCACGTGGACACCTTCAGCGAAAACAACCTGTTGTCACGAGGGCAGGAAATCGCAGTCGATGTGAAGGAAAAAGATGCGGTCGCTGCCGAATTGCGTGCGGGGCAGGCATCCATGCATCACGGGCATCTCTTTCACGCATCAGGGCCCAATAACACAGACGATAGACGCATTGGTGCGGCGTTGCGTTTCATAAAGCCCTCAATGAAACAGCAAAACGGCGTGAAGACTTTGGTTGCGCTAGTCGCAGGCCGAGATGATTATGGGCATTTTTTAGTTGCGCCCTCCCCTCAGGGTTTTTTGCATGAGAACGATTTCGATTTGTGTCAAAGGGATGCAGATCGCAAGAAACAAATACTCTTCGCGGGAGTGAAGTGACACCCCTTGCAGGTCTTGTCAGAAGAACTTTGCTTGAGCGGGGCAGGGCGGTTGCGTAGTTTTTGCACATGACCAAACCTGCCTCTTTTAAAAACTTCAAGACCAGTCCCGAGATCATCCGCCTTGCTGTGATGCTGTATATTCGATTTCCGCTCTCGCTTCGGAATGTCGAAGATCTGCTGCATGAACGAGGCATCGACGTGAGCCACGAAACTGTCCGGTATTGGTG
>NZ_JBXWND010000019.1:0-48658 GCF_059610185.1 Ruegeria sp. YTSA108 | reverse complement strand
GGGTTGGTCCCGAATATGATCGTATCCAGCACAGCTAAACCAGCACTCACGACAACCACAAACAAGAAGAACCACCAATATTCTGAGCGTAAAGCCCGGCCGGAGAACTGGAAGTACTTCGAGAAACACGTTTTAACGGCTTCACCAAATCCCATCTTTCAATCCTTTTTCAGTTTCTGTGCGGCCTCAGAACGCCTCGCCGAGCCAAAAGATCACATTCGCCCTTATGGACGCTCCCACTTACCTTTTTGTTTGAAAGCAGAAGCCTATCGTACGAGAGCGTAAAGAAGTTTACGCGCGGAAAAAGTATTGATTTATGAAAAAATATATTCGAACATACGAATTCGACACAACTTTTTTTACCTCCGTTGTTGTCGCTGTCGCCCGATCTACCGGGTCCTTCCGACTGCTGGAGTGAGTGCCGGCGGTCGGAAGGCACTTCACAATAATCCGGCTTGGGAGAACACGATGCTCAGACTTAACGTACTCGCCCTCTCTCCCAAGTTCGCTCTAGCTTTTACCAGTGACGTCATACGGCCATCACACGTTGTTGGCGGCCTCGGTAGTCAACGTAATGTCGTTCTGCCCCACAAGCCCCCCGCGGCAAGTTTTTGGGAAAGGTAGTCAAAGGATCGAGGTGTGTTCTGTTGGCTGCACAGACGCCAAAGCTTCAAACATGCGCATCCAATTTCACTAATTTCAAAGGAACCTGAGGGAGAAAAAAATGACTAACAAGAAGGTTATGATTGCAGGCGTGACATGTTTCGCATTGCTTGCAGCCTGCGACGACACGAGTACGTCCAGCGCGTCCGCCGAGCTCACGCCCGCTCAGCAGGCATGTTTACGGGATGTAGCCAACACGACGAACAATTCGCAAGTCGTGGTGCTCTCATCCGCGTTTAGCGAGGCGGGAACACAAGTCACTGTAGGCGTTGGTGAGGATCGCGCTCCGTGGAATTGCATTGCCTACAGTGATGGCACGACAGCTGGTATCGAGTTCCTTGGCGACGAAGGCGCATTGTAGTCTGTTCGCTGTGTATCTCGAAAGCACCAGTCGTGATCAAATTTGAATAACGGCAAGCTTAGACATTCAAACCTCGTAATAGGATTGGGTTTTAACATGCTCAATCATGCTAAGGTTGTAGAAAATGTCCGTAACCAACTCGGTTGTAATTGCGATCATTTGCACTTTTGTGGCCATTGTTTCAGTTCCAAAATACAGCATTGCACAAACTTGGGACATAGCATCACAGCACTCTGTCAGCGGCGTAACGGTGTATGATTCAGATGAGCTGCTATTTTGCCGGTCAGTTGGCCTTTGATCGGTCAGGGCGCATCACAGCGGTGGAGGTCGCATCAACGATCACGCAGATCTACCGAGAAGACGGCTATTTTTTGGCTGAGGCCTGGCCTGGCCCCGATGGGCAGAGCATTGTTGTTGATGAAGGGCGTATTCAAACCATCGAAATTGAAGGTGTAGATACGCGCACGTTCCAAACCTTGGAAAAGTTCTTTCGCCCCCTCACCACCGCATATCCAATAACTCTCAAACAATTTGAGCGGGCGGTTATGTTGGCCGAGGACATACCTGATTTGGAATTGTCGACCGAACTTGATTATCCGGATCAGGCAGGTGCCAGGCTGAGAGTATTGGGAGAGCCTCTGCGCAAACAAGCCGGGAGTGCGACACTCGACAACCCTCCGCGTGAGCTTGGAGAAGCGCTCAGCTTTTATGTCGTACAAGAGTTTTATTCGACGCTGACCGTCGGGGATTTACTGCGATTTGAGGGATCAGGCAATTACAATTGGGACAAAGACGAACACTCTTTGTGGGGCGCTGTTACCTATCGCACTCCGCTGAACAGCAATGGTCTCTACGGTGAGATTTTCTACGGAAACATAAACGCAAAACGTGACCTCTCGGGGGATTTTGCAAGAACGGATATTGACGGCGAGAACTTCACCGTCGCGATGGGTTACCCCGTGATCCGCGATGTAGCCCGATATGGATATTTTCTGCTGGATTATCGCCTTTCAAAAGCGGACTCAGTCAGTGGCGGCGTTCCATTGTCCAGTGACGCGAGCGTTGCTGGTCTTACGTATCTTTACGGGCAAAACTATCCGAAAGGGCAAGCTCTGGAAGCGGGGCTAACCTTATCTTTTGGTGACAATGACAATGACACGACAGACGCAAATTTTGACGACGGAGACTCTTCGTTCTGGCATCTGCGGGGCGGCATCGGATACGAAAGTCCACTTACGAACTTGTCACCCAACACAGCTTGGCGCACCGAGATCTGGGGCCAGTTCACAACCGACCGGTTGCCCTCGGTCGAGGAGTACTTCCTTGGTGATCGCTATGCATTGCGCGGCTATCGGTTCGACGAAGTAGACGGTGATTCCGGGGTTTCCGCGATTTTCGAAGTGTCTCACTCCTACTTTCCAAGTTCCCAAAGCATTCATCGCTTAACGCCTTTTGTCTTTTTCGACGTGGGTTACATCTCGAACAATGACCCAGCGAGTTTTGAAGTTGATAATGCTACACTGGCATCGACAGGTCTGGGTTTGGACATTGAGTTTAAGCAAAACCTTTTCCTGTCCGGATATGTCGGTGTCCCTTTGAGAGACGGCCCTTTGACCGACTCAGGCGATCCTGGCGCGTATCTTGCTCTGACAACAAGTTGGTGAGAATGTTATGAAACGGAACCGCATTGTTTTACTTACCGCAGCTTGTTTGGTCGCAGAGCTGGCCGCTACGCAGGTCGTCGCGCAGGGAAATCATTTTGGGTGGTGCCGTGGCGTAGGGAATCCGCACCAGTCGAGCCAAGGATGTGGGCAGGCCGGTGGGCAAGGGGCAGGCAATCAAATTACCGGCCCAACGCAGCCGGTGGCAAATCAGTTGCCGCCTAAAGGAACACAGCAAACGCCCACATCAGTTACTGTTCCAGTCCTTGCGCCGGGCGCGGTCCCGAACGCAATTCCCGGTCAGGTTCCTATTGCGACACCAATAGCGGTTCCAGGTCAGGTTCCCACGCCGGTCCTAGCGCCGACCCTAGTTCCGCCTTTGACACCAAACGCGACACCAAACCGGGTTCCGACAGCTGTTCCAAATCAGGTTCCCTCATTGGCTACCGGTCCTACCGCAGTGCCGCCGCAAGTTCCGACTGCAACTCCCAATCAAGTTCCGATAGCTATCCCTGGCCAGGTTCCGCCTCAAGTTACTGGCCCGACGGCTGTGCCGCCCCTTGTGCCAACAGCAATACCCAACCAAATACCAGTCGCAGTGCCAGGCCGTGTTCCGCAACCCAGCGGCACTACAGCGACGCCACCGCTTGTCCCAACCGCAACCCCCAATCAGGTTCCCACGGCGGTTCCTGGCCAGGTTCCACAGTTGACACCAAAACCTACGGCAACTCACGTGGCCGTCCCAGGACATCCGAAGCCACAAGGCGTCGTGACAATCATGCGCCCAAAGCCGAGGCCGACAACCGGTACTGTTCAGCAACCTGGCACAACACAAGTGACCCACCATTTAACCCACCAACGTAATTCTAAGAAACACGATCACGTCGCAGCAACTCCTGGACGGCATGACCCGCACGACCTGCCGAGGTTCCGCAGCGCAGCGGCCAAGGAAAACTGGGAATGCGTTGCCAGCGGATTTGGGCAACGTCGGTATGATGCCGGGCGCGGCGTGTTGCTGAACAGCGGGGCACTACGACACCTTGGAAATGTGGATGCGATGGCTCGTGATGTACCAGCACGGCACCCGAAGCATTCCGGATGCATTATCTCGGTCAAACGAAAGCAGCGCTGAAGCTCGCTGGGTAGGTTTTGCTCGGACAATGAGATTAATCGACCAATAGTTCGTCAATTGTCACCTGGTTAACTGGCTTTCGTATTGCCCTTATTCCCTGGCGTTTACGTTGGCTGACGTAGCCCAACAATGCTCCGTACCTATATTTACTTCAAATAGGCCAACAATCTAAAGTGCCGCACTTCCACGAAGAGCCTCCGACCATCTGGGCCGGTCAAATTAGGCAAGCGAAACTTTGAACGGCAACTTTGCAAAGTCAGCTTTGCCCGCGCTGTGCCGTTTCTCTTCCTCAGGGCACAGGAAACGCGGCGCGTGAATGTCGGCTTGAACGGCAACGCCGTATTCATCGCGAAGCCAGAGGCAGAAGCCGCGGACAAGCCGGACCTGCTCGGGAAGCGGTAGCTCGCGCGGCAGGGATGGGCGCAGTTCGCGGATGACTCTTGCATTCTTTCGGCGTTCCGAACGCTCAGCAGCGTTCCAGAGCTCCTCGGCGTTTCCTGTCCAGTTGATCAATCATGAGACAGGAGGCCACCCTTTCTGCCCGGCGAAAACCGTCGTCTAACCCGCGCATCCCGGAAGGTGGTGCGCGCGGTGTAGGCGGCGGATTTGACGGCGGAGCGACCGTCGGCACGAGAATGCAGGATGTGCGCGCATCGTAGACCGGGCGCCGCACAGAGGTCGGTTTCGGGACCAAAGGCGACTTAGGGGATGAGCGCAGCATTTGTCGTTTGGGCGGGAACCGGGGGTATTCTGCATTCGTAAAAGATCGGCGGGGCGGAGAACAGTCGAACTTTGATCAACAAACCTGTCTGAAACCTGCCAGCACCGGTCTCACATAGAGGTGCCGAGTGATTTTGTCGACCGGCTGTTGGCTCCGGATGGGAAGATCTTCAAATCCGAAGAAAAAGACACTGGCCGCACCTCGCAAACTTGGCATGGCATCGGGACAACATATTTTGTCAAATGGCCGCCGAAGGTTCCGCTCCTTGTGAATAATTATTAGCCTGCGAATATGAAAAACTTAATTTCCCGCGGCATATCGAAGGCCCTTGGCCGTGGCAAACAACAGCCACTTGAAAGCCCCGAGGCTATTCCGCCGGGAAATAAGCATATTCAAATGCCGCGGGAACAAGCCAACGTATTGTCGCGTTGTCTGTCGATTGATCTGGAGGTTGATCCCAAGGAAGCCAAGTTGTTCGCCTTTGCAGCCGTGCCAGACGGTGATGGAGAGGGGATAATTCATCGTAAAGGCGATCCGAAGGCCGCGCTTGAAAAGCTCGACTTGTTTTGCGCCGGTTTCGCACATGTCATTGGACACAATATTCTGCGCCATGACCTGCCGCATCTCATGGCGGTCTCGCCGCGCTTCGCAAAGCTCGCGGACGGACCGATTGACACGCTGTGGCTCAACCCCTTGGCGTTCCCGCGCAATCCCTACCATCATCTGGTCAAGCACTACCGCGATGGGCGGCTTCAAAGTGGTCACGTCAACGATCCCGAGCTCGACGCGCGTCTTGTGTTCGAGGTTCTTCGCAATCAGATCGACGCCTTGGTATCGCTGAACACGTTGTCGCCAGAAACGATGATGGCCTATCACTGGTTGTGCTGCCGAGGTCCCGGTAGCGACGGGTTTGATCGGTTGTTCAGCGACGTGCGCGGGGCGCCTATCCCGACAGAAGCAGAAGCGCACGAGGCCATTCGGAAGTTGCTTAAAGACTTGGCCTGCGGCGCGCAGGTGGACGCCTTGCTCGAGCGGCTCTCGGACACTGGGCTGGGCTGGCCGATGGCATATGCCCTTGCCTGGATTTCGGTCGCTGGTGGGGATTCTGTTATGCCGCCTTGGGTGCGGGCGCAATTCCGTGACGCAGCACGGCTGGTCAAAGACCTGAGAGATACGAATTGTCGTGATCAGCACTGTGCCTATTGCGCAGAGCACAATGATCCCACTCGTGCGCTCGAACGATGGTTCGGTTTTCCAAGTTTCCGCCCGGAACCAATCGACGAGAACGGACGCCCGCTTCAAGAAAAGATTGTGGCGACGGCCATGGAAGGCGACAATTTGTTGGGCATCCTTCCGACGGGCACGGGTAAATCCATCTGTTACCAGATCCCCGCGCTGTCTCGGTTCGACAAGACCGGGGCCTTGACCGTCGTAATATCGCCGCTTGTGGCGCTGATGGCGGACCAAGTTCAGGGCCTGGTTCGGGCCGGAATTTCCTCGGCAGTGACTATTAACGGGCTATTGTCATTGCCCGAGCGTCAGGATGCGCTTGACAAGGTGCGGCTCGGGGATGCTGCGATCCTTTTGATTTCGCCCGAACAACTGCGCAGCACAACAGTTCGGTCCGTTCTGGCACAGCGCGAGATAGGGCTGTGGGTGTTGGACGAGGCGCACTGCGTGTCCAAATGGGGACACGATTTCAGACCTGACTATCGCTACGTTTCGCGGTTTATCAAGGAGAGCTCAGGCGACGAACCGGCTCCGGTGCTTTGCTTGACCGCGACAGCGAAGCCAGACGTCGTGCAAGACATCCGCAATCATTTCAAAGAGCGTTTGGGGTCCGAACTGGTGTTGATCGACGGTGGCGCATCGCGGTCGAACCTGAGCTTCCAGGTGCTGCCAACGCAGCGTGCCACCAAGATGACCGATATCCTCGACACGATCGAAGCCCAGCTTCCGCGCGAGGGCGTGTCAGGGGCCGTCGTCTACTGTGCGACCCGAAACGCAACCGAGCGCGTGGCGGAGTTCTTAAAACAACAAGGCATCGCCGCTGAACGCTATCATGCGGGCCTCAGCGCCGATGACAAACGTGAGATCCAGGAAGATTTCCGCGTTGGCAATCTGCGCGTGATCGCGGCCACCAATGCCTTTGGGATGGGGGTCGACAAGCCGGACATCCGTCTGGTGGTTCACGGGGACGTGCCGGGGTCGCTGGAAAACTACCTGCAAGAGGCGGGTCGCGCCGGGCGAGACCGCGAACCTGCAAACTGCGTCCTGTTGTTCAATACCGAAGACGTTGATCGTCAGTTCAACCTCAGCGCGCGTTCTCGACTCGCGCGGCACGAAATCGGCGCGATCCTGAAGGCGCTTCGGCGCCTTGATGCTCGGACCGGAAAAGGCGGTGAAATAGTCGCTACACCCGGTGAGATCGTTCATGAGGAGAAAGAGCGAGATTTCCAGCGGGACAGCAATACCGACGATACGCGAGTGAAGACGGCCGTCGCCTGGCTGGAAGAAGCACACCTTCTGAACCGCGAAGAAAACCGGGTGCAGGTGTTCCCCGCCTCGCTCCGAGTAAGAAGCATGAAGGAGGTCCGTGAAATCCTTGCATCCGCTGAGATCACCGAGCGGCGGCGCGAGGATCTGGCCGCCATCGTGCAGCATATCATCAACGCGCCGCAGGAAGAGGGCATCACCACGGACGAGCTCTGCGGGGTCAGTGGGCTGACGATGTCGGGCGTTCGCAAAGCTTTGGCGGACCTCGAGGCCTTGGGGATTGCAAAAGATGATACAAACATCACCATCTTCGTGCATGTGCGCGTCGAGAATGCCTCGCCGAAACGATTCCAAGCGGCGTCCCGGTTGGAAGCTGACCTGATTGCGATCCTTAGAGAGCACGCGCCAGACGCGGACATCAATGAGGCTGTGCCCTGCCATCTGGCCTCAGTGGCGCAGGACCTGCGGGAGCGGGGACACGCCTCCGTGCGGCCCGATATTGTCGAGGGTTTGCTCCGTGGGATTGCGCAGGATGGCCGCGACATGGATGGCGGCAGAGGCAATATTGGCCTGCGCAAGGTGTCTAAAGGCAGTGTAATGGTGCGAACGCAAAGATCATGGGGGACAATCGAACAGACCGCTCAGCTTCGCAGGCAGGCCGCAGAGCGATTGGTTTCATTCTTGATCAACAAGGTTCAGGCTGGCCTGCGTGGGAAAGATGTTCCCGTCGAGACCACGCTTGGCGACCTTCTTGCAGCAATCAACAGCGATGCGCTATTGCGGACATCTGTCAATCACCCTGCAAAGCTGATGGACCGGGCGCTTCTGTGGTTGCACGAACAGCAGGTGGTGACTCTGGGCAAGGGTTTGTCCGTGTTCCGCTCGGCCATGACGTTGCACATCAATCAGAAGGGCGGCGCTTTTACCACCCAGCATTTCGCGCCGCTCGAAGACCACTACACTGAACAAACCATCCAGACCCACGTGATGGCGGCATATGCGGGCAAAGGTATCGACGATATCGATCAGGCCCAGCGGCTCGCGCATGACTATTTCGCAATGGATCAGTCCGACTTCATGAAAACTTGGATGCCAGGGAAAATTACGGAGTTCAGACGGCAGGCAACACCTCAGTCTTACGCCGAGATCGTCGACAATCTGGGGAATTCGACACAAGAGCAGATCGTGCGTGACGACCGCGAACAGACCAATGTCCTTGTCCTCGCGGGGCCGGGGTCGGGCAAGACACGCGTGCTGGTCCATCGCGTCGCTTATCTGTTCCGGATCAAGCGCGAAGATCCAAACGGTATACTGGTGCTCGCCTACAATCGTCACGCGGCCGCCGAGATCCGGGAACGCTTGCGTCTGCTGATTGGCGAAGATGCTCGCTTTGTGACCGTCTTGACCATCCATGCCTTAGCCATGCGGTTGATTGGCGCGAGCTTCGCCGGACGGGAAACGGCCGATGAGCCTGATTTCGAGACGCTTCTGATCGATGCGGCACGTCTTTTGCGTGGCGACGGGCTGGACAAAATCGAGGCCGAAGCCTTACGAGAGACCTTGATCCAAGGGTTCCGATGGATTCTCGTGGACGAATATCAGGACGTTGGGCCCGAGGAATACGCCTTGATCGCGGCGGTGGCCGGTCGCAGTATCGACGACCCCGATCAACGCATCAGCCTGTTCGCGGTCGGCGATGACGACCAGAATATCTATGCGTTTGCCGGCGCATCGGTGCGCCACATCCGGCAATTCGAACAGGATTATTCAGCCAAGCCGGTCTTTCTGACCGACAATTATCGCTCGTCGAAAAACATCATCAGCGCAGCGAATGCCGTGATCGAAGGATCTCGGGAACGTATGAAAACTGGCCATGGGATTACAGTCGACAAATCGAGGCAAAAGGACCCGGCCGGGGGGATCATGGAAAGCCTCGACCCGGTTGCGCAGGGGCGGGTCCAAATCCTTGGCTGCCCGGCCGGAAATGACGCTCAGGCCCTTGCGGCGGTCAACGAGATGATCCGCCTGTCAAAACTGATCCCGGATTGGAGCTGGAAGGGCGCGGCAATCATTTCTCGTGATTGGCGCAAGCTTCTGCCAGTCCGCGATTTTGCCGAGGCGCATGGAATTCCAGTCGAAATGGCGAACGAAAACTTGCCAAGTGTGTGGCGCACCCGTGAGATGCGGAGGTTCATTGGTGGCCTGTGCGAGAGGCACGTTGCCTTGGTCAGCTTGGGCGACCTTACCGAAACTCTGAATGCGATACCCACGAGCCGTTGGACTGACCGGATCGGCGAGGGACTTGGCCAACTTGCGCGTGAAGTTGATGGCAAAGCGCTTCCGAGCCCTGACGTGATCGAATGGTTTGCTGAATGGTCGAAAGACTCATGGGGCGAGCAGCGTGGCCTCAAGTTGTTGACGGCGCATCGCGCGAAAGGCCTCGAATTCGACGATGTCGTGATCCTGGATGGTGGTTGGGAGCGGCCCTCGCGAAACGAAGATCAGGACGCGCCGAGGCGTTTGTTCTATGTCGCCATGACACGTGCGCGGCGCAATTTGATCGTCATGAGTAACGACAATCACGAATACCTTCCCACCGAGTCTCCTTCCGTCGTCAAGCGGAACGTGGTGCCCGACTTGGCGACAGTCCCTGGCCCGCGCCGGTTCTTTCAATCGCCAGAAATGAAGATGGTCGACCTGTCATTTGCAGGGCGCCAAGGTGATCGGCACATTGTTCATGACGCGATCGCTGAAGCGCAGGTCGGCGCGCCAATCAAGCTCGCCAGTGTTGGAGATCGCTGGCAGATCGAGGATATTCAAGGGCGGGTCCTCGGGCGGATGGCAAGAGCATTTACGCCCCCGATTGGCACGAAATTTGTCACCGGCGAGATCGCGGCCATCATACACTGGCGTAAGGAAGATGCCGATGAGCGTTTTCATCACCTGATTAAACGCGCCAATTGGGAAGTCGTAGTGCCTGAACTGGTTTTCGAAGAGGCCAAGGGGGCAGTATAAGATCAGAATGGCAAGTGGGGCGGTCAAGCAATCGTTCGCTGCACTTGCCACTAAGGACTGCTCAGGGCCGTTATCACACATTCCAACAAGATGGATTATTGGCAGCTTTGTCCGCATGGCGGGCCAACACTGTTTTCGGACACCCCCAACATTTCCATGTGAAGTACACATCTTGAGCGGAGCAAATTGTGGAGCAAGTTGTGGAGCAAACAGCCCCTTGCCCATTCAATCAAGCAGACGCAGTCTACATTTAAGGCTTATAAAACAGATTGTTAGCTACAATCTGATCCTGGATAAATGGTGCCCGGGGGCGGAATCGAACCACCGACACGAGGATTTTCAATCCACTGCTCTACCCCTGAGCTACCCGGGCACGGATACGGCTTTTGCCGTTGGGTGGAGGCGTTCTATGACTTGCTACTGGCAGTGTCCAGAGGCTTTTTTACATTTTTTCAATGTGGGCGCGGCATCTCAGTTTCAGGTGAAGAAACATCCTGTTCAACGTCTTCTTCACGCTGCGAAGGAACCGCGTAAGACCCGTTCAGCCACTTGGCCAAATCAATGTCTGCACAGCGTTTCGAACAAAAAGGACGGAATTGAGACACCGTTGGTTCGTGACAGATCGGACAGCTCATTTCAGCACTTCCGCAAGGGAAATCCGGCCGCGTTTGCGTTGCAACTCATAGTGACCCAACGGGGTCCATCCTGCCAGAATCGTCTCGATCGGATCAGACTTGAATGCAGATCGCAAAGCGGCTTCGAAACCGCGCCGGTCTTTCTTGGGCATTGGAGCGAGGTCGAGCGTGATCTGCCCCCCCAACCCACGGACACGCAATGCACGTGGCAGTGCTTTTGCGCAGGCGAAATTGGCCTTGGTTCCGGCGGCCATCGAGGTGTCTGAACCCGTGTTTACATCTACGGCCACCAGGGCGCGGGTGGGCTGGATATAGATGTGTCCGCCCCCGGCCAATGGTTCTGATATTCCGCCCGCCTGATCCAATGCATCCAAGACACCATGCGCCTCAAAGGCGCCAGGCTCGGTGACGACCTCGGCCGGGTCGGTCCAGTCGCGCCAGGCCAAAACATGCGGCCCATCACCTGCGAGCAGAACCTCAGGCTCGGTACCGGGATCGTTCATCACAGCATCGGCATGAGCCAGCATGACGCCGATATCCTCGGCAATCTCTTGGGCATTCTCGCCCTGACAGCAGGACCGCAGGATCAACCCGTGTTCGCTGCCTGCCATGGCCTCATGTGCGATTTCCAGCAAGCGGTCGCGTTCATCCTCATCCCGGATACTGCGCGATATATTCAGGCCCGGTGCATCCGGAGTAACAATCGCAAAGCGGCTTTTGAACAGCACGCGATCCGTCACCGGCAGCGCCTTTCCGGGTTCGACAAAACCGGTCACCTGGACCAGCTTAAGCTCTCCGGGGGCCAATCCTTTGACCTGTCGCAAAAAGGCCTGGCCGTCCGGCGTGGCCAGAAACATCCCGCCCTGCCCCTTGACCGGGCGATCCGCCCGCGCCCGGTAGATAGTACCGGGTGCCGGGGCTTCGGAAGCAATCAGGAAATCGTCAAGCTTTCCGTCCACCATCAACGCCGCGGCCTCGCGGTTGTTGATGTGGTCTAAAACGATGGTACGCCCCTTCATGGTGCCTCACGATACAAAGGATAGCCGATGCCCTGCAGCAAAGCGGCGGTCTCGGATAATGGTAGTCCCACGATGCCGGTAAATGAGCCGGAAATCCATGGGATGAACGCCCCTGCAGGCCCCTGGATTGCATATGCACCGGCTTTGCCTTGCCAGTCACCCGTTGCCAGATAGGCATTGATCTCAACATCCGATAGGCACTTGACCTTGACCTGAGACACCACATCGCGTTGCGATATGCGGTCTCCGCGCCGAACTGCAACCGAGGTAATCACCCGGTGCCGCCGTCCAGACAGAGCGTGCAGAAACTCGGCCGCCTGACCTGCATCTTCAGGCTTTCCCAAGATGCGCCGACCCAGCGCGACCGTGGTGTCCGCACACAGCGTGACATCATCGCTTTCGGCGGGAACTGCTTGCACTTTGGCGCGCGTGATCCGGTGGCAATAAGGCACCGGCAACTCACCCTTCAAAGGCGTTTCGTCAATGTCAGGGGCACGGATGGCGTCGGGCTGTACGCCAAGCTGCGCCAGCAGGTCCAGCCGCCTTGGGCTGCCCGATCCAAGAATAAACGCCATGTGTCGGGCGTTACTTAAAGCGATAGTTGATCCGACCTTTGGTCAGATCGTAGGGGGTCATCTCGACTTGAACTTTGTCGCCAGCCAGAACACGGATGCGGTTCTTGCGCATCTTGCCTGCCGTATGTGCGATGATCTCATGGCCGTTTTCCAGCTCGACCCGAAACGTCGCATTAGGCAGGAGTTCCTTCACGACACCGGGAAATTCGAGCGTATCTTCCTTGGCCATGTTGTCTCCATAATTACGTTGCACCCGCAGAATCTACGGGGATGTGCGCCTAAATGAGCCTATTTGGGGCTTATTTCAAGGGCGTATTCACCTAAAGAGAGGATATTGTGACTGTTTCGACTCGACCGCACTGCTCGTCCCAATGGGCGCGGTTCAACACATGGCCATCCCGGCGCACATTGGCGATCGTAGTCAAGTCGACGTCGGCATAGGTCCAGCCAGGTTGGTTCAGCGCTCCCTCTGCTAACACTCCGGTCGCGGGAAAACCCTTGTCAGGTGGACCAAAAACACCGCCCGCTCCTGTATTCATATCCACCGCATCGGACCATTCGTTTTTTCCCACGAGAGACGCCATGACCGTAACACATTGGTTTTCCAGCGCACGCGACATAGCCCCGATGCGGACACGCCAGTATCCTGCCAACGCCTCGGTGCATGAGGGAACCAGGATTATATCCGCCTCACTTAGGGCTCTGCCCAGCAGGGGGAATTCACTGTCATAGCAGATCAGGATTCCGATTTTTCCAAGTGGGGTATCAAACAATTTTAGTGGTCCGCCCGGCGCGATATCCCAGTCTTCGCGTTCAAAGCGGGTCATGATCTGTTTGTCCTGATGGTCAAACGTCCCGTTCGGAGCGTAGAGCACAGCCCGGTTTACCGGACGGCCTGACCCGTCAATCACCGGAGCGGATGCGCCCAGGATGTAGGTCTCATGTTCTTGAGCCAGACGCGAATGCAGGGCCTGCACGTCCCCCATCCGATCTGAAACAGCACGGATCGAGCGTTCCAGATCACCCGCTACTTCGGCCCCGTCCAAAGTCGACAATTCCATCGCGCCATACTCGGGGAAAACGAGAAGATCTGCCCCCTGCCCTGCGGCATCCGAGACCCAGCGGGCCAGCTTATCTTCATACTGCGCCCAGTTTTCGAGCCAGTCGAGGTTATAGGCGGCGGTGGCAGCTTTCATGGAGTAACTTTCATTGCGCTGGTTTGGCGAACACTAGTTGAGGGCGCCCTGAAAAGTACAGGCACATATGTGCATATACCGGCCCAGCAAGGGATTGTGAGTTGGCATCTCAAGCCCGAAATGGCTAAATAAGATTAGGAGAGTTGCGATGCAAAACCGGGAAAGTTTCGAAAAGTTCTATTACACAAAGGTTGGCATGGGAGAAGCCTGCGGTTGCGCCGAACGGATTATCGACGTGTACGAATTCAACCGAACGGGTGGAGCGCTAACAAAATCAACTCCGAGACAGCAAAGGCGGAAACGCCGGTCAATCAGGGCTTGGGCCGTAAAATACGGCCTTCTTGGGCGCAAACGTCAGCCATAAAATCTAAGCCGTGATATCCCTGATCCAAAACTGCAACGGCTTCAGCGTCTCGCCTTCTTCGCCGATATCCCTCCACGAAAACTGCGCAACAGCGCCAGGCAACGGCTCATACTTCCGCGCGCTCCAAAAAGCATCCAGCGGGCGGTAGGTATCAGGCCGCATCGGGTGATCGGTCGTGCGTTGCACACCGCAAAAGGCGCATTTGGTGAAGCCAAAGTTGCGCGCATGGGCTTCGCGCAGGTCAAAGAACCTATGCCCCACGCCCTGCCCGCGATAGTTGGGCAGCAAGACGGATTCGGCGCAGTAGAAGATCTGGGACAAGTCCAGCCCAGAGCCATCGAAGGCCGCCGCGAAATCGGCGGCATGGTCGGCTAGCGGGGCGCCGGTCGATGCGCCGATCAGACGATCCCCGTCAAAGGCACCAACAACGATGGATCTGTCGCTGTCACGGTAGGATTGCAGATATTTCCGCTCGTATTCCAGATCGCCGTCATAAAGATACGGCCATGCCCGAAACACCTCGATCCGCAAGCGAGCGACGTCATCCAGAGCCGCCTCAAGCGCCGCCCCGGTCAAGGCGCGAACGCCTGTGACCTCAGCCATTCGAGACCTGCTTGGTCCAGTCGGCCAGGTTGTAAAAGGTGGTGACCCGCGTGATCTTGCCATCCTTCAGGTCAAAGAACGACCCGGCTGGTAGGCGGTAGGTCTGCCCGCGTGCTTTGGGCAGGCCTTCATCCGTCTCAAGATAGGTGCCGTTCACGATGAATTCAGCGGCGGCACGGGTACCGCCATCGGCCGCGAACACAACGATATCGGTGAGGTTCTCGCGATAGCAGCGGTTCATGTGGTCACAAAAAGCTGCGAATTTCTCTTTGCCCACTCGTATCTGGCCTTCGTTCACATGATGGGCCACGTCGTCGGACAAACAGGCCAGCATGCCGGTTACGTCCCCGGCGTTGAAGGCTTCGAAATAGGTTTTGACGGTTTCGTTCATGGTCACTCCGTTGGTTCACCCCAGCGGTCCTTCAGATGCTGAATGATCTGATCGCGGGTCTGTCGGTAGTGATGTAACTTTTCCTCGCGGCTTTCGCCCAGCCCGGTAGGGTCCATTATTGGCCAATAATCGACATCCAGATGAAAAACCCGCGTCAAATCCAGCGCACGGCGCTGGCTGGCCGGCGACAGCGCTACAATCAGATCGAACGAGCTGAGGTCGTCGCCCCATTCCTGCATTTCATCAAACGACCGGGACCGGTGACGTGAAAGCTCGACGTCGATTTCATGACAGACCGAAATGCAAAAGCCATCGATCTCAAGATCGTTGTGCACCCCGGCGGATTGCACATAGGTGCCGGTGCCATAAAACTTCTTCATGATGCCTTCGGCCATCGGAGATCGGACCGAATTGTGGTCGCAACAGAACAAGATGGACTGCGGCAGAGACGTCACCCGTCACCCCCCGAAATGCAATACGCAGATCAACGTAAACAGGCGACGGGCTGTGTCTGAATCAACTTCGGCCTTGCCTTCCAGACGTTCCTGCAACACCCGACTGCCTTCGTTGTGGATACCGCGCCGGGCCATGTCGATGGTTTCGATCTGGCTGGGCGGCAAAGTCTTTACGGCGTCGAAATAGCTTTCACAGATCTGGAAGTAGTCCTTGACCACCTGCCTGAATGGTCCAAGGGACAGATGGAACTCGGCCGCTTTTTCTTCGGCTTCGGTGGCAATGTCGAAGACCAAACGCTTGTCACGGATCGAGAGTTGCACATGATACGGCCCTTCCGGAACCACACGATCATCGCGTTTGGGCAGCGCGAAAGCGTTATCCTCAAGCAGATCATAGATTGCCACCTTGCGCTCCTGCTCGATCTCGGGAGTCGGCGGGGGCAAGTTTCTATCATCCAGTTCGATGTGCGAAATTCGGGTCATGGTCGTTTGGTCCGTTCAGGTCGGGACAGACTTATCCCAATGGAAATAAATGGGCAACGCAGTGACGGGCCGTCCGACGAAAATCGTCAAAGCGGGTGTTCGGACGGATCTATTCCGTGTTTGCGCAACAGCGTATCGACCAGTGAACCAGAGTTGATTTGGCGGCCAAGAAAGATCTTTCGGAACCAGGATCCAAAAAAATGGACAGACATCTGTTGGTCCCACTTCAGAAAATCCAGTTTGGAAAGGTCGGGGTCATTCCAAAGGCCGCGATATCGCAATGGGATAGGATAGAGGACCGACCTGTGCACAGCCATCTCATGCTCTGGTGTGCCATAAAGAAAGTGAAACAGCATGGGCGGACCAAAGCTGAAAATTGGCAGGCTCCAATAAGTCGACCCGTTGAACATTTGGCGGTAGGTTTCCTTTTGCTCTTGTGTCCACCATGGCGGCACCAGATCGCTGTCAAAAGCATATTTGCACATGGCCTGCAGCCCCGGACTGTCGCTGGGCAACGCAAGTACACCGTTCATGATCCGTTGTTTCTTGAGGTTCGCATTCGGAAAAAGATACCCGTTCTTTGTCTCGAATGGCCGGACCGCATAAGCATCCGCATCGGCCCAGATATAGTTGGTTTTTTGCATCAACTGCAGACGGAAAAGATCTGCATGAACGGCCACGGATCGGGTTATCGGATCGCGGTAGATCTCGGGAGTATCATAAATTTCGCGGGCATCGCGCGGCTCGATATAATCCGGAATGTCTTCAAGATCGCCATAGTGATAGACGATTGGCTTCTGGTCGACATCGGCGAAGGACTTCAGGCACAGATGTTCCAAAAAGCTAAAGCGCTTACCGATCCAGAGGGTCGCCACACGTTCCAAATCAACCTCCTTTAGATCCGGTCGCACATAAAGAGCGCCGCAATTTGCCCCTTGATTTCAAGCCCTATCGGGGAAAATCGGATGAGGTAATTGCAGGTGTGACCCTCTGACCATAGGTGATCAACCGTTCAATCGCTTCAACCGTGCGGTCACGGACAGCCCGTGCGCCTCGAGGCTTTCCGACTGCGCAAGTTGCTCTGCCGCTGGCCCGATTGCCCGCAGGGCTTCGGGTGTCATCTGGCTGAGCGTCGTGCGTTTCAGGAAATCCATCACACTCAGACCGGAAGAAAAACGCGCCGACCGAGCAGTGGGTAGGACGTGATTAGGCCCACCAACATAATCCCCGATTGCCTCGGGTGTGTATTGACCAAGAAAGATTGCACCTGCGTGAATTGTCTTTTCGCTCAGAGCGACGGGATCTGCGACGCATAGCTCAAGGTGTTCCGGGGCAATTCGGTTCGACAGAGAGGCTGCCTCATCCAGACTGCCCACAGTGATCACCGCACCAAAATCGCGCCAGCTGGCACCTGCAATCGCCCGGCGCTGCAGAGTTTCAAGACGTTTGTCTACGGCTTGCGCCACAGCCCGCCCAAATTCAGCACTATCCGTGATCAGGATCGACTGAGCACTTTCGTCATGCTCAGCCTGGCTGAGCAGGTCCAGCGCGATCCAATCCGGATCGTTATCCTTGTCGGCAATGACCAGAATCTCGGACGGGCCCGCAATCATGTCGATGCCGACCTTGCCAAAGACACGGCGCTTGGCCGCGGCGACAAAGGCGTTTCCGGGGCCTGTGATCTTGTCCACCGCTGCAATGGTATCTGTTCCATAGGCCAGTGCCGCAATCGCCTGCGCCCCGCCGATGCGATAGACCGTAGTCACGCCTGACAGGCGCGCGGCCAAAAGGACCAGAGGGTTCGCCTGACCGTCTGGGGTGGGCACGGCGATGGCCAGACGCTCGACCCCTGCGACATTGGCCGGGATCGCGTTCATCAGAACCGACGACGGATACGAGGCCAGCCCTCCCGGCACATACAGCCCCGCCGCAGACACTGCGGACCAGCGCCAGCCAAGGGTCGCCCCGGCCTCATCCGTCCATTGGTGATCGGCGGGCATCTGTTTCTCGTGATAGGCCCGGATGCGTTCGGCTGCCAGTTCGAGCGCCTGACGATCCGCGTCCGAGACCTGCGCAATGGCGGCGTCGATTTCCTCTGCCGAAAAGGCCAGCGTATCCGGTGTCAGCTCTAACCGGTCGAATTTGGCCGTCAGTTCGATTACCGCCTCATCCCCACGGACCCGCACATCGTCAATGATCTGCGCGACGATGGCATCCACATCCGGGCTGTCTTCGCGCTTGGCCGACAGCAGGGTTTGAAAAGCGGCTTCAAACTCGGGCGACGTGGTGTCTAGAAAAACGGGCATGATCTGGCACTCCGTGGCGTTTCACCGGGTCATATCGCCGGGATGGGCTGTCCTCAACCCTCAGTCCACCGGGTGCAGCGATTTGCGCATCTCAAAACAGGATATGCTTTTGCGCGCCGCGCAGCCGCCAGTCGGTTTCCAGCCATGCCGGATATAAAACGCCTGGGCCGTCCGTGTCCCCTCAAGCTGTGCCTCGGTGCAACCGGCAGCGGCCAGTTCCTGTTCCAGCCGGGCCAACAACGCGCTTCCCACCCCAAGACCGGTATGAGCCGGGTCGATATAGAGCAGCGTGATCTCGCCGCCCTCACGCAATCCGCCGACAGCCGCAACCTGACCTGCGCGCTCGGCCAGCCAAATCTGCGCTCCGGCCTTGATCCAACCCCGAATGGTCTCCGGGTCTTTATTGGCCGTCCATTCCGCGATGGCCTGCGGATCATCGCCATGATCCGCCCGGCACAGCTGCGTGATCGAACGGATCAGTACGCGGCTTAAATCAAAGACATCAAACACGGTCGCGCGGCGCAACATCAGACCAGCGGGTGGTTCTGAGAAGGCCTGCGCAATACCGCGCTTATTCTGCATGATGCGGCGCTTGCCCCGAAGGCGCCTGATAGGGGCGGGTTACATCCTTGAGCGTGACGTCTATTGCCTCGACCGATAGACGGATCGCGCCATCTCCGGCCAATGTCAGCAAAATCTGACCCGCGCCGTCTTCGCCGGGTTCAAAATCGACCGAAAGCAAGGACATCACCAAATCCTTCTCGCTACGGTCGATACCCTGGCTGGCCACGGTTAGAACGGAAGCGAACACCAGCACAGACTGCACCCTTTCGAATGGACGGCCCCGGCGCGTGGCCGCATCCTTGTCCTCCCAGCGGAAACGGTTCAGCAACAGGCCAAAGCGGCGCTGCGACGGATGCCAGGTCATTTCGGATACGGGGAACACCGCATCCTGTGTTAAAGTCGAGATCACCTGAAGGTCATCCCCATCCTCTGCACCCAGATTCAGTGGAGCCTCACGCCCATCGTGGAAACTTGCGTCTGTCATTGGTCTTTGATCCGTTCAATTTTGGCGCCCACGCCTTCCAGCTTGCGCACAACATGCTCATACCCACGATCCAGATGATAGACCCTGCTGACAGTTGTTTCACCTTCAGCAGCCAGCCCCGCCAGTATCAGCGAAACCGAAGCGCGCAGATCTGTCGCCATAACCGGTGCGCCCTTCAGACGTTCGACACCAGTCACGGTTGCCGTGCCACCGTGCACTTCGATATTCGCGCCCATCCGCACCAATTCGGGAGCGTGCATGAAACGGTTCTCGAAAATGCGTTCTTCGAGCACCGAGGTACCTTCGGCCGTGCACATCAGCGCCATCATCTGGGCCTGCAGGTCGGTCGGAAAACCCGGGAACGGCTCGGTCACGACATCCACGGCTTTGACGCGCCCGTTCTTGCGGGCGACCAAAAGACCGTTTGCTGTTTCCGAGACATTCACGCCCGCCGCATCCAGTTTCCCGGCAAATGATTCCACCAGAGACATCCGCCCGCCCAACAGTTCGACTTCTCCACCACAGATCGCCGGCGCCAGCATATAGGTGCCCAGCTCGATCCGGTCAGTCACAACCTGATGGGTGGCACCATGTAACCGGTCTACGCCCTGAATTTCGATGGTCGGCGTGCCTTCACCAGAAATCTGGGCACCCATCTTCCGCAGACACTCAACCAAATCGACGATTTCAGGTTCGCGCGCCGCGTTTTTCAGAACCGTTGTGCCTTTGGCCAGCGTGGCCGCCATGACAATGTTCTCGGTCGCGCCCACGGATGCAAATCGCATCTCATGCACGGCACCTTTCAACCCGCCCACAGCTTTGGCATGCAGATACCCGTCCTTAAGCTCAATCTCAGCGCCCAGCGCCTCGAGCCCTTCGACGTGCAGATCCATCGGACGCGCGCCGATTGCACAGCCTCCGGGCAGCGAGACGACCGCCTGCCCGAACCGCGCCAGCAAAGGACCCAGCACAAGGTTTGACGCGCGCATCTTTCGCACGATGTCATAGTCCGCCGTCTGACTGGTCAGGTCGTGGCTGGACATTGCGATCACCTGACCATCCTGCAATGACGACACCTCGGCCCCCAAGGACTGCAGCAAAGCCGTCATCGTCTTTATGTCGCTCAGCCGAGGCGCATTGGTCAGCGTCAGCGGTTCTTCGCTGAGCAAGGTCGCCGGCATCAGCGTCAGACACGCGTTTTTTGCCCCTGCAATCGGTATCTGACCTTTAAGCGGCCCGTTGCCTGTCACCAGAATCGAATCCATCTGCTCTTATCCCTCGTCTTTGTCGGCTTTGCCGTTCTGGGTTGCCCGCGCCTTAGCCTGCGCCTTACGCCGCGCCATATTCGCCTTGAGCGCTGCTTTCAGCCGCTCTTCGCGCACATCGCCGGATCTGCCGTGTTTTTTAGGTGTATTTTTATCTGCCATAACCTTTCTCTACAGGAGGCGAAAAAAACCGTCCAGACACCCTTGCGCCGCGTTTCGTTTGAGTCTAATCACCCGCCCACAGCGCTGCTGTAGCTCAGAGGTAGAGCACTCCCTTGGTAAGGGAGAGGTCGAGAGTTCAATTCTCTCCAGCAGCACCATAAAATCAATAATTTACGAGATTTACTCTGCTGGCACCACATAAGTGGCGACCACATGGCGACCACGCCTTAGCAAAATACGTCCGTTGTTAACGTCGCATGGTCGGGGCCTTGCCTTCATAGACGAGCTCCACCCCCCGCCCCTTGGCACCCCTTCAGCTGATCGAACGCAAGCCTGTGAGCCTCTCACACTTTCTGTGACGCGTTTTTCCAAGGCTACTTTTATTGGGGTAGGTCCACTATCTGTTGGTTGGAGCCCGTCGAACTAGAGTTTTGGGTTCGAGTATCCCTTCGCACCAATAGCGGACGTTCAGGAAATTTGATTTTATGTCCGCATTGCGGGACAAAGCGGACTTGTGCATGTGCGGCTATTGCTGACGCAGAATTTGCTCGCATGTGCGGCGGACACGTCGCTGCGATGCAGCTGATATCGCCAAAGCGGCCATTGCCGAGTGGTCTTAGAGGCCTGGTTCAAAACTGCACTTTCGTTGCAATGGCGCAACAGAGGACTAAGTGACCAGCTGCTCTTTCGGTTTCGCGTAGTCGTCTCAACCCCAAGCATGCCCGGCTGATCGGTCACCTGAAGCGGTTTGCCACCGGTCTCTACCGGCAAATATCTCATTTTGCGTCCTTCGGAGATCTGATGAGCCATGACAACAAAAGCGGTGCCAAAGCGAGGGCAAGCATGACCCGAAAGACATGATGCACACCGACAAAAGCCACGTCACGATCATAGCTCAGCGCGATAATTGACATTTCCGCCAGCCCGCCGGGCGCATAGGCAAGAACCAACGAAACCGGATCAACACCAACCCCTTGTGCGACCAGAAGCGCTGCGGTGAAGGCCGTGCCGATTTGAACTCCGACGACTATGAAGGCCGCGCCAAACGAAGCAGTCAGGCTCTTGAGCGGGGCACCTGCGAAACGCCCACCTACGTTGATTCCGATGAAAACCTGGATGACGATTGTAATTGACCCTGGAACGTTGAAATCCGACGCCCCCGAGAGGTGCAGCGCCGCGCTGATCAGCATCGGCACAATCACGATGGGCGCGGGCAACCTTCGCCAGCCGCGCGCGAAGAGTCCCGCGAGAATGCAGATCACAATCCACAGCCAGTCCTGTCCCGTCAGGGTCGCAACATTCATCGATGCGTTGCCTGCGGCTGGTTCAATCGTCGCAATCTGGCTGATCAACACGGGGATGAACAGGATCGCAAGGGCAATCCGAAGCGCGTGTATAATTGCAACGCGGGTCTGATCT
Organism: Ruegeria sp. YTSA108; assembly: GCF_059610185.1. NCBI lineage: Bacteria > Pseudomonadati > Pseudomonadota > Alphaproteobacteria > Rhodobacterales > Roseobacteraceae > Ruegeria > Ruegeria sp. YTSA108. The sequence goes on along the minus strand of NZ_JBXWND010000019.1, from coordinate 26,688 downwards.
GCGCCCTCTCGGTCAGACAGCAACACCATCTCTGCAATGCCTCCGGGCATCGCGCAAAGGGCAGCGGTTGTCGCCTCAAACCGCAAGATCTTGCGCAGGAAAAGGAATCCTGCCGCAAACATCACCGCAAGAGACAGGATCAAACAAAGTAATGTCGGCCACCAGGTTCCAACGGATGAAATCAATTCACTGGTAAAAGCGGCCCCCAGCATCACGCCGATGGAGGCGCGTATGATATTGAGCAGCAAACTGGGGGTTTGAACTGGCAAACGGGCCAGCGAGGCCGCCGCCGTCGCCAACATAGACCCGATCATCCAGCCCAGAGGCAGGCCGGTGCGCGAAACCACCCATCCAGCGATGCTTGCAGCGGCTATCGTCGCAAAGAGAAAGCAATATGAGCTTTGTCGCAAAATCAGACCAGTTGCTCTTTGCTGAGCAACACCCCGTCCGCATCACCATAAACCCAATCGTTCGGCTCAAACGTGACGCCACCAAATCCAATCTTTTGACCAACTTTGCCCCAGCCTTCTTTTGCGCTTTTTACCGGGCTTGTCCCAAGCGCAAATACCAGCGTATCCATCTGGTCAATCTCGATACTGTCACGTATCGCTGCATTCAAAATCAGACCGGTCCAGCCATTCTTGATTGCCAACCCGGCCAGAATGTCGCCCAGAATTGCAATACGGGTAGACGCGCCTCCATCGACAACCAGCACGCGCCCCTCACCCGGAGTTTCCAGCTGAGCGCGCACTTCAGTATTGTCCTCGAAACACTTCACCGTCTGCACCTGAGCCGCAAAATTGGTGCGGGTCCCGAAACGGCGAAAAGGCAGATGCACTAATGCAAGGTCGTTCGCATGGTTATCAATCAGATCAGCGGTTTTCATATCGGCCTCACATATTTGAGTAAGTTGCTCTTAGGTCGGCCACGTCGGCCTCGCTCAAAAAGCGCGTCTTTCGACCGCGCAACGCCACAAGAAGCTTGGCGGTTTCTTCCAGCTCTTCTGCTGCGCACACTGCAGAGAACAGATCTTTGGCCGACACCACAGGGCCGTGGTTGGCGAGCAGAACAGCGCTGTAGGCACCCTTCAGATCGCGGATCAGATCACCTGATTTCGGATCGCCCGGCTTGACATAGCGCACTAATTTCACCGTGCCGACCCGCATCACAACATAGGGTGTCAGCGGTGGGATGCAGTCATCAGGATTGGTGTCTTCCAAACAAGATAGCGCGGTCGCCCAAGTCGAATGAAGGTGCACCACGGCACCAGCCTGCTGGCGGGTTTCATAAAAGGCCTGATGCAAAAAGACCTCTTTGGTAGGCCGGTCGCCTGCGACATGGTTGCCCTCTAGGTCGATCTTGCTGATCCGGTCGAGGTCAATCGCGCCCAAGGTGGAGTTAGTCGGAGTCATCAGGATGCCATCAGGCAGACGGGCCGAAACATTGCCTGCCGTGCCGACAGAGAAGCCCCGGTTGAACAGCGACGCACAAAGGTCCGACATCTGTTGGCGGAGTTCTGCTTCGGTGTTCACTTTTGCCCCTCCATCATGCGCAGTGCTTTGGTGAAAAAATCGGGCGCGCCAAAATTGCCTGATTTCAGCGCAAGCGAGATCGGTTGATCGTCGCCCAAGGTCAGAACCGGAACACCCGGATCGATCTCTGCGCCGATGCGCATCGCGGGTGCGCCTAGTTCGTCGGCTACGGCCTGCGCCACTGCTCCAGAAGTTTCGCCTCCTGCAACCACGATTCGGCGATACCCGCGCTGCACCAGTGCACGTGCCGTATCGGCAAACAGATCGTCCAGTTTCGTAGCTACGGCCTCGCGACCAAACTTGGTCTGGATATCTTTCACCTCTTTGGGTGTGCCAGAGGAATAGATCAGAGGAGCGTTTCCCGTATTGTCGACGATGAAGGTCAACAGGTCATCCTTGGTGATAGTATCGTTCATGACACCGGGCACGTCGATGGCAAAGGTCGGATGAGACTTCTGGTGTTCGGCCAGCTGGCCTCGCGTGGCCCCAGAACAAGAGCCCGCCAGAATGGCTTCGGGTCCTGATGTACCCTCGGCAGTCGGCGCGTTGGGTTCGGCCATCCCGTTGCGAATGAAGTTGCGCGGCAAGCCCAATGCAATGCCGGAGCCGCCCGTTACCAAAGATGCCCCCTGAAGCGCTTCGGCTAAGATCAGAAGATGCTGATCCGTCACGGCATCGGCCACGAGAAATTTTTCAGATGCGCCAACAATTGCGGCCCGCACCTGCTCAGACCCCATCGATACAGTTGAAAGTGGCACGTGCCCGACCGAATTTTTGGTTTGCTGACGCAACCAGCGACGTAAGTCAGGATCGGTCATTGGGGTCAACGGGTGGTTCTGCATCCCGCTTTCGCTCAGCAACACGTCGCCCACGAAGAGGTGCCCCTGGTAGACCGTGCGTCCGGTTGCCGGGAAGGCCGGACAGACGACAACTCTCTGCGAATCCAGCGCAGCGCTCAAGGCGTCGGCAACCGGGCCTATATTGCCCTTGGGCGTAGAATCGAAGGTGGAGCAGTACTTAAAAAGGATTTGTTTACAGCCCTGATCCAATAGCCAGCCAAGCGCCTCGAGGCTTTCGCTTACTGCATCTTCGACCGCATTCGAGCGCGACTTCAAGCTGACAATCCCGGCGTCGATATCCGATGCTGCGGCCCCCGTCGGCACACCAGGATATTGGGCGGTACGTAGCCCACCTTCAGCGTCAACGCCCTTGGCCAGCGTGTTGGCGACATCGCTGCCACCCGTGAAATCATCCGCGATAACGCCAATCAACATGGCTGAACCTCTTATTTCTGTTCGATCCGGCGGCGGATTTCTTCAATCGCAGCCTCCGGGCTGGTCAATACTGGAATATCCGTGCGAGCACGCACCGCATCCACGGCACCAGCCATGGAAAACTGGGCCAGCAGAATGACATCGGCGTCTTCAACTGTGGCGGCAGTGTCGGCAATCAAACGATTATGGGCACCATCATCGCCTGCTTTCTTTGCATCAAGCGCACCATCGCAGAAAATCGACGAGATCTGCGCAGTGCTGCCCTTTTCGCGGGCCGCCTCGCGGAATTCATCCTCCATCCCACCGGCGGCTGGTGGGAAGGTATAGAGCATCACAACACGGTCCCCGTGGGAAAACGCCGTATCGAACATAGCTTCGTTGGGTTTCATGACAGGGATGTTAGATTCAAAGTCTGCTCGCTCGATGGCCGAGCCAAATGCCGAACAGGTAAACAAAACTCCGTCTGCTCCAGCTGCTTCTGCATAACGCGACAAATCGACGATCCGGCGAACGAGATCACCTGACAACTCGGCCGATTTCGCCCGATCAACAGACAACCCCTCTTCGAGTATCGAAATTGTCTCAGCTTCGGGCCACAGCTTCGCCGCCGCTTCTTCGATCGGGTCTATTGCCACTTTCGTGGCGTGTATCAGGGCAACTCGAGGATGGTCAGCCATTGGATTTCTCTTGATAACTCGGCGACGCTGTAAGAGTGCAGCGCCGCCGGTAAATGCGGACGATTTGCCCGCAGGGAGGAACTCTAGGCAGCGATGCTTTCTCTCGCCACCGTCTCGGCGACAAGGGAGCCGAAAGAATCACAGTTAACGGATCCACCCAAATCGCGCGTTCGCTTCGCTGGATCATCAATCACTGTATCAACCGCCTCTGCAATCGCGTTACCAGCATCCATCAACTTCTGGATGCCGCGCTGTTCACCCAGCCAGGTCAGCATCATGGCAGCTGACAAGATCAAAGATGTCGGGTTGGCCACGTTCTGTCCCTGGATATCTGGTGCCGATCCGTGTTGTGCCTGGGCGCAGCACAGTCCAGTTTCTGCATTGGCATTGATCGACCCGGCAAGACCGAGGGATCCAGACAGTTCCGACGCCAGATCCGACAAGATATCGCCGTAGAAGTTGGTAGCGACCACAACGTCATACACTTCGGGTTTGCGCACCAGTAAAGCGGCGAAGGCGTCGACGATCAACTCCTCGGTTTCGACCTCTGGGAAGTCTTTTGCCACCTCGCGGAAGCAATCCAAGAACAGCCCGTCGGTCATCAGAAAAGAGTTCGCCTTGTGGATGGCAGCGATTTTCTTGTTGCGCTGCATCGCCAGTTTGAAGCCTTCGCGACAGATACGCATAGAGCCATGTCGTGTGATCTTGCGCACCGACAACGCCATGTCGGGATCGGGCATCATCTCACCAACGCCTCTAAACATGTTGCGATCGGGGTAAAATCCCTCGGTCGCCTCACGCATAATAACCAAATCCATACCGGGTGCTTTGTTCGGGATGAAGCTTCGGGTGCGTGCAGGGCGCACGTTTGCATAGAGGTCAAGGCCAATGCGGAAACCAGCAGAAACGTTGCGACCTCCTTCGGCCAAGGGTGGGTAGTCCATGTGGGACTGAGTGCCCAGGATCACGCCGTCGAATTCCGTGCGTGCCCGGTCCAACACGCTTTCTTGCAAGGTGATACCGTGCTTTTTCAGACTGTCGAAGCCTGAGATCGCTTCCTCAAAAGTCAGCCCTAAATCAAAGCGATTGTTTGCAGCTTCGACAACCTCAAGGGTCGCTGCCATGATTTCCGGCCCAATACCATCGCAAGGCAGTGTCATAATACGCATATCAGTCTCCTATGATTGGCCAGTTAGCCAAATTCTTTGGGGGGCGCCGGCTTAGTCGCCGACGAATTCTTCTTCGTTGCGGGCGGCTTCCATACGCTTCTTCATTCTGCGACCCATCAGCATGGGCAGAACGAAGCCAGCAATTGCGATAAGCCACAGGATGATCGCCAGAGGGCTGCCAACAAGGATGAACCAGTCACCATCGGAGATTGTCATGGCGCGGCGCAGGTTCACTTCCATCTGGTTGCCCAAAAGGATGCCGAGGATCACCGGCACCAACGACACGTCCAGCTTGCGCAAAACCCAACCAGCGACACCGAAGCCAACCATCAACATCACATCAAATGTCGAGCCTGTGATCGAATAGATGCCCACGAAGGAAATCATCGCGACGATCGGCATCAGGATCCGGGTCGGAACCATCAATACTCGGGTAAAGATGCCAACCAGCGGGATGTTCATCGCCAGCAGAATGAAGTTGGCGAGGAACAGCGATGCGATTAGGCCCCAGACAATGTCCGGGCTTTTCTGGAACAAAAGCGGACCCGGTGTAATGTTCAACTGTAGCAGTACTGCGAGCAAAACCGCTGTGGTTCCCGACCCCGGTACACCTAATGCCAACATCGGTACAAGCGCGCCACCGGAGGCAGCATTGTTGCCAGCTTCAGGTGCCGCAACGCCCCTTGGATCACCTTTGCCAAAGGTTTTGCCGTCACGGTCAACTGCTTGCTTTTCTAGCGAGTAAGCCAGAAACGAGCCCAGCGATGCGCCTGCTCCCGGCAGAACGCCCGAGAAAAAACCCAGACCCGTGCCGCGTGCCATCGAGGGGATGCAGCGCTTGATCATTCCGAAATCGGGCATGATGCGGCCAACCTTGGTCACTCCGGCCGAGCCAACGGCACCACCGCGATGATGTTCAAGGAAAATGAACACTTCACTCAGCGCGAACAGGCCGACGATTGCGATCAGGAAGTCGATACCATCGTAGAGATGAATGTGGTCGAACGTGAAACGTTGGGAGCCAGTTTGGCTGTCACTGCCGATCATAGCAATGCCAAGACCAAGCGCTGCTGCAAAGGCTGACTTCGCTTGGTTCGTCGATGAGATCCCACCAAGCGTTGCGAAGGCAACAGTGAACAACACAAAATACTCCGCGGGACCGAACAACAGCGCAATCTTAACCAGCTGGGGAGCCAGAATGACCAGACCGCAAGTTGCCACGAATGCGCCAACAAATGACGCAACGCCCGACAAAGACAGCGCCTCGCCTGCCTTGCCCTGCTGAGCCATTGGATAGCCATCCAAACAGGTCATCATGGCCGGTTCATCGCCGGGGATATTCAAGAGGATCGAAGAGATACGACCGCCATACATTGCGCCGTAGTAAACACTGACAAGCAAGATCAGCGACCCCGTCGCGTCCAGACCCAGTGAGAACGCGATCGGAATCAAGATCGCGACACCATTTGCTGGGCCAAGACCCGGCAGCGCACCCATCAGCGTCCCCAGAAAACACCCGACAACCGCCAGTAGGAGGTTTTGCGGGGTGAGTGCGATTGCAAAACCATCACCAAGAAGAGAAAGGATTTCCATGCCTAGTGCTCCTCAGAAACCAAGTGGACCTTTGGCCAAGGCAAGGCCGAGGATCAGGTGGAAAACGACATAGATACTTACCGATGTGCCGACGCCTGTGACGAGGGACCAAAGGGGTTGCGTCCCTAAGCGCCATGTCAAGTAAGCGGTTGCAAATACAGTAGAAATCAAGAAGCCAAATTCGGGAAGCGCCCAGCTGTAAATGAGCATGACAACAGCGGCGAAGACGATTTCAGCGAACTCGCGCATATGCGGCCATTCCGGTTCGTCATCGGGACGTAAAATGAAATAGAGCGAGCAGATGGCCACGATAGTGCCAACGATGTAAGGAAAAGCACGGGGCCCAACCACATCTACCATAAAGCTGTCTTTGATTGTTGATGCAGCCCAGATGTAAAAGATGGCCAAAGCCAAGCCGAAGCCGCCAAAAATGCGGTCACTCATGTTTCCCTCCCAAGAATTAAGTGAAGTGGGCTGACCCGATGCAGCGGGTCAGCCCTGATGGCATTAGTCGATGATGCCAATCTCTTTCGACAGCTTGGTTACATCTGCGATGCTACCAGCTACGAAGTTGTGCATGTCGTCGCCAAAGTTGTTGAACGGCGCGATTGCGGCGGCTTCGAGGGTCTCTTGGAAGCCCGGGTCAGCAACCAAGGTCTGGATCGCATTTGACCAGAACTCTTTCGCTTCGTCCGAGGCACCTGCAGGCATGTAAAGTCCGCGCCAGTTTGCACCTACGACATCATAGCCCAGTTCCTTTGCAGTCGGGATGTCTGGGTAGTTGGCCAAACGCTCTGGCGCCATGATGCCGATGATACGAATGTCACCCGACTCTAGGAAGCCCAGCATCTCAGAGAAATCGCCCGACAGAGCTTCTGTCGCACCTGAAAGCAACCCGGTCATTGCTTCACCGCCACCATCAAACGAGACGTACTTCAGTTGCGTAACGTCTTCCATGCCAGCTTCCCGAGCAACGAGCATCGGTTTAATGTGGTCAAAACTGCCGACAGAAGAGCCGCCAGCAATACCAACAGAACGCGGATCTTCAAGGATCGCGTCCATCATGTCGCTGAGGTCTTGAAATGGTGAGTCTGCACGCACTGCGATGGCACCGTACTCAGCACCGAAGGTCGCGAGGAAGTGCACATCGTCTTGCACGGCCCCCTCATAAATGCCCTGCGCGATACGTGCGCTAGTGGACATTGATGCAGCTACGATCAGATTGTTGTCTTCGTTGCGCTCTTTGGTGACGTGCGCGAAGGCAACACCGCCGCCGCCGCCGGACATATTGGTGACTTGCATCGAGTCTTCGATGACACCCAGATCAAACAGATATTTAGCAGTCGTACGGCAGATGAAATCCCAACCGCCGCCCGGATTAGAAGGTGCGATACATTGCGGGCTTTCAGCTTTGAATTCAGCCGATGCTGTGCCCACACCGGCCAGCAAGGCAACGGTTGCGAACGCGCTTGCACGAGTAAGTTTCATGAACACGAGTAATTCCTCCCATTTGTTCGTTGTTCGATAGCGCGATTCTCGCACTAGCGTCAGTGATTGCATATTAAGGCACCAAAAGCCAATCCTATTTTGCTTTTATACAGGCAAAAATCCACTTCTGGATGAGCGTCAAGCTAAGCTCAGATGACGACCTGACGCATAACATGCTGTTAAATTGTGCTTTTTACCGCAACCTCGAAGTTTCTGAACCCTACTTGCTTTTTTGCCGCACCACCAAAAACCAATAATTACCACGCGGGATCTGAAAAAAGATGTAGACGAAAATGCAATTTTTTGCTTTTTATTCGCTATAAAGCCAGAATCTTGGAGCGCACTCTTGGCGTGAATCCAATCTGGGAAATGCCAACAAACAGTCGATTGGTGATAAGGGTGCCTGGACGGACAAGCGAGCTTTCAAAAAAAATTTCAAACCGACTTCTGCATGATATCGTGTCTGGCTCTATTCTTGCGGGACAACATATCAGCGCTCAACAGGTTGCCGACAGATACGGTGTTTCACGCACGCCAGTGCGCGAGGCTCTGATCAACCTAGAAAACCAGAGCGTCCTCATCCGGCAAACAAATCGCGGGTATTTTGTTGCAGACAAAATTCCTTCCAAAGTCAACGCAACCTTAGTTGATACGCCACCTGATGGACATGAAGACTATCAAGCACTGGCTAATGACTGGCTGACAAACCAGATCCCCGAGGACGTCACAGAACAATTTCTACGACAACGATACGGCTGGACCAAAACCAAGGTTAACGACCTTTTGGTCAGGGCGTCACGGGAAGGATGGATCGAACGCAAGGAGGGGTATGGATGGCGCTTTTTGCCTGTTGCCAAGACTCCGGAAGCCTTCGACCAAATCTACCGTTTTCGGATGGCAATCGAACCTGTTGCAATGCTCGAACCCACCTTCGAACTCGACCACAGAGTTCTGTCTGAGCAACGGCGGATTCAGGAAGGTATGTTAAACATGGACCTCAACTCCGCTCCGGACGAGTCATTGCTGAAAAACGGTTCGCTGTTCCATGAAGAACTGATCAAACTCTCCGGTAACCCGTTTTTCCTGATGTCATTGCAGAGGGTTAACCGGATGCGCCGTTTGATGGAATACAAGGCTGAAATTAACCGCGATCGCCTGATTGAGCAATGCTCAGAGCATCTAGAGATTCTTTCACTTCTTGAACGCGGAAGTGTTGCCGATGCCTCGTACCGGATGCGCCAGCACCTTAGCGGAGCATTGAAACGCAAATCGCCACTGGCTTGGAGTTGGGCGGCGGACAACCATTCAGAGATCGAACAAAGCCATGTCAAACGACGCTAGAATTGTGCCCACGATCCGCTCGATGGCGCTAGTTGCCCATGATCAAATGAAAGATCCCATGATCGAATGGGCGAATGCGCATAAGCCTGAACTGGAAAGATTAGAACTATTCGGTACCGGCACGACCGGGGGCCGGATAGCCAAAGAAGCGGGATTGCAAATCACTTGCTTAAAGAGCGGCCCGTTGGGAGGCGACGCCCAGATTGGGGCGTTGATAGCAGAAGAGCGTTTAGATGCTTTGGTCTTCCTTATTGATCCGCTTTCTGCCTTGCCCCACGATGTGGATGTGAAGTCGCTTTTGCGGCTAGCCACACTTTATAACACGGCTCTGGCCATCAACCCGGCAAGCGCAACGTTATTGGTACGTGCGGCAAGCATTGAACCGCCTAAAACAGTCTGAGGTTCCTGTCTTTGCAGCCGGAACATCGAAGGAGCGTAGTGATGGCGTGACGTGCCAGAAAGCAGTGGGAAAGAGGAGGATCATGATCCAGCGCGGTTGACTCGTTTGAGTAGCAAAACTGGTGAATAAATCAGAGTTGGCAAAAAATATCGCAGCGATTGCGAGAAAATGCTGCATCGGCAATTACCGCACCTACAAGAGTCCGGTTTGGCCCGCGACTTGATCCTTGCCTTCTAAATTCTTGCTGCGCCAGGATCAAATGGCAGGTATCGCCGCCGCCGAGTAGCATCATAAAGCAAGCATGTGCAGCAGAATTCGTGCTGCGAGCGCAACGGCATCCAAAAACTGGCGCTGGAGGCGGCTTATGGCGTTTAGTGTCCATTCAACCGCGACGATCCGACCTGACAAAGCCAACTTGGGCACGTTGTCCAACGCGATTTACAGATTTGCGGCAAGATCCACAGCAATGGCGAAATCCGTTCTGAAGGCAATACATGCAGCCCGGACGAAGTCGGTTTTGGCGAACATGAGCGATCAGCAATTGGCCGCGATCGGCATCACGCGCTCCGAGATTCTGCAGTACGCGGAACGGCTCATGGCGCAGGAAACAGACGGAAAAAACCAAGACCAATGCGGCGGGCCCCAATCCGAGGATTGCTTGCGAACTTGAACAAGAATTGCTGGTCCTCGCTCCTCCCAGAGTAAGCCAGCAAAAGCAGCGGCGACGAAAAATATCAACAGGGACCGCCAATGCTTTTGGGCCAGCACCTTCACCTCCTCCCGAAGGTGCTCGCCCAACCCACGTCTGCAATCGGAGCGACAAGGCGATGGTCCATCTCGGACATCATCAAGACTTTGCCATTCGCCGACACTATCCAGCCGACCAAAACGAGATCTGCGATCACTTTCGACGGCTCGACGCCGAAGCTCGACGCGCGCGGTTCTGGTGGACTGTCAGCGACGAGCGTCTGACGACCTAAGTTCAGAGCATTCCTCATTATGACAGCATTCTCTGTGGCGCGTTTGCAAAAGGGCGTCAGAGGGGCGTCGCCGAACTCCGCGGTGACGACCAGACCGGATCTACAAAGACGGAAGCCGCCTTTTCTGTCGAACCTGATTGGCAAAACATCGGAATTGGTGATGCGCTGTTCGAGCGCATTATCGCAATCGCGCGGAAGTGGGGTATCAGTTCAATTGAATTGATGTGCCTGCGAGAGAACCGCCGCATGAGGTATCTTGCAGCAAAGCACAATGCTCGGCTGTGCATCGATCAGGGCGTTGCTAAAGCAGTTTTGCATCCAAACTGGTCATCGCCCTCCTCCCAAGCCGCAGAAGTCGTTGGTGAAGCCAGGGGATTTTGCTTGTTCATTTGAGTGGGGGGAGAAACAAACGTTCCGAAACGTTGCGTTAACACATACTCGAATACTCTCAAAGTCCCGCAAAGTGGACCAAGCACCGTTCTTGCCGGCTAGGCTCTCATCAAATGCCGGAAAGAGATCTAAGGTGCGACGCGACCTCGTCCGAACCGTGGCCGGCTTTCAGGCAGGCAAATACCACCGGCAGATCGCCCCGCATTCTCGCGGCGTCTCGGCGCATGACGTCCAAAGATGCCCCCACATGAGGGGCAAGGTCGGTTTTATTGATGACTAGGATGTCTGACCTGGTGATTGCGGGGCCACCCTTGCGTGGGATTTCCTCGCCTGCGGCCACGTCGATCACATAGATTGTCAGATCCGCCAACTCCGGGCTGAAGGTGGCCGATAAGTTGTCGCCACCGGATTCGATCAGGACGACCTCGACGTCGGGGTGACGCAGCCGCATCTCGGCCACGGCAGCCAGGTTGATCGACGCGTCTTCGCGAATCGCCGTATGAGGACAGCCGCCGGTTTCCACTCCAATCACGCGATCCGAAGGCAGGATTTGCATGCGCATCAGAGCTTCGGCGTCTTCTTGTGTGTAGATGTCGTTGGTGATGACGCCGATCGAGTGATCGTCTTTCAAAAGTTCGGCAAGCCTCGCGGTCAGGGTCGTCTTTCCTGCACCGACCGGGCCGCCGATACCGATGCGCAAAGGGCCGTTGAGTTGTGTCATGATTGGAAGAGCCTCGGTTCAAGAGTTTCGTGGGCCATCGCGGAGATGTCTGAGAAAAAGGCGTTGCCAAAAACGTCCGTGGTGTCCGCATTTCTCGTGTCTTCGGCGACCTGAAGGCAAAAGGGCTGCAAGTTCAGGATCACCCGTTGACCGGCCGTCTGCCCGATGGGGCTCAGGCGAATGGCCGAGGAGGTCAGGTTTGCGACAAAGGCCTGCAGATAGAGAACGGCAGTCGTATCGATATCCAGCTCTGCCAATCTAGCGGCGCGACCGACGGCAACGGGCAACAGCATGTCAGGCAGCGCCAAACCCCAGACAGCATTAACCGTCGCAACAAAGGCAGCGCCCTGCCTTTCAGCTTCGCGCAGACGCTCTTCGGCGATAGCAAAGGAACGTGCTTTCGCGTCCATCTCCAATGGGTCGTCGGCAGCATAAGCCAGCCGCATCCAGATCGCATCAGCGCGGCCTGAGCCATCACTCAGGCAATCTCTCAGCCAGTCTTCCAAACTGGTCGCGTCGGCGGCAATCCAACCCTCGTTGATCGCTGTTTCAAGTCCGTGCGAATAGGCGAAGGCCCCCACTGGAAACGCGGGCGACAGCCATTGGGTCAGCGTCAGTAAGTGCGCATCAATGGGCGTGGGCATGGGCCGAGTGTCCGTGATCATGCGCATGGGTGCGCCCGTGACCATAGGCGCCGCCTTCCGGAGTGAAGGGTTCGGTGACTTGGGTCACCGTGGCACCGAGGTGGCTCAGCATATGAGCGATGACGGGATCATCCTGGATCAAAAGGCGGGTCGCCTCGATCTGACAAGGTGTGTGGCGGTTGCCGATGTGCCAGGCGAGGCGGGGCAGGTCTTGCCCGGAAACGGCCAAGAGGTTTTCGGGTGCCGCCGTCACCTTGACCAGACGTCCATCGCCCAGTTCCAGCACGTCGCCATCGTTCAGGGATACGGTCTGTTCGAAGTCTGCGACAAAGGACCAGCCTTCGGTCGTTGTCAGTTTCTTTCGCCGGAAAAATCGGGCGTCATACGTCAACGCGCAGTCCGCCACCGCATTGTCTGATGTGCCAGCGGGATGGAGCGTTTGTGCAATGGGAATATCGGTCATGAGGCCTCAATACAGAAAATACCGCTGCGCCATGGGCAGCTCGGTTGCAGGTTGGCAGGTCAGCAATTCGCCATCAGCCCGCACCTCATAGGTTTCGGGGTGCACCTCGACCTCGGGCATGGCGTCGTTCAGGACAAGATCCGCTTTGCCGATACCGCGCGTGTTCTCCACCGGCAAACTTGTCTTGGCCAATCCAAGCGCATCTCCCAGTCCTTCGGAGTGTGCCGCCTCGGAAACAAAGGTCACGGCATTGGCTTCCAGCGACCGGCCAAAGGCCCCGAACATCGGGCGGGTATAGACCGGCTGCGGTGTCGGGATCGAAGCGTTTGGATCGCCCATCTGCGCACACACAATGCTGCCGCCCATAAGGATCATCTCAGGCTTCACACCGAAAAACGCCGGGTTCCATAGGACCAGATCGGCGCGTTTGCCTTCTTCGATCGAACCGATGTGCTTTGACAGCCCGTGCGCAATGGCCGGGTTGATCGTGTATTTCGCGATATAGCGACGGACGCGGAAATTGTCGTTGTCGCCGACCTCCTCGGCCAAGGCGCCCCGCTGTTTCTTCATCTTGTCAGCGGTTTGCCAGGTGCGAATGATCACTTCGCCCACACGCCCCATGGCCTGGCTGTCTGAAGCGATGATCGAGAACGCCCCCATGTCGTGCAGGATGTCTTCGGCGGCGATGGTCTCGCGCCGGATGCGGCTTTCGGCGAAAGCCACATCCTCTGGGATGGATTTGTCCAGGTGATGGCAGACCATCAGCATGTCCAGATGTTCGTCCACTGTATTGACCGTAAAAGGTCGGGTCGGGTTGGTCGACGACGGCAGAACATGGGCCTCGCCACAGATCTTTATGATGTCAGGGGCATGGCCGCCCCCAGCGCCTTCGGTGTGGAAGGCGTGGATGGTGCGGCCCCTTATGGCGGCGATGGTGTTTTCGACAAAGCCGGATTCGTTCAGCGTGTCGGTATGGATCATCACCTGAACGTCCATGTCGTCCGCCACAGATAGGCAACAGTCGATAGCGCCGGGCGTCGTGCCCCAATCCTCATGCAGCTTCAACGCGCAGGCACCGCCCTTGACCTGTTCCTCTAAAGCGGCGGGGAGCGACGCATTCCCCTTTCCCGCAAAGGCGAGGTTCATCGGAAACGCATCCGCCGCCTGCAGCATCCGCCCAATGTGCCACGGTCCCGGTGTGCAGGTCGTGGCCAGCGTGCCATGGGCCGGGCCAGTGCCGCCGCCCAGCATTGTGGTTAGACCAGAATACAGAGCATCCTCGATCTGTTGCGGGCAGATGAAATGAATGTGGCTGTCGAACCCACCGGCCGTCAGGATCTTGCCTTCGCCAGCGATGGCTTCAGTGCCAGGGCCGACGATGATGGCGACGCCGGGTTGTGTGTCTGGGTTGCCCGCCTTGCCGATCTTGTGGATCTTGCCGTCTTTCAAACCGACGTCCGCTTTGTAGATGCCGGTTGCGTCCACGATCAGCGCGTTGGTGATGACGGTATCCACCGCACCCTCGGCGCGCGTGGTCTGCGCCTGACCCATCCCGTCGCGGATCACCTTGCCGCCGCCGAATTTGACCTCTTCGCCGTAGGGGCCTGTCAGGTCCTTTTCCACTTCAATGATCAGGTCAGTATCGGCCAGCCGCAGCTTGTCGCCGGTGGTGGGGCCGAACATGGCGGCGTAGTCAGAGCGGGGGATTTGGGTGGGCATCAGAGATCTCCCATCACAAGCTGGTTGAACCCGAAGACACGCCGTGCGCCGCCAATCAGGATCAGTTGCACCTCGCGCCGTTGACCAGGTTCAAACCGCACGGCTGTCCCGGCTGCGATATCCAGACGCATGCCGCGTGCGGCGTCGCGGTCGAAATCGAGCGCCGCGTTGGCCTCGCCGAAATGGTAGTGTGAGCCGACCTGTACCGGTCGGTCGCCCGTATTGGCGACCATTAGCGTGATCGGCTCCGCCCCTGCGTTCAGAGTGACCTCACCGTCCGCCGGAAAGAGTTCGCCGGGGATCATTGGCGTCTCCGAACCCGGATTGCCTTGCGCTTGGCCATGAAGGCCGCCGCGCCAATCAACAGCAATGCGACGGGTACGGCCCAATCTGCTGAATGCCCATGCGGCAGGCTGGCAGGATGGGCCAAGGCGGGGGAAGCCAGAAACAAAGCGGGAATAGCGTAACGCATGAGAGACTCCTATCGGATGGGATTGTGGACGGTGACCAGCTTGGTGCCGTCCGGAAAGGTGGCTTCGACCTGCACTTCGTGGATCATCTCGGGGATGCCGGCCATGCAGTCGTCGCGGGTGATGACCTCGGCGCCTACCTCCATCATGTCGGCGACCGAGCTGCCATCGCGAGCGCCTTCGACGACCGTGTCGGTGATCAGCGCGATGGCCTCGGGGTGGTTCAACTTGACGCCACGGGCAAGGCGCTTGCGGGCCACTTCGGCAGCCATGGCGATCAGCAGTTTGTCTTTTTCGCGGGGGCTGAGTTGCATGGGTCAGAATCTCCAGGATTTCGGCAGGGTGGTTTCGGTCAGGCGTTCCAGCACCGGCACCAGCCATTGGCGCAACAGATAGGAATCGGCGGCAAGAAGTCGGATGGTCAAAAGATCGGGCGCGACAAGGCTTGCGCCGCCGGTCTTTGGCAAAAGTTGCCGGACAATAGGCAAAAGCGCCTCGGCACGCGGGCCGAAGTAAAGGGCGCTGGCAAGGGCGGTCATGCCGCCTGCGATGGCTGGACGGTCAAGACTGGCGCTGATTGATCCGGTCAGGTTAATGCGGTCCCAATAGATCGGGCGACCATCGTGGCGCAGGGTGATCCGGTCGCGAAAACTGCCCGAGATACGGGTTTCACCCATGGCGCGGCGACCGAAGACGACGGGTTCGACCAGCACGGCCTCGGCTCCGTCGGTGACGTCCACGTCAAGGCGACGGTTGAGACAACCACCGTCAAACATGATCAACTCTTGCGGCAACCAATGCAGTACCGCGCCCTTGGCGACAGACAGGCGCGTGCTGACACACGCAGCGCCAGATGTGCTGCGATAGGCACGTTCTGCGGCTTGGGTTGTCAGGGTCAGGCGGCTGTCCGGCCCGGCGCTGGCCGAAGCCTCAAACCGGTCGCCGCCTGTTAATCCGCCCGAAGTGTTCAGCACAATGGCTTCGACGGCATCCTTGCGACGCGGAAAAGCCACCTTGCTAGCGCCCGAGGTTCTGAAGCGGTCTATGCCCGTACGTCCGTCACGGCATTTGGTCGACAAGGTCATGGCACCGATGGATCTCGGGGCGGTGTTCGCCTCTCGTGATGCCAGATGTGGTTGACCCATGCGTTTGTCGCCCCCGGTACTCGACCCGCATGGTTCACCATGCAGATTGGGGGGTGATCCACCGCTGCGCGCCGGGAAAAAGACCAATCCCGGAGTTCTGCCTATTTGCTGTGCGAAAGTGACCCCACTCGCCCAGAAGTTCAGCAATGATGAGATGCCGACACGGAAATGCCTGAATGACGTGTCGAACGGGTGACAGGGACTTCGTCTGTTAAGTGTGCGTTAGCCATAAGGCGGCAGAAAGCTTGATTGCTGACTCTTAGGTCGTTCATGATCGGATCATGAGCAGTTTGAAAACCTTTCTGGTCCTGCTTCTTATCCTGCCGAAGCAAAGTCCGGCGGCAGATGATCCCCTGATGTCTTCATTCGCGGCATGTGCAGGACGGTTCTCGGCCGAGTTGGAACATGCCTGGCTTATGAATGATGACCGCACGGATCAGATCGCGCATCGCCGGGCGCAGTTCATCGACCTTCTGAACACGACGGTGCCCGACGATCAACGACGTCATGCCCTTCACCTGCGTATTGACGCCAAGATGGCGCATGCGAAATTGCTGTCCGCCGCCAGATTCTCACACGATGCGGATCGCTCCAAATGGGCGGTGCGGCGTGCCCGGGCCGAGATCGTCTATTGCACAGGATTCTTGCTTGAAAGCTGAAGCGCCCAAAGATTTGGCGTTTCTTTCGCACAATAAAATGGCGAACCCGCGAAAGTCTGCGCAATTTTTGACGGATTGACGCCAGGGGCCGTTTTCCAACCCCCGCTGATCTCGCAGTCGCAGCAATTTCCATGGAACGACTTCTTCCGGGATCACACAAATCCCGTTGAACGTGCGATGGTGCTGGCCTTGCAATTCCAAAACACCACCGCACTCCGCAATTAGATTGCGTGGGGGGCATATGGGGGATCACACCCTTGAAAGCAACGCTTCCCCGCGCAGTGCCTGAAGGAAAACTGCGATGAAAAAGACACTTCTTAGTTCTGCTGCCGTCCTGGCCGCTTCGATGCTGCCGGCCATGGCGCAAGACTGCCCGATCAAGGTGGGAGTGCTGCACTCCCTGTCCGGAACCATGGCGATTTCAGAAACAACACTAAAAGACACGATGGAAATGCTGATCGAACAGCAAAACGCCAAAGGCGGCGTTCTGGGCTGCGAGTTGGAGGCCGTCGTGGTCGACCCGGCGTCGGACTGGCCGCTCTTTGCCGAAAAAGCGCGCGAGCTGATTTCGGTACACGAGGTTGACGTGATTTTCGGCAACTGGACATCCGTGTCGCGGAAATCGGTTCTACCTGTGATCGAAGAATTGAACGGACTTCTGTTCTATCCGGTTCAATATGAAGGCGAGGAATCCTCAAAAAACGTCTTCTACACCGGTGCCGCCCCCAACCAGCAGGCAATCCCGGCGACGGATTACTTTCTGGAAGAACTTGGCGTCGAGAAATTCGCGCTTCTGGGCACCGACTATGTTTACCCCCGGACGACGAACAACATCCTGGAAAGCTATCTTCAGCAGAAGGGCATCGCCGAGGACGACATCTTCGTCAACTACACGCCCTTTGGTCATTCTGACTGGTCCAAGATCGTCTCGGACGTCGTGGCTCTTGGTGCGGATGGCAAGAAAGTCGGCGTGATTTCAACGATCAACGGCGACGCAAACGTGGGCTTCTACAAGGAACTCGCGGCTGCTGGCATCAGCGCCGACGACATTCCCGTCGTGGCCTTCTCGGTCGGCGAGGAAGAATTGTCGGGTCTCGACACCTCCAACCTTGTTGGTCACCTCGCAGCCTGGAATTACTTCCAGTCAGCAGACACCGATGCCAACGCCGAATGGGTCGAGGCCTGGAAAGCCCGCATGGGCGACGAGCGTGTGACGAATGACCCGATGGAGGCGCATTACATCGGCTTCAACATGTGGGTGAATGCGGCGACCGAAGCAGGTACCACCGATGTCGATGCCGTGCGCACCGCCTTGTACGGGCAGGAATTCCCGAACCTGACTGGTGGCACCGCGGTCATGCTGCCGAACCACCACTTGGCCAAGCCGGTTCTGATCGGTGAGATCACCGAGGATGGTCAGTTCGACATCATCAGCCAGACGGAGGAAGTGCCGGGCGATGCCTGGACGGATTTCCTGCCGGAATCGGCGGTGCTGAAATCCGATTGGGCGGAACTCGATTGCGGGATGTACAACACCGAAACGTCGTCCTGCGTTCAGATCAAGTCGAACTACTAAGCATGGTGGGTTGAAAACCCACCCAACGGGTGCGGCGAATGTCGCCCCCAGAACGCCTTACGGGGGCTGAACTATCCATGTCGCTTATACGTCGGTTCAACATCGGTTTCATGTCGGTGCTTCTGTGCGCTCTTGCCTTGCCACTTTCGGCGCAGAACGCCGAGGCGCCGATCCAGCAACTTTTGCAAGAACATGGCGAAATCATCGCCAAATCCTCGCGCAAGACCATCGGTCCTGCCATCGACGCGCTTGCCTCCAGTGGTCTGGTCGAGGCCCAGGTCGTGCTGGAACGCTGGCAAAACAAAGAGATGTGGCGCGACAAGGACACCGGGCTTTTCGTCTATGGCGAAGCCTCGGGCAAGGAACTGACGGCGTTCGACTTTGCCGATGGCGCGGAACTTGGCACTTTCGTTGCCCGTGACTTCAAACAGTTGAAACCCAACAGCGGCATTCGCGGCATGATCGGCGCGGCCCTGGTGCAATTCCAACTATCAGGGTCCTTTGCCGAAAAGATGCAGGCCCTGAATGCGATCGAGCGTGACTCGGAGGCGTCCCATCTTGTGGCCCTGACCAAAGTTCTGCCCAACGAAACGGACCAGTCTGTGCAAAGTCGCATGGAACGCCTTCAGGGACTTTTGACAATCCGCTTCGGCGCGACCGACGAGGAGAGGATTGCTGCCATCCAGCAGTTTGACGGCGATCTTGGTGTCGATGTCCGGGCCGCATTGAACCCGCTTTTGGCCGTGAAGGTCGAGGCTTCGGCACAAGCACCCGAGGGCGATGACATCGCCCGCATCCTGACCGTCGGCAGCGACGACCTGCCGCGCGAGTCCGCCTATGACCTTCTGGTTGCCGCCGATCTGGCGAAACCCCGGATCAACCGGTACGACAAGCGGAACGCGCTTTTGGCCAACATCTCGGAGGGATCGGTCGCGGGGGTTCATGTGGCGACGCTGAACAGCGAAGACGCACGCGACCTTGCCTATGAAGCTTTGGCCGAACAGGGCGTGGTAGACCCTGTGGCCACCGAAGCCGAGGTGGATGAAACCCTGGCAGGCTTCACGTTCTACGAACGCTACAGCGGCTCGCCTTCAGTGGCCGTTGCCGCGGCGGCGGTGCTGACGGGCATCGAAAACAAGGTGGCATTCAACCAGGCATTTGACCTTGGCCTTGACGCCCTGTCGCTCGCTTCGATCTACTTTCTTGCCGCCATCGGTCTTGCTATCACCTTTGGCGTGATGCGCGTGATCAACATGGCCCATGGCGAGTTCATCATGATGGGCGCCTACACCGGCTACGTCGTCCAGCAGATCATCCCGGATTACACGATTTCCATTATCGTCGCCTTGCCGCTGGCCTTTGCCGTCACCTTCGGCGCAGGGGTCACGATGGAACGGCTAGTGATCCGCCACCTCTACCATCGCCCGCTGGAGACGCTTCTGGCGACTTTCGGGATTTCCATTGCCCTGCAACAGATCGCCAAGAACATCTTCGGCACGCAAGCGCGGCCCCTCACCTCGCCCGGCTGGCTGGACGGATCGCTGGTGTTCAATGACATCGTGTCGATCAGCTATATCCGGATCGCAATTTTCGTTTTGGCGCTTTTGTTCATGGCGCTATTCCTTTTCGTCATGAACCGCACTCGATTGGGGCTGGAAGTGCGGGCGGTGACGCAGAACCCCCGCATGGCGGCCTCGATGGGGATCAACCCTGACAGGATCAACATGCTAACCTTCGGCTTCGGCTCGGGTATTGCCGGGATTGCGGGTGTGGCGATTGGGCTTTACGCCAAAGTGACCAGCGAGATGGGCGCGGACTATATCGTGCAAAGCTTCATGACCGTGGTCGTGGGCGGCGTTGGCAACATCTGGGGCACGCTTCTGGGCGCGACCATGGTTGGCTCGCTGCAAAAAGGGATCGAATGGCTGAACCCCTCGAACACACTGGCCGCACAGACCTATATGATCCTCTTCATCATCCTCTTCATCCAATTCCGGCCGCGCGGGATCATCGCGCTTAAAGGCCGGGCGGCGGAGGCATGAGCATGGCGGAACTGACAGCAGGCCCTGTGCGTCGCACACCTTTCGTGGTGCGTTATCCGTCGGTGCTTATCTTTCTGGCCTGTCTGGGGCTGTTCACCCTGGGCGTGACGATCCTGTCCGAAGGGTTCGGTATCGGCGTCATCTCAACCAGTTTCGTCAAGACCCTGGGCAAGACCCTGTGCCTCTGCCTCGTCGCGCTGGCGATGGATCTGGTCTGGGGCTATTGCGGTATCCTGTCCCTTGGGCATATGGCCTTCTTCGGAATGGGCGGTTACGCGATAGGCATGTGGCTGATGTACGAGCGGACGCGTCTGATCGTCGTCGAGAGCCTCGCCGCCGGAGGGCTGCCGCCAACGCCCGAAGAGGTCTCCAGCGGGATCGCTGGCCAGATCTTCGGTGTCGTCGGAGCCTCGGAATTTCCGCCGATCTGGGCCTTTGCCCATTCTCTGCCGCTGCAACTGGCCGCCGTCGTACTGGCGCCGGGGCTTCTGGCGCTGGTCTTTGGCTGGCTGGCCTTCCGCAGCCGGGTGACAGGTGTGTACCTTTCGATCCTGACGCAGGCGATGACGCTGGCGCTGTCACTGTACCTGTTCCAAAACGACAGCGGATTGCGCGGCAACAACGGTCTGTCAGGCCTGCAGAACCTGCCGGGGTTGGAGAGCACTAGTCAGGCCATCGTTTCGGTCTGGTTCCTTTGGGCCTCGGCCCTGGCTCTTGGACTTGGATACGTGCTGGCGACTTGGATGGTATCGGGCAAGTTCGGCTCGGTCCTGCGCGGCATTCGGGACGACGAAGCGCGGGTGCGCTTCCTTGGCTATCCAGTCGAGGCGTTCAAGCTGTTTGTCTTCACCGTATCGGCCGTGCTCGCTGGCATTGCAGGCGCGATCTACTACCCACAGGCGGGCATCATCAACCCGGCGGAACTGGCGCCGATTGCTTCGATCTATCTGGCGGTCTGGGTGGCCATCGGCGGGCGTGGGCGATTGTACGGAGCCGTGATCGGCGCGGCTTTCGTCTCGCTCTTGTCGACCTGGTTTACCGGCGGGCAAGCCCCTGACCTGAACATCGCCGGGTATCGCATTCAATGGGTCGATTGGTGGACCGTCCTGTTGGGGCTGTCCTTCGTGGCGGTTACGCTTTTCGCACCGAAAGGCATTGGAGGGCTGTTCGACGCCTTGGCAGCGCGTCGCAACCCCAATCGGCATGGGCGCGACCTGGGGCCGGGCCACGGTTCTTTGAGAGAAAAGGAGGCAGATGCATGAGCGCGCTTCTTGAAGTCTCGGGCGTGTCGGTCAGCTTTGACGGGTTCAAGGCGCTGAACAACCTGTCGTTCAGCATTGACAGGGCCGAATTGCGGGCGGTCATCGGCCCGAACGGCGCGGGCAAGACCACCTTCATGGATGTGGTGACCGGTAAAACCCGGCCTGACGAGGGCCATGTGCTTTGGGGCGAACCGCCCGTGTCCTTGCTGGGCAAATCGGAAAGCAAGATCGCCATGGAAGGGGTCGGGCGCAAGTTCCAGCGACCCACGGTGTTTGAGGATCAGACGGTTCAAGACAACCTGATGATGGCGCTGAAAAAGTCGCGGTCGCCGCTGGCCGTGCTGCTGTTCAAACCCGAAACACCGGACTTTGCCCGGGTCGAAGAACTGGCGGATGTCATTGGGCTGGACGCGGTTCTGTCACGGAAATCTGGCGAGCTGTCCCACGGGCAAAAGCAATGGTTGGAGATCGGGATGCTCTTGGCACAAGAACCGAAGCTGTTGCTAGTGGACGAACCTGCGGCAGGCATGACGACCGCAGAACGTCAGAAGACCACGCAAATTCTGCGGGACGCGGCGAAGACCCGCGCTGTCGTCGTAGTGGAACACGACATGGATTTCGTACGGCGTTTGGATTGCAAAGTGAGCGTGCTGCACGAAGGCTCGGTTCTGGCCGAAGGCTCGATCGATCACGTCACCAAGAACCAGCAAGTCATCGAGGTGTACCTTGGCCGATAGTTTCCTCAGCATCCGCGATCTGACGCTGCACTATGGCGGCAGCCAAATTCTGAACGGCGTGGATTTCGACGCGGCCCAGGGCGAGGTCACCTGCTTGATGGGCACTAATGGCGTAGGCAAGACGTCGCTGTTAAAGGCGCTGGCGGGCACCCATCCCCGGTCGGGGGGCGACTATGATCTGGACGGCCAAAGCATCGGAAAGCTGAAGGCCTTTGACCTTGCGCGGAAGGGCGTTGCCTATGTGCCCCAGGGGCGCGAGATCTTTCCGTTTTTGACGGTGCAGGAAAACCTTGAGACGGGATTTGCCTGCCTGCCAAGTGGCGAACGCAAGGTGAAGGACGAGATTTTTGATCTGTTCCCCATTCTGAAGAAGTTCCTGCAACGGCGGGGCGGTGACCTTTCAGGCGGCCAGCAACAGCAACTGGCGATCGCGCGCGCGCTGGTGTCGAACCCGAAAGTGCTTCTTCTGGATGAACCGACCGAAGGTATCCAGCCGAACGTCATCCAGCAGATCGGCGGCACCATCCGCATTCTGAAGGAACGCGGGAACATCGCGATCGTCCTAGTCGAACAGTATCTGTCCTTCGCCTATGATCTTGGGGATGCCTTCGTCGTGATGGAGCGCGGTGCCGTCAAACTGAGCGCGCGAAAGCCGGAACTATCACTCGAAAAGCTGACCGCCAGCACGTCTTTGTAGTACGCAATGGCAGGGTGATCTGTATACTATTCTTCCCTTCATAACCGGTTTTACCGCTTCAAGGCCGTAAGTCTGTTCCAAACCGGCGAACGGCAAGTGCCATTCGCCGACGCGGGTCAGATTTCAATCTGCTCCGCAATAGTGAGAGCATCTTCCAACTCAACGCCAAGGTAACGCACTCTACTGTCAATCTTAGTGTGACCCAGCAAAAGCTGCACTGCGCGGAGATTCCCTGTCTTACGGTAAATCTCCGCTGCTTTGGTTCGGCGGAGTGAATGGGTCCCGTAACCGCTCGACTCCAATCCAATCGCAGTCACCCAATCTCTGACAAGCCGACCATGCTGACGCGTTGAGATATGGGGTCGCTCGAGGAAACGGCTCGGAAACATGAAGCTACAGCCCATCATCTTTGGCGACTTGACCCAAGCATGAACCGTATCCTGTGTGTTTTCCGTCAGTTCGAATTGTACTGGTTTCTTGGTTTTGCTCTGGACCACTGAAACCCGTTCTCGAGCACGGATCGCCCAGACCTGCTTGGGAAGCAAGGGTCGTTTCTGGCCGATGATCCGACCCTTGTTTCATGCTCTGCGCTTTGGGGTGACTGCGGGAAGTTGAACTCTAGGCATAATGTGCCCTCCAATCCGCCCTCCGCATCCAATCATCGGCACCACGCCAACGAGACAATTGTACAATCGAATCGGATGCCTGCTGTCCGAAGCCCACTCTACTTGAGTTCTCGGTGCATGCATTGAACCGCTTTGAGTTCGTTGGCGGACATAGGTTGTGATGCACCCCAGAACGGAATCAAGGCGCGTCAGCCCCACCGTGGAAGCACCGGTCCGGTGGGTCGACGCTTGCTCGGATTTTCACGGATCACTGCTTCAGTCCACAACCTGTGAATCCGGGCGCACATTCTTGCTAGGCAATATGTGAATGGCCGAATTCAGCGCTGTGCCGTAACACAAGAATTCGTGCGTGCGCAGAGATTTCCGTGTTGCGAGCGTACGCAGCGAAAAAACCCGAGGTACAGGTTGGGCTCGCTGCCGCCATTCTCCGCGGTGGTCATCGATTGGTGGTAAGAGCCCTTACCTGCTGTCGACCGAGCTTCGGACTTTTGCATGTGCGGCACGTAGCGAACCGCACATTCCGGACGTTCAGACCCGAGCGGCAAATGGTAGGTGAGCGGACTAAGCCGCCACTCGCCGCACCGTCCACTAAGAAACGCTCCGCGAACTTTGCGGACCCTGGAACAGCCTTTGACACAACAATTTGGAACGCCGCAGTTAACCGCGTGCACACCAGCATTGATTTCGAAAAGGTCCCAATGCCATCATCTTCTAAAAGTAGGAGGGGATTAGATGTGGAAACCAATCATATTTGCTTTTTTGATTGTCGTGACTGGTGCCGCAGCGGCTATGTCGCACGATGTGCGGGATCCAGCGGCTTTGCAAAAACCGCTTATTCAGGACTTGCTAACCGAGTCGCTCAAAAGCACTGAGGGCTTGGAGGTTGTCGTGAGCCATGTTGCCCTACCACCAAACCTCACTTTACCAATGCATTGGCATCCCGGTGAAGAATTTGCCTACATTCTGCAGGGCAGCGTCACCCTCATCCTAGACGGCGAAGGCGAACAAGAAGCTTTTTCAGGTGACGTAGGCGTCGTTCCGTTGAAGAAAGTGCACACCGCTCGCTCAGGGGACGAAGGGGCAACCATTTTGGTGTTCCGTGTCCATGAGGAGGGCCAGCCAGGCAGAGTTTTGGTCAGCGACTGATTTTCAAGACAAAGGCGAAACATCCTTTACCGAATGCATGGTTGTCGGAACCGGGGGGGTGCCGTTTGCCTTCACACTTGCAACCCTGCTTTTTTCCACCCGCTGCGCCAGCGATCAGCGCAGGTTGGAATAGAGAATAATGGTAAACGTGTTGTCTCGGTTATCGAAGCCGCATTCGGAGCGATTTCGTTCAATTTGACAGCCGCTGTTTTTGCCGCATCTATGTCATCGAGCTCAGCAAGCGAGGCAATCAGCATCAGGTGGCTCATCAGGAAGGTTGCACGCACAGACAAGGCTTCGCGACAGGCCTGCGCGGCTTCCTCATAACGTCCCAAGTGAAACAAGGCGGCACCCTGTCCCATGAAAGCGGCGTGCCGCAATGGATCACCCGGGCTGAGTTCGACAGACCGGACTGCATGTTCCAGCGCCTTGTCAGGGCGATTCAGCAAATAAAGATTTGCAGCGGCGAGCATGTGGACCGTCGCCGCGTTGGGATTTTCCGACAATGCTTCCTTAAAGGCTGTTCGCGCGCGGGACAGGTCATGTGCCAGCATAGAGATCGAATGTGCGGCATAAGCCTTTGCAATGCCGTCCGCGCGATCACTCCGCAGCACCTGCTCTGCGGCCGCGACAGCTGACTTGGGTCCCTGATCTACAGGTTCCAAACCTTGCACAAGACGTTGGATATGAAGCCATGCTAGCAAGCCCGCTGCGGAGGCGTATTCCGGATCTCGATCCAAAGCCAGTTTTGTCAGTCGTATTGCCTCTATGTTGTCTTGGTCAGTCAGCAAGTGGAAATGTGATAATGCTCGGAGGTAGAGCTCGTATGCCTGTAAGTCCTTGGTGGGTTTTGCACGCGCACGATTTGTTTCAGCGTGCCGCACCGATGGTTCAATAGCTGTAACTACGTCTTCGGTGACTTGATCTTGAAGATCAAAGATGTCGTCGAGCACACCGTCAAAGCGGTCCGCCCACAAATGGCTCCCATTTTCGGTATCTATGAGCTGTCCCGTGATGCGGACGCGCTGCTCGGAACGCCGAACGGAGCCTTCCAGTACATACCGAACCCCTAAGTCGCGGCCCACGTCGCGGATGTCCGTGCTTTTCCCCTTATAAGCAAAAGAAGAGTTTCGTGCGACGACCATCAACCAACGAAACCGAGATAGCTCAGTTATGATGTCTTCCGTTATGCCATCGGCAAAGAACTCCTGCTCCGGATCACCCGACATATTGTCGAATGGGAGCACTGCGATTCCCGGCCTCACATCCGCTTTGATCGCGAGATTGGCTTTCGTACCCTTTGGCCAACACCAGATTCCAACATGCCGCGTGATGTTTTTCAGTTCGGTTTGCTCTCCGCCGTCGAATAATCCCGCATCGTTACGGTCAAGGCTGTTATGTGACGTATCTGAAAAGAGCACTTGTCCCGGCTTCGCGAGAGCCTCCAGACGCGCCGCAACATTGATGCCGTCGCCGAAAATGTCATCGCCATCGGTTACCACTTCCCCTGTGTGAACCCCGATGCGCAGTTTGATGTGGTCAGGTTTGTGGGCGGACTGAACTGCAATCGCGCAAGCTGCTGCTTCAGATGGTGATTGAAACTCGACGATCCAGCCGTCGCCCATGCTTTTGATCAGTGAACCATTGGTATCTTCCACGATCGGGAGAAACGTGTCCTCGCGGAAGGTCTTTAATGCAGCGACTGTGCCAGTACGGTCCTGATCCATCAGCGCGGAATAGCCCACAATGTCGGCGGCCAATACCGTCGTGAGACGTCTTCCCATTCACCCCTCCTCTTTGCAATGAAGTTAGCTCGGTGGGTTGCTTCTGTCAGCCCATTCGTCAGATTTTGAAAAGCCGTAGGCTCCAGACTCATTGATTTACAGCCAGAATAGGACTGTAGCAGCGAGAGCGATGGCCGAGAGGAATACCTTTGG
>NZ_JBXWND010000018.1:0-57904 GCF_059610185.1 Ruegeria sp. YTSA108 | reverse complement strand
GGGGAAGACAGGTCCGAATTTCTGATTTTTAAAGAAGGCTCGGCAAACTGGCTGGAATACGGGGACTACAGGTATGATCAGTGCAATTAATGCCACCCACCAACCAGCTTCCCAAATAGTGCGCCAGTCGAAAGGTTTGGTTTCCGCGATTGTACTTGCTTCGGGCCTTGTTTGGACCTCACCAGCTGTCGCGGCTGATGTTTCGCAACTTCCGCCCGGTTTTGCGGGCCCGTGAGGCAGTATTGTCGAAGTCGATTATTATAAATGGGTTACCGCTGATGACCCAAGAAGGTATGGGGAGTCAGTGGCACTTCGACGATCTTGACGTCTACTACCAGAACTGTGTGACAGGCGGACCTGGTTCATTCGTAATCCCGGTGCTTGACTAGCAGGGCTTTGCGGAGGCCGTACGACGAAAATTGGTACTGGAAATTGCGTCAGCGCCAGCAACAGGAGAGGTTATGAAGGCGCAATACACCTCACCCTCAGACTATGACTGCCTGATTGGCGAGAAGATCTGGGAACGGAACCAACAAATCTGGAGCGAACCCTAGAAGCGGCCTTTGCATCAACCACCCGAGGCTCGATACAAAAAGCCAGCAGCAATTATCTGAGGAAAACTAGTGTTCTGCGCTTTCAATAGAAATGCACAGATGGTGGTAGATCTTCGACGCAGTGTGAGTAGACAAACTTATTGACATCGATTTGCACGAACCGAGTGAAATTTGCACGCTTATGGTTAATTCGCAATCATAGAACGACAACAGGCTCTTGGGGCTAAACCCTCCGAGAAACTGGGGAGGTTTCGGGGGCATTTTGCGAAGCGCGAAACGAGGACAAAGGACGAGTGAGCACGGGGCATTTCTGACCGCTAGAGAGGCCGCTGCGAGACCACTAGAGACCCGCCCACTGGTGCTGAGACGACCGCTGGCGAGTCTCGTTCCGGGGGCTGACGGGGGTCGCTGGTGCTGGCGGGTTGGGGGTGTCCGCTACTCAAAAATAGACCCGACGCTTGGCCGGGTCAGTTGGTGACGGCGAGGATCGTCACTCCGTAATGTGGTGGTCAATAGTATTCTAGAAAGCGCCTCATTCTGCTTGTTGGGGCTTGCGCCTGACAAAGCGGGAGAAAAGCCGGCCGTCGGTTACAGCAAAGCCAAGGGCAATGATGGCGAACCCGACCCAAGCCTCTGGCTCCATCTTTTCACCCAGGAATGAAACGCCAAGGCCGATAGCGAACGGTGGAATCAGTAAGGTTACCAAAAGAAGGTTGGCAGCACCTGCGCGCGCAAGGATTGCGAAATAGAGAACATAGGCCAGTGCTGTTGATAGTGCGGCCATCCCAAGAAGCGCAGCCCATACGCCAGAAGACAGAGCCAAGTTTGGGGGGCCATCCATCACGAGAACAATCGGGATCATAAGCACTGTGCTGCCGATCAGCATACCAAGCGCATTCACCAGCGGTGGTTGGTCCGAAAGAGCAGTCCTGCCCCATACACCGGCAAATGCATAAGAGAGCGTCGCCCCAAGAATAGCCAGCTGTGCCAGATTGCTCGGATTGAACTCGGTCAATGCGCTTGGCCCCATAATGAAGGCCACCCCCAAAATACCCAGTGCAGCACCTGCTATCTTCTTCGGAGTCAAGGGCTCGTCCTTAAGAAGCAAACCCGCCACGACCGCTGCAAACATTGCTGTCGTTGCATTTAGGATTGAAGCCAGCCCGCTGTCGATTTGCGTTTGCCCCCGGAAGATCAGCGAGAACGGAATGGCATTATTGAGCGCCCCCATTACGAGGTAAGCGCCCCATGCCCGAGGGGTGCGTGGAACACTCAGTCCTTTGAATATGACGATTAGCGCAAGAATAGGAACCGCCCAAAAAACCCTGTGCAATGTAATTGTAAGTGGTGGCACCTCTGACAGGGCTACTTCACCAAAAAAGAACGACCCGCCCCAAACCGCGGCGAGCAAAAGCAGCATGACGCCGGCTGTTAAATCCATTGCTGGCATGGGTTGGTTTGTCATGTCTTCTGAATCCGTCACTAACTATTACCTAACGGATTAGCTTACGTGACCGCGACACCGCGACCCGTTTCTTGCGGAAATCCAATACAAAGCCAACTTTCATCTATCCAATTGTGAACGGCTGCGTTCGCCTATCGGTGGAGTGCCTCAGCAATCATTTCCGCAAGCCTTTTGGGCTGATCTACGCTCGCCCAGTGAGTGGCGTTTTCGAGAATAATCCGATCCATCTTGTTTTCTTCCAGCCACCGGACGGTGCTGTCCGGACAGTTGTCAGGATTGTAGAGATAAATCACATTTGCCGCGCTTTGCAAAAGCTCGCCGGGCACGCAGCCTGCTGAAAAATGCCGTGCGTCGGTGCCGAGTTGCCACAGCGCCAGAGTATCGGCCTTCGATACTTCATTACGATACCGTCGGATGATTGGTGCCGTTTTCGCCATTTCATCAAGCCGCTCAAGAAAAGCTGCACGAAACGCAACCGGATCACTGTAGTCCGCGGCAGTTCCAGAAAAATAGGCATCCTCGGCGGTGATATTACCCTCTAGAGAAATAATGGTTGTCAAAGGACAGTAGGCCCTTTTGGCGGCCAGGGAGGCTATGATTGAAGCAACCGAATGAGCGACAATGATCTCAGCTCCGTGCTTGATCGCTTTGTCGGCGACGGTTTGTGCAAGTGCTTCAAGAGTTGTTGCCTTTGCCAGAGGCTGAGCGCCAAATCCCGGAAGATTGATGGGTAGCAAACGATAGCTGTTGGCGAGGTGGGTGTCAGCCAAACCTTCAAACATGCTCGCATTGTCACCAAAGCCTGCAACACAGAGAATGGCGGGTCTTTCATCGTTCACTTGACTGGGTTGTTTGGTCATTTTGGCTTCCAGAGCATCGTATGCAGACATTAACACGGCTCCGCAGTATTCGACAATTTGGGCTCACTCCCTGGTTTCGCCGCCTGAAGCGCGAACTATGGCTCCTGATTTCCCAACGTCCGTGCATTGAACGACATGACACAAGATCAAAGACTTGCCCCGATCCTCCTATGGCCGGTCTCGATCAGCCGATCACAACGGTATTGCCGCGCGAGCAACGGGCCGAGCTGAGCCCAAAGCGGACTGAAATGTGCTCGCAAAAAATGAAGTGCGGCGATCGACATTCTCTTGAGTGGTCCAACCCATCACTAAATGCATTCACCGCCATCGATAACCAAGGCTTGCCCAGTCATAAAAGCGGATTCATCTGAAGCTAGATAGACGATCCCATGGCCAATCTCTTCAACTGTCGCCCACCGGCTCATAGGGATCGCCTGCTCGATGTAGCTTTCCAGTTTGGCACGGCCACCCATCTGCTTCTCGAAGCCTGCATTGAAGGGGGTGTCCACAAATCCTGGACAAAGGGCATTGAAACGGATTGCATGGACAGCGTAATCGGCTGCCATCTGCCGGACCATCGCAACAGCTGCGTGCTTTGTGGTCGCATAGGCGATCATACCCCGGTCGTATTGAACGCCAGAATTGGAAGCAGTGACGATCACGCTGCCTCCACCTTGTGATTTCATATGGGGGACGGCTGCACGCGCGGCAATGAAGTGGGCGCGGACGTTCAATGCCCAAGAAGCATCCATTCCAACCGGTTCCACTTCTTCCAGCGTTCCTTCGATCTGTAACCCAGCATGAGAGTGCAACACGTCAAGCCGACCGAAGTTTTTAACTGCTTCGTCTATGGTTTTGGTAAGGGCATCGTCATCGGTTACATCAAGCTGTAAGGCAGATGCTTGATTTCCCTGTGCAATGATCTCGGCCACAGTGGCGTCAGCAAGTGTTGCATCGCGATCCGTTACCATGACATGCGCACCCTCTTGCGCCATTGCCATTGAACCCGCCCGACCAATTCCTGATCCCGCGCCCGTCACGAGCGCGACTTTACCTGCAAGCCGCATGTCACTTGGCTCCTTTATTTAACTATTCGATTTTGAGGCGCCTCGGCGCAAAAGAAGTTGCGCTGTAACGAGAAGCAAGAGCGACGCGCCCATAACCATAGTGCCTATGGCATTGATCTCGGGCGTTACGCCGCGCCGGATGGATGAGAATATGTAGATTGGCAGGGTTGTTTCTGAGCCAGCTACGAAGAACGCGATGATGAAATCATCAAATGAGAAAGTGAAGCTGAGCAGGAAGCCCGCCAAAATTGCCGGGGCTATCAACGGCAGTGTCACCTGCCGAAAGGTGCCCCAGGGCGTCGCAAAGAGGTCCGCCGAAGCTTCCATGAGCGCGCGGTCCATACCCGATAGCCTTGCACGTACGATGATTATGACCAGCGCCATTGTGAACATGGTGTGCGCAGCGACAAGCGTGGGCATCCCCATGGAAAGTTGCGGGGGATTTGCTCCATCGGGCCATAGGCTGGCAAGAACTGGGTTAAGCCAGCCGAATACGGTAACCAAGGCAATGAGCGTCGCGATACCGATGACGATACCGGGTATCATTATCGCAACATAAATCATCGCGTCGAACAAAGTTCGGAGCCATCCCTTAACCCCTTGTAAAGCGATGGCAGCCATGGTTCCGAGAGTGGATGCGAGGCAAGCAGTTATGAATGCTGCAAGCAGACTGGTCTCGAGCGCGTCCATAACAAATGGGTTGTTGAGCGCTTTGCCATACCATTGGGTCGAGAAACCCATGAACTGGCTTGCGTGTCGTCCGGCATTGAAGCTGAAAAGCGCGATGATGCCGATGGGAATATAGAGAAAAAGGTAGACGCAAATCGCGTATAAGCGCATCGGATCCTCACATCAGCGAGACATCTTCGCGCTGGCCACCCAGACGCGAGATGAATTTCATGTAAATTGAGACAGTGACAAGCATTACGACAACCAGAGTCATTGCGACCGCCGATCCGTACGCCCAGTTTCGAGACTGCAGGAACAGGTCCACCAGCGCATTTCCGACGAAAAAGACCTTTCCGCCACCTAAGATCGCTGGGATCAGAAACTCGCCCATCAGCAAGATGAAGACCAGCATGCAGCCAGTTGCGATACCAGGTACCGACAAAGGAAGTGTCACCTGACGGAACGTACGCCATGGGGTAGAGCCGAGATCAGCCGAGGCTTCCAGAAGGCGTTTATCCAGTTTGTCCAAGCTTACAAAAATTGGGAAAACCATCAAAGGTAGATACCCATAGACAATCCCCACAAGCACGGCGAACGGCGTATTTATCAGGCGGACATCATCGATGCCGATCGACTCCAGTAAAGCGGGCAAGCCACGCCCCCCAAGGATGAAAATCCATGCGTATGACCGGATCAGGATCGATGTCCAGAACGGCACGATCACCAGGATCAACAGCGAAGTTCTCCACTTTGGTGAACAACGCACCGCAAGAAAGTAGGCGAGCGGGTAGGCAATTACCAACGCAGCGATAGTCCCCAGAGGTGCAAGGATCAAAGTGTTCTTAAACGCCGTCCATCGCGCAGGAAGGTTGGCATATTGTTCCAACGTGAACGCTGGAACATAGCCTCCGGCGGCACCCCGTTCGCCAAAGGAAAAGACGAAGACGACCAGCAGAGGAAGGGCAAGCATTACCAAAAGCCATATTCCTGCCGGTGCCAGCAACAGTGCTTTTCTGCCTCGTTCGGTCATATTGTCCTCGTCTTTTCCGATATTGGCGGCCTTGCCGCTTAGGCCGACTTGAAGCGGGCGAGCAACTCGGCACGGTTTGGATCGGTTAGCGTAGCCGCCGCGCCGAACTCGAGCGCACTCAGAAGGTCAGCTGCCGGATAAAGGATCGGATCTTCCAGCAATTCCTTCGGCAGCAACGCATTGGTGCGAGCATCAGCCGATGGATAGCCATGAGCGAGGACTTCTTTCGCATTAACTTCCGGGTTCAGCAGGAAGTCGATCAAGGCATAAGCGGCATCCATATGGGGTGCGCCCTTAGGAATAGCGTAGTAGTCGGACCAGAGTTCACCGCCCTCAGCTCCCAGAACGTAGGCGATTTCAGGCATGTCGACATTCATCTGCTTGCCGTCACCTGTCCAGCACATCGTCATCCAGGCGTCACCGTTACGCATCGGTGGCTGATAGTCCGACGAGATTGCAAACAGATGCGGTTTAGCATCCAGCAACAATTTCTCGGCATCGGCCAGTTCCTTCTCATCGACCGAGTTGAAGGAGTAGCCGAAGTATTTCAGGGCATTACCGATGGTGGTGAGTTGGTAATCATGCACCATTGTCCGACCTGAGTAACCTTCCATAGTAAGGTCCCAGAACTCTTTCCATGTGGTTGGAGTCGGAGCGCCGTCAAGCTTGCTAGTATTCACTGCAAAGCCGGTCGTGCCCCAGTTTTTCGGCACCGCGTAAAGTTGGCCATCGACAGAGCCGGCATCCGAAAAGCGTTGTTCGAATGAACCTGCGTCGTAGTTTGGCAGTTTGGACGTATCGAGCGGGATGATCAGATCTTCGCCCACATACGTAGTGATCGTGTAGTTCGTCGGTACGAAAACGTCCCAACCAGACCCACCTGCCTGCAGTTTTGCCAACATCTCTTCGTTCGAGCCAAAAACATTGACCTGAACATGAGCGCCAGTGGCTTCCGTGAAGGCTTCGAAGTTCATCTCGTCATGGTAGTTCGGCCACGTGGCGAGGATCACTCGGTCGCCAATGTCTCCGGCAGCAAATGCCGGGCGTGGACGCAACCCAGGCATAGCCGTGCCCAGAACGGCCGTTGCCATCCCAAGACCTGTCACGCCCAAAAAATGTCGCCGTGTGACCGAACCCTTTTGGTACCGGCGAAGCTCTTCCATGAACTTTTGCTTGGAAATAGTCCCATTATCCTTGGTCATTGTGAACCTCTCTGTTGTTGGATTGCGGGATTTGTTAATTTTCCAGGATCAGCAGTGCGCCTTCGCCCCATGAAACAAAGGCCTGCTCTCCCGCATTGAACGTCCCCTCGTTCAATTCCGCTTGCCTTGGCACAAGTACGTGGAAATCACCCAGTGCTTCGTTGCGCGCAAGGTATTCTGTGTGCTCCCCAAGGAAGATCCGATTTTGAATGGTAACTGGCAGAGCGATTTCAGCTGCGGGTAGCGCGCGGGTCAGCGTGATCTGTTCAGGACGGATACTGACGCACACTACCTGCCCTACATCGATTGGGATCTCCGGAGTTCCGTGCACCTTTTGGCCACTCGCTAAACGCACAGTGATTTGCTCGGCTGCTGCGTCAGTTACGGTTGCATCAAAGAAATTCGAGGTGCCTACAAATCCTGCCACATAGCGGCTGCGGGGCATGTCATAGAGTTCACGTGGGCTGCCTACCTGCACAATACTGCCGCCTTCCATCACACAAATTCGGTCGGACATTGAAAGCGCTTCTTCTTGGTCGTGCGTGACGAGGACAAAAGTTATTCCTAGTTGTCGTTGCAGGTTCTGAAGTTCAAACTGCATTTCTTTTCGAAGCTTTCGATCCAGAGCAGCCATTGGTTCATCGAGCAGCAAAAGCTTGGGCTCGTTTACGATCGCACGCGCCAAAGCGACGCGTTGCTGCTGACCACCAGACATCTCCCAGATGCGACGTGGGCCAAATCCACCAAGACGGACAGTTTCCAGCGCTTGCTCAACCTTTGTCGCGATTGTTTGTTTGTCTACGCGTGGTCGTTGTTGGCGCAGGCCGTACGCGATGTTGTCGAACACACTCAGGTGAGGAAAAAGAGCGTAGTGCTGAAACACCATGTTGACTGGGCGATGGTGCGCATCCAAGTCGTTGACGACTTCTCCATCGAGCAACACCTGACCTTCGGTTGGCTTCTCGAAACCTGCCAGCATTCTAAGTGCAGTGGTTTTGCCGCAACCAGATGGGCCTAAGAATGACAGGAACTCTCCTTTCCCAATGGAAAGATTCAGGTCTTTGGCAGCGACCACATTCCCGAAGGTCTTGGTCACTCCTCGGAGTTCCGCAATCGTCTGCATGGTGACGCTCATGTCAAAGCTCATATACTGCCGTTTTCCTTTTGCTTGATTTTTTGGCATTTACTGGCATACCACTCAAACAAGGAAAAAGTAACAATAACTCGGAATAACTGTATATACCACAATTGGGGTATAGGGGTGCTTTTCGAAAATCTGGAGCTGCGTGTGTACGATTGGATGGAGGAGGCCGGCAGGGTCGTGGAGAAGATCGGAACCCCAGAGTTTCCCTGTGTTTTAGCAGATGGCTTACGGCAGGTCGCGCCATTCGATTTTACTGTAGTGTTTGGCCATGTCGGAACCGAAGCACCAATAGACCTTCACGACGATTTCCCCAAAAGCAAACGGCGTATTTTTGTTGAGGACTACCAAGCCGGGCCCTACGTACTTGATCCATTTTTTTTGGCCGCGACAAAACCGATAACACCGGGTCTGTACCGCATGCGCGATATCGCACCGGACAGGTTCTATCAGGGCGAATACTATCGCAGCTATTACAAAAGGACTGGGTTAGCAGAGGAAATTGGCTACTTTATCGATATCCCAGGCGCTGGGATGGTTGTGGTCTCGCTCATGCGAGCAGAGAAGCCTTTTTCCGCCAAGGAAATTCGCCATTTGCACGCTCTATGGCCGCTCGTTCGGGCAGCCTGTTGCAAACATTGGAGTGACTTTCCATCGATGGCCCGCGGCGCCGCAGCGAATGGCGTTAGTCGTCGCGTCGATCTAGCATTCCAGGCATTTGGCGATGGCGTTCTGACACCACGAGAACGAGAAGTTGTTGAGTTCACATTGAAGGGCCATTCGGCAGAAGCTGTCGGCACAATTCTCGGCATCTCTCCAGGCACAGTCCGCATCCACAGACGCAACATTTACGCGAAACTTAGGATCAATTCGCAGGGTGAGCTTTTTTCAAAGTTCATTGAAAAGGCACTTTAAAAGGTTCCTTGAACACCCACTTTGTCCGTATTGTCGACCTTGCTACCGTGTGATCCGGAACGCCCCAACTCTACCTGAGGCGGCAACTGATATCGAAAAGGACGTGGCATTACTTGCTCGGCAGATCAGCAAGTGGGTTGTCCGCTATAAAAATCAGTTCTATCTACCTGAACGTCCCTCACATCCTCTGTCGCAGGCGGAGGCCAAACGTATCTGCTTGGGTAGGATGCGGAGCAACTACCCCACGATGGAGTTTACTCCAGGCCATGTGCGAGCGGTGTTTCAGCGGGCTTTCGAAGAAATCCACGATGATCCTAGCCAGAATGTTCGGATATGGAACGGAACTACGAAATGCCGCCCCGACATCAAAGAGCCGATCATACCTGAGGGCGATACAGTTGCTCTCAACGCTTGGAATGAACCGGCCTATCGCGACCTTGCAGTGGCCGACGCTGACACGACTATGTTCGATCGGTTTCTTGAGCGTATCTTCGGCCACGAGGCTGACCGCCGCGTCGTCAAGGATTGGGTTTCGTGGGGTCTTCAGAATGAGGCTGAGAAACTAGCTTGGGCTTTGTTCTTTTACTCCCGATATAAAGGGACAGGTAAATGCACCCTCTGCACCCTGATCACCAAGCTGTTCGGGGAAGAAAACTCGATCACGCAAAACAGCGTTGCCAAGCTGACCGGGAAGTTCAACAAGCCGATTCTGGACAGTAAGCTTGTGGTATCAGAGGAACTTCAACTGAAGCCGGATTCAGGTCGCTGGTGGACGGGTGAGAGGTTCGGTTGGTTATGACCGCCGTGATAACCTTGAGGATGAGAGTGACCGGCAGGCGAACGGGGTCGATTGGGATATGCTATAGACCCGTGGCTATGCAGAAACCTCGACTTCGGAACAGCTAACCCGTTCCTCCCGCAACGTGGGAGGGGCACCCCCGCAGAACCCGCTATGATTGTTAACGGGTGGTTCGGGTGGCTGGGGCATAAACGGGGGCATTTCTCGGAGGGTTTAGCCCCAAGAGCCTGTTGTCGTTTTATGATCTGATGAACTGGCTGGGGTGGTAGGATTCGAACCTACGATACACAGTACCAAAAACTGCTGCCTTACCACTTGGCTACACCCCAACGGTGAGGCGCTATCTACGATTGTTGTTGGTAGGGTTCAAGAGCTTTCAGGCAAAAAAATTAGGCCAGTTATAAAAAAAATTCAGAGCATCTTTCACGGGTCATGTTAGCAGCACCTCTTCCTGCCCGAAGGTGTTGAACATGGTTTGACGGCAACGGCTGTGAATTGGCTCTTCCGCCAAAGAAGCATGACTCTGCGGACAGATGTTGAACGGCTGGGCCGGGCGAGGATTCGTCTGGCAGGCGGACAGGAAGCAGGTTTTCGATTGGTTTAACGAGGGCGAGTGGCAGTCGCGAATGTGGTCTTTCTGGCGCTGCACCCCTTTGTTGCGCCTCCTGCTTACGTAGGGCCGCCCAATGCCGAAGCAGATAACAAGAATAAGCAAGTTCGAGAGTGGCGGATCGGGAACTTCATTGCCGGTTGCTCTGAGATCAGCGCTACTCGCGAATCTCTGAGGGATCGACGCCCCAAAGGTTGGATTTCAGGGCCCAGCCACGATATCCACCTGCAGAGATGCGACACCACTCGATCGTGCAGGTTCCAAGCCGCGCGACAACGCCGGTTTCAAACCGCGCACTGACCTGCGAGTTTGGGTCCGGGTTGGAATAGACCGGCAGCAAGTCGGATTCGATTAGTACTGTGCGAACGCCAGACAACAAGGCGTAATGGACCCAACCCCCTGCGCCATCGCGGTCCTGAACCTTTCTCCAGTTGCCATATTCCGCCGTCACCTGCAAAGGCATCCCGCGCCGTTTGAACACCCAGTCGATTCGATGCGACAGGGATGGTCCTCTGCGCACGTTTCCCTCGGCCGCTTTCATGGAAACATACCGTGGCAAAGGCAGATTCGTGACTTGGCCGCGCTTATCCTGTGCGCTGGCCACAAAGGGACCAAGCACAAGCAAAATTACTGAAAAAAGCGCGAGAATCCGGCGATTTACTGGTAGGAGAACACTCACTGACAGTCTGCTCTTATGCCTGTTAATTTTGCTTCGAAAAAAGGTTGGATCAATGCCCAGGGGTTCTTGTGCCCCGCCTTATCCTGCGCCACGATGCCATGACGCGCGAAAGTTTGCAAAGCAGTGGGAGTACACAGGTGCCTAGAGAACGTCTGAGTGTTGTCGTTACGCGACGGTTGCCCGAGGCTGTTGAAACCCGATTGAGCGAGCTTTTCGATGTCCGGTTGCGTGCGGACGACGCACCCATGACCCGAGAAGAGCTTGTAGCGGCCGTACAAGAAGCGGATGTACTTGTACCAACGGTTACAGACTCGATTGATGGCGGATTGCTGGGGCGGGCGGGTGAAAGGCTGCGACTGATCGCTAACTATGGGGCAGGGGTTGACAATATCGATGTCGCAACCGCCCGTCAGCGCGGCATCCTTGTGTCGAATACGCCCGGAGTGCTGACCGACGATACTGCGGATATGACCATGGCGCTGATATTGGCCGTGACCCGCCGCATCCCCGAGGGGCTGTCCGTCATGCAAAAAGGGGACTGGCAAGGATGGTCACCCAACGCGTTGCTGGGTGGGCGGATCGGTGGGCGGCGTCTTGGCATTTTGGGGATGGGCCGGATTGGTCAGGCGGTTGCCCGTCGTGCCAGTGCCTTCGGAATGCAGATACATTACCACAACCGTCGTAGGTTGAGACCGGAGACAGAGCAAGAGCTTGAGGCGACCTATTGGGAAAGCCTTGATCAGATGGTCGCACGGATGGATGTGATCTCGGTCAACTGCCCGTCTACGCCTTCGACTTTCCACCTGATGAATGCCCGGCGGCTAAAGCTGATGAAGCCGAGTGCAGTGCTCGTCAATACGTCACGTGGCGAAGTGGTCGATGAAAACGCGCTAACCCGCCAAATCCGGTCAGGCGATATCGCAGGTGCAGGTCTTGACGTTTATGAACACGGAACGAAGGTGAACCCTCGCCTACGGCAGTTGCCGAACGTGGTTCTGTTGCCGCATATGGGATCTGCCACGCTTGAGGGGCGGATCGAAATGGGCGAAAAAGTTATCATAAATATCAAGACATTCGAAGACGGCCACCGACCACCGGACCAGGTTGTTCCGTCCATGTTATAGTACGCGGCTTGGTGGCCGGACGATACAAAGTCAATTTTTCAGGAGGATACTATGAAACGAAGTCTGATTTCGGGATTGCTTTTGGCAACCATGACCTTTGCCGGGCCGTTGGCCTCTCAGGAAGCTGCGGATGCGGTTGCACCTGAGGGTGGTACTGACGGGCAGGTTCAAGGCCTGACCGCAGAAGTCATAGCCTCACTCGAAGCGAAATTGGCCGGTGAACCCGTGACGTCGCAGAACTGGATGGTGGCCGCGGCCAACCCTCTGGCGGTTGAGGCCGGGGCCAAGGTGCTGCGGGCAGGCGGTTCGGCGGCTGATGCGATGGTTGCCGTGCAGGTTGTACTTGGTTTGGTCGAGCCGCAATCCTCAGGCCTTGGTGGTGGTGCATTTCTGGTCTGGTATGATGCGGCCTCTGGCAAACTGACAACACTGGACGGACGTGAATCCGCCCCGCTTGAGGCCACTCATCGTCTGTTTCAGGACGAGAATGGCGAACCGCTGAAATTCTTTGATGCGGTTGTCGGGGGACTTTCTGTCGGCACACCCGGCACCCCGGCTTTGTTGGAAGAGGCGCATCGCCGCTGGGGCCGCAGTCCGTGGCCCGGCCTGTTTTCTGACGGCATTACGTTGGCTGATGAGGGTTTTTTGGTTTCCCCTCGATTGGCCAGCCTTGTTGAGAATGACGCGGAACGCCTGTCGCGATTTCCCGAGACAGCCGCGTATTTCCTGCCGGAAGGACAGCCGCTTGCACAGGGGCAGCGGTTGACGAACCCGGCCTATGCGGAAACGCTGCGCATCATGGCTGCGGAAGGATCAGCTGGATTCTACGGAGGAGAGATTGCCGCCGGGATCGTCAGCGCGGTTCGCAGCGCGCCTGGGAATCCGGGCGTGCTGTCTGGTACAGATCTGGCGCTTTATCAGGTCATCGAACGTGACCCCGTCTGCGCCACCTACCGCGTTTATGAAGTCTGCGGAATGGGCCCGCCATCCTCAGGGGCGCTGACGGTCGGGCAGATTCTGGGCATGTTGAACGGCTATGATCTGGCAGCGTCAGGCCCCGAAGATATCAGATCCTGGCGGCTGATCGGGGATGCTTCGCGTTTGGCTTTTGCCGACCGTGGGCGCTATATGGCTGACCATGATTTTGTCCCGATGCCGACACAGGGGCTGGTCGATCCTGCCTATTTGTCCGAACGGGGCGCGTTGCTGAGCGGTGAGGCCGCATTGATCGACGCCGTTCCGGGGAATCCCGAATTTGACCATGCCTCGAACTGGGCGGATGATATCTCGCTGGAACTTCCGTCGACCTCGCATATTTCGATCGTGGACCAGTTTGGCAATGTGCTGTCCATGACCACGACGATCGAAAACGGCTTTGGATCGCGGCTGATGACCAACGGGTTCTTGCTGAACAATGAGCTGACGGATTTCTCGTTCAAAACCCACAGTGATGGCGTTCCGATTGCCAACCGTCTGGAACCGGGCAAGCGTCCGCGCTCATCCATGAGCCCGACCATTGTGATGCAGGACGGTGCACCGGTTCTGGCCATCGGGTCGCCGGGCGGAAGCCGGATTATCGGCTATGTTGCCAAGTCGATCATCGCCTGGGCAGATTGGGATATGGATGTGCAACAGGCCTTGGCACTGCCGCATCTGGTCAATCGTTTCGGCACGTTCGACGTGGAACAGGGCACCGGGGCCGAAGGGCTTTCGGATGCGCTGACCGAGCTTGGCTATGAGGTCAACGCGCGTGATTTGACATCAGGTCTTCATGCCATCGAGATCGGGGACATGCTGACAGGCGGTGCCGATCCGCGACGTGAGGGCATTGCGCTGGGCGAGTAGTCTAGCGGCCAGTCAGAAAGGGAAAGCATGGTGCAAGCAAAGTCGCTTCGGCGAAACGAGGCGGGGATTGAAACGGTCGTCGGCATTCTGAAACAGAAATTCGGCGACCGTTTGCAAGCGGGTCAGGCGATCCGCGAGCAGCACGGGCATACGACCACATGGATCGAAAACCAGCCCCCTGATGCAGTGGTGTTTCCGCATTCGACCCAGGAAGTCTCGGAAATCGTCAAGGCCTGCGCCACGCATAAGGTCCCTGTGATTGCCTTTGGCACCGGAACCTCGCTGGAAGGGCATGTGAACGCGCCAGCCGGTGGCATTTCGGTCGATCTGTCTCAGATGAACAAGGTACTGGCCGTTCATTCCGGTGATTTGGATTGTGTCGTGCAACCAGGTGTAACGCGAGAGGAGCTGAACACTCATCTGCGTGATCAGGGTCTGTTCTTTCCGATTGATCCCGGTGCGAACGCCTCGCTGGGCGGTATGGCGGCGACCCGTGCCTCGGGAACCAATGCGGTGCGCTATGGCACGATGAAGGACAATATCCTTAGCCTTGAGGCCGTGATGCCGGACGGGCAAATCATCCGGACCGGGCAGCGGGCCAGAAAGTCGTCGGCCGGGTATGACTTGACCCGCCTGATGGTAGGCGCAGAGGGCACGCTGGGCATCATCACAGAACTCACTCTGCGTCTGCAAGGCATCCCCGAAGCGATCACCTCGGCGCGTTGTGTTTTTCCTTCTGTCGACGCGGCATGTCAGGCTGTAATGATGACGATCCAGTACGGCGTTCCCGTGGCCCGGATCGAGTTGTTGGACGAGGTGTCGGTGAAGGCCGCAAACGCCTATTCGGGACTGGCCTTACCGGAAACCCCGCTTTTGCTATTGGAGTTTCATGGATCGACTGGTGGTGCGGTCGAGCAGGCTGAGACATTTGGTCAGATCGCCGAAGAGTTCGGCGGCACAGATTTCGCGGCCACTTCGACAACCGAAGAACGCAACAAACTCTGGCAGGCACGCCATGATATGTATTGGGCCAGCTTGCAGTTGCGCCCCGGTGCGCGGGGCATATCAACCGATGTTTGCGTACCGATCTCGCGACTGGCAGAATGCGTGACTGCGACCCGGAACAAGGCCAAGGAACTTGAGCTTTTGGCGCCGATTGTCGGGCATGTAGGGGACGGTAATTTTCACACCTTGCTGTTGATCGATATGGAAAACGCCGACGAAGTGGCCAAGGCGGACGGGTTTGTTGGGTGGTTGAATGACCTTGCGATCGAGATGGAGGGAACCTGTACCGGGGAACATGGGATCGGGCAAGGAAAGCGGTCATACCTGGCCAAGGAGCTAGGGGCAGCGCTGACCTTTATGGAGGCGGTGAAAAAGGCGCTTGATCCCGACAATATCATGAACCCGGGAAAAATATTTCCGGCTCGGGACGGGTAAAAACCGCGCGGATTATTCCGTATCTAAGCCACAAGGATGCCTCAATTTTCAAAGATTCTGCGCGAAATAAGCAGTGAATGAATATTGAGGTAATTTGATGGACGCGTTGCGGCTGATCGGGTTTGCGCTGATTGTTGGATTGGTTGTCGCCGGGCTGGATTACTACCAGCAGGATAAGAAACACCAAGGTACGCTGTCGGCAAACGGCTATGTGGAAACGCTCAAAACGCGGTTCGCCCTTTATCATGAAGAACTGGATGCCGAAGCGGCAGAACGCGACCGCCAGAAGCGTTGGCGCGCAGGGGGCAAGCCCTATATGCCGGTCCCGGATTCAGAGCTTTCGCGTCGGGCAATAATGGACAGTGACTTCACGCTCGATGCGCGTGAAGGGGGGGGCTTGAAATCAGTCAGTGAGGCCGCGCGCCCGCTTGCCAGTAAGGTGGCTGTTCAAAAAGCTGAAATACAGGCCAAAAAACTGGATAAGGTAAGCTGGGTTTATGAAAAGGCTGGTCACACTTACTGGATTGAGATCAAACTGCGGCAGGAGGCTTCCGCGGATTCACTTGCGGGCAATATCGCAAGATCGATCGACTCGATGGATTTCGGCGCCAGCAACTATGCTCCGTTCGGTGTGATCGGGGGCGTTGCCTATTTTCAGTTCGTCGAAGCAGAGTACAGCCCGATCCATCTCGATGTCCGTAAAGTCTGGTCGATGATCACTGCCAAAGTGACGGATCTGACACAGCCGGTTGGGTTCCAGATCTATACGGGCACCCTGGGTCTTGGTGAGGAAATCCGTGTTGAGATGTACACGGATGCCCCGGAGCAGGATGTGCGCATATTCCTCAGCCAGCTTGACTATGATGGGATGAACGCGTTGCTTAGCCGGCCGGTGCCTGGTGTAGGAAACGAGGCGGTTACCGACCCGGATGGCGGCATTGAGCGCGCCTTGCAAATGGCCGAAGTCCGGGCCGAGTTCACCCGGCTGCGCAGCGAGATTGCTCAGTTGCGGATCGAAAACATCAACGGGTTGGCCTTGCTTGCCAATACAATGGCGGCACAACACGGGTTGCCATCTGATGCTTTCGATCTGACGGCAAACAATATCCAATCCCCGGATGATTTGATCCAGATCGGGTATCGCAAAGGGTTGGCTGGCCTGGAAATTGAAAACGCAGATGCGGATGGATCTGGCGGCAGTGTTTTTGGGCGACTTTTCGGGAAGCTAACGGGTGGGTCGGAAGAAAAAGAGGTCGAACCGAAAAGCTCGAGCGGTTTGTTCGGCGGCCTGAAGTCGTTTTTTAAAGGTTCAGAAACTGCCGATGCTTCTGGGAAACGTGTGAACGAAGCATCCGAGATTCGTGTGAACAAGGGTGGAGCAGGGTCTTCGGGCAAATGCGCCTTCAAAGATGCGCGCAAGACCTGCTCGCTGTCTGGCGGCTGAGAAAGTTCAAAACTTTTAGGAAAAACGACCCCCAGATGTCTGAGGGTCGTTTTTTTTATATCACTGGTCGGATGAATGTCGCGCGGTGGGCGCTGATTGCGCCATATGGTGGCAACAGATTCCAAGGGGAGACACCCGGCTATGAAAACCCAAGTCAAAGCACTGG
Organism: Ruegeria sp. YTSA108; assembly: GCF_059610185.1. Classification (NCBI taxonomy): domain Bacteria; kingdom Pseudomonadati; phylum Pseudomonadota; class Alphaproteobacteria; order Rhodobacterales; family Roseobacteraceae; genus Ruegeria; species Ruegeria sp. YTSA108. Next base: position 40,894 of record NZ_JBXWND010000018.1, on the reverse strand, counting down.
TCGTTGGCGGCGGCGCCGTCGGCACTTCGATTGCCTATCATCTGGCCAAGGCAGGCTGGGACGATGTCATGCTGATCGAGCGGGATGAACTGACATCAGGCTCGACCTGGCATGCGGCGGGTTTGCTGCCGCTGTTCAACATGTCCTATGCGACCACGCATATCCACAAATACTCGGTCGATTTCTACAAGCAGCTTGAGGATGAGACCGGCCTGAACGCGGGTTTCGCCGTGGTTGGTAACCTGCGCATGGCGCAGACCCAGGAGCGCATGGACGAATACATGCTGTACGCGTCGACCGCCGAAACCTGTGACGTTGCCTATGAATGGTTGACTCCGGACCAGATTAAAGAACGCTGGCCGCTGATCGAGACCTCGGACCTGAAGGGCGCGATATATCACACCGAGGACGGCTATATTAACCCAGCAGACGTGACACAGGCGATGGCCAAGGGTGCGCGTCAACGCGGTGTTGAGATCGTTCGCAAGCTGCAGGCCGATGCCTTCCATTGGACCGGCACTCATTGGGAAGTCACCTGCACCAAAATGGTCGAGAAGGGCGGTAACCTCATTCCGTCGGATGAGCAGGTGGTTATCACCGCCGAGCATGTCGTGACCGCATCGGGCAACCACGCACAGCGGACCGCGAAAATGCTGGGCATCAAGATGCCTGCGATCCCGGTCGAACACACCTTTATCGTCATGGACAAAGACCCCGAGTTGGTCAAATGGCGCGAGGCGGGCAACCCGGAACACCCTGTTGTGCGTGATGCCGACAACGAATCCTATGCCCGCGAAGAACGCGGTGGCTGGATTTTGGGGATCTATGAACATGGTGCGCCGGCGCAGTTCGAACACGGCGTGCCCGATAGTTTCCGCGCAGACTTATTCCCGCTCGATCTGGACCGGATTGCGGATCAGTACATGGCGATGGCCGAGCGTGTGCCGTCCTGTGCTGAATCCGGTCTGAAAGACGATTTCAACGGCCCGATCTGCTACACACCCGACGGTAACCCGCTGGTTGGACCCGCGCCGGGTCTGCGCAATATGTGGCTGGCCGAGGGGTTCTCGTTCGGTATCACCGCTGCGGGTGGCACCGGTTATTATCTGGCCCAGATGATGGTCGATGGCGAAGCCGAGATCGACATGGCCTCTCTGGACCCCAAACGCTATAGCAGCAACTGGATGACCACCGAGTTCGCGGCACGCAAGAATGAAGAGTGCTATGAGCACGTCTATATCCTGCACCACCCCGATGAAGAACGTGCTGCCTGCCGCCCGCTGCGGACTGTTCCGGCCTATGACCGTCAGAAAGCGCGTGGCGCACAGTTTGGCTGGGTTAACGGCTGGGAGCGCCCGAACTACTTCGGTCCGCTGGATGCACCCGAAAACTTCGACCATGATGCCCGCTCGTTCCGCCGCGGTGGCTGGTGGCAGCATGCCGTTGACGAAGCAAAGGCGATCCGCGAAGGCGTTGGCCTGATCGACGCATCGGCCTTCACCAAACATGTCGTCAAAGGCCCTGGTGCGACCCAGTTCCTGGATTGGTTCACCTGTAACAAGCTGCCCAAGGTCGGTCGTATCAACCTGACCTACGCGCTGACATCGCACGGCACCACCCGCACTGAATACACCATCGTTCGCAATGGCGAGAACAACTACTATATCGTCTCTGCCGGCGCATGGACCGAGTATGACGCCGACTTCCTGCGCAAGGCGGCCGAGGACAAGATGGAGGAGTTCGGCTATATCGAGATCCAGGACGTGACCACTCAGTGGGGTGTCTTCGCCATCGCCGGACCCAAGTCGCGGGACGTTCTGAAAGAGGTCATCAAAGACGCCGATCCGGAAACCGCGCTGTCCAACAAGCGTTTCCCATGGCTGTCGGCCCGTCAGATCGAACTGGGCATGTGCCCGGTCAACGCGATCCGCGTGGCCTATACCGGTGAGCTGGGTTGGGAACTTCACCACCCGATCGAAATGCAGAACTACCTGTTCGACCTGCTGGAAAAAGCCGGTGAGAAGCATGGCATGAAGCTGGTCGGTGCCCGCGCCCAGAACTGGCTGCGTCAGGAGAAATCCTATCGCGCCTTCGGCACTGAGCTGGGCCGCGACGCGACCCCGCTGGAAGCCGACCTACCGCGCTTTGTCGACCTGTCCAAAGACTTCTATGGCAAGGCCAAGCTGGAAGAGACTGGCGTGCGCGTGAAATGCTGCACCCTGCTGATCGACGGACCGGAGGATGCCGATCCGTGGGGCCGTGAAGTGTTGTATACGCCGGAAGGTGAACGCGTCGGTCGTCTGACCTCGGGCGGTTATTCGGTGGCGTTCGAGAAATCCATCGGCATGGGCTATGTGAAACCCGACCTGGCGGTCGAAGGCACCAAGCTGAAGGTCAAGCTTCAGGACAAATTGTGGGATGCGGTCGTCACCTGCGACAGCCCCTATGATCCGAAAAACGAGGTCATCCGCAAGGACGGCTGATCTGGATAAGAACGGCGGCACCTTTTTGGTGCCGCCTTCAAATGCCCGCAGCACGCGGGCTTTTTTCATGCACTCAGCTCGTCGAAACAGTCCAGCGCCTTAGAGGCGTACATCATCGACGGCCCGCCCCCCATCTGAACCGCCATGGACAGAACGTCCGAAATCTCGTCACGTGACGCGCCGGCTTTGATCAAAGCTTCGGTGTGCAGCATGATACAGGGTTCGCATCGGTCCGCTACGGATATGCCAAGAGCGATGAATTCTTTGGTCTTGTAGTCCAGCGTTCCGCCTTGCTTGACCGCCGCGCCAAGCGCACCGAAGGCGCGGGCGGTATCAGGGATTGCGCCGTTCAAATTGCGAAGACCTTTTCGCGTGTCGTTGATCTTTTCCTGCCAGGGCATGCTACATTCCATTTAACATCGTGTATTTGGAATATGTTTAGTTGGCCTCGGTCGGGCTTTGATCTGGATCAGGTGTTAGATTTTTCCACGATGAAGGCCAGGTTATTTGCAGGCATCTCCGCGACTTCCAGGATTTTCAGGTCGTGATTGGCCAAAAGCTCAGAAACGTCTCCGTCGTTTTTATATCCGATTTCAGCATCCTGCTGGACCAGAGCCGTATGAAATCGTTGATCCCCTGCGCTGGTCAGGCGATTGTTTCGCATGAAGGGACCATAGAGGACCAACCGACCATTCGCGTTCAGTGCTTGCGCCGCCTCGCCGACAAGCGTTTCCACTTCGGCCCAGCTGATCAGGTGCAAGAGATTGATCAGAACGATCAGATCCCTGCCGCCAAACGGCTGATGCCAACCCTCGATGGTTGCATCCAGAGCGACTGCTTTAGACACATTCGGCAGGCCCGCGGTGTAGGCATTGATGCTGGCCCGCCGTTCGGATTCAACCTCACTGGGTTGCCAATGCATGCCGGGGCGGCACTCGGCAAAGGCTGCGATGTGCTGACCGGTGCCACTTGCCAGTTCCAGCGCTTGTCCGGTCAAAGGGGCGAACTGGTCCAGAAGATCGCACAAAGCCCCGACGTTACGGCTGGCTGCCGGAGCGACCAACTGACCGTTCTCTCCTACAGTCGCGACGCTGGCGTTGGAGGGTAACGGGCGCTTGTTCATCTGTGCAACCTGTCTGGTCTCAGAGAGGCGATGGTCGCCGTGTCCAGACTTGATTGGTTGTCGACTGTCAGATCCGCTACCAGTTGGGATGCAGCAGGGGCCGTCTGAAACCCGTAACCACCCTGACCGGCAGACCAGATAAACGTAGGATCGGTCGGATCGGGCCCCAAAACCAGGCTGCCATCCGGTGCGAAACTGCGCAAGCCCGCCCAGTTGGTTTCGACCCGTGTCACAGGCTCGGTGACCATTGCCTCGTACCGGGCCAAGCCCTCGGCCAGAACCATGTCATCGGCAAATGCATCATGGGCAGCGGTCGGATCGGCATCGGCAGGTGAGACCAGCAATTTGCCCGCGTCGGGTTTAGCATACCAGCTTTCGCCCGCACCCAACATCATGGGCCAGGCGCGCAAGTCATGCCCGCCGGGGGCCGGGATACGGGCCATTGAGCGGCGGCGCGGCTGGATACCAATCGGCGCGATACCGGCCATCGCCGCGATTTCGTCAACCCAGGCGCCGGCTGCATTGACGATGTGTCGTGCCTCAAAGCTCTCGGTGGCCTTGACGATCCAGTGCCTATGTTTGCGAATTGCCGTGACGCTTTGCCGGGTCAGAACGGATCCACCATTCCCACGGATCGTCCGGGCGAAATCCTGCATCATGCGGTCGGTATCTATATCTTGTTCACTGTCGCTGTGCGCCGCGAACCCGACGGTTTCGGGGTTCAGGATCGGGATAAGGGATTGTGCCGCGTCAAAGGAAATCTGTCGGCCGCCAAGTTGATCGGCATCCCGGTGAAACACATCGTGTTGGTCTTTCCCGCCGATCAGAACCCAGCCGCGTGGCGACAGATAGTCATTCGTCTCAAAATGCGCTGCGCTGGCAAGGTTGAGGGCAATAACAGCAGGCGGACCATAGGCGGGTGCAAACATAGCCGCGGACCGGCCTGATGCGTGATAGCCCAGCGCCTCTTCGCCTTCGAGCACGGTGACCTGGCCGCGCTCTGACAACCGCGCGCCCACGCTAAGCCCGGCAATACCGCCGCCGATAATCAGGAAATCTATCATGTCGCCCCTTTGCTGGCCGCAGTCGTGATTTTCTGACGTCGAATGCGTCGTGCACGACCGTAGAATTCTAATTGAGACTTTAAGCAGGGTTGAATTTGCGCATCAACCCATCCAAAGAAGTGGAAAGCAATTAGAGGAGGGCAGGGTGAGCACAGCAGATTTACACCCATTGGCCACGGGGCACATTCCGTCTTACGTGACCCAGGCGGATGGCAGCGATTTTCTTTTGACGGTCATGTTCATTTTCACGGTTGTGGTAATCATCCTGATCGGCGTTGGCTATTTCACCCTGCATTCGATCCCCGAAAAGCTCGCGCATGAATCCAACCACCCGCAGTTTCAGCTTGTGGGAATTCTTGCGCTGCTGGCTTTGTTCACTCATAATGGATTGTTCTGGATTGCAGCCATTCTGGTCGCCGGATTCCAGTTTCCCGACATAGGTGCGCCCTTGCGTGCCATTGCCGATGCGATCCGATCTTTGGCGCCGCAACCGCCTGCTGATCCCGATCCCGTTCCATCCCCCGAACCCGTCGCGCAGCAGGAGCAATAGGACATGCTTGAAACACTGATGTGCGCGCTGGTTACAGTGCTGCCTGATTATCTGTTCCGCCGCTTTGTGCAGGGAAAACGTATCGGGCACGAGATCACATTATTCACCATGTGGTACGAGTTGCGCTGGGGTCTGACAACCTGTGCCATTATGGCGCTGACCGTGATCACCACTCTGTTCTATTTTCACCCGGCCAGCAAAACTGCGGCGTCGTATTTCCGCACGGTAACGATCTTGCCGCAACTGGGTGGGCGAGTGTCCGAGGTCTATGTCTCCAACAACCAACAGGTCGTTGCTGGGCAGCCAATCTTCCGGATCGAGGACTTTACTCAGACTGCAATGGTTGAGGCAGCGCATGCGCAGATCGCGCAAGTTCAGGCGTCACTGAAAGTCGCGGAGACCGATCTGGCCGAGGCCGCCGCCGGGATCGCGGGCGCAAAAGCGGCGCTGGATCAGGCGCTGGAGGACTTGCAACGCAATACGACCCTGCGGGACGAAGGGTCAAGCGCCGTCCGCCTGGCCGAGATTGACCGGCTGGAAAACCTTGTCGCTGAACGAGAGGCCAAGCTGGTTGCGGCTGAATCGCAACGCGCTGCCGTCGTACAGCAAATCGAAGAGCTGATCCCGGCCCAACTGGCCAGCGCCAATGCGAACCTGGATGCTGCTTTGACCGAGCTGGATAAGACTGTGATCAACGCGGGTGTGACGGGGAGGATTGAACAGTTCGGCCTTCAGGTTGGCGATTACGTCAGTCCTTTGCTGCGTCCAGCAGGTATTCTTGTGCCGTCAAATTCCGGGCATGACCGCTTTCAGGCTGCGTTCAATCAGATGTCGGCGCAGGTTATCAAGCCCGGCATGGTCGGAGAGCTGGGCTGCATGACCAAGCCGTTCACGGTTATTCCGGTTGTGGTGGTCGAAGTTCAGGATGTGATCCCATCGGGACAAATTCGCCCGTCAGACGAGCTGAGAGACGTGCAGTCCAACAAGGTGCCGGGCTCGATCCTGGTTTATTTTGAACCGCTTTATAAGGGCATGGCGGATGATATCCCGCCCGGCAGCAACTGTCTGGCGAATGTCTACACCGATAACCACGAGCGGCTGGAGCATGAAGATTTGGGCTTTTGGCACTCTGCTTTCCTGCATGTGGTCGACACGATCGGCGTGGTTCATGCGGCGGGTCTGCGCCTGCGTTTGATCCTGATGCCGGTGAACACGCTGGTTCTGACCGGGCATTAACGGCCCTTACTTAGATCAGAATTTGCCGTTGTCATTCTTCCACTCGCTACGGGGCGCTATGGTTTCCATAGTGCCCCACTGCTCGACGATCACTCCGTCTGCGACCCGAAACAGATCATAAAAGCTGGTATGTTTTCCGTGACTGGCACCTTCGCTCATGCACAGGACGAAATTCCCTTCTGCCAGCACACGATGGACGCGGTGATACTGAACGATCAACTCCGCGTCTGATCTAGCTTCAAGCACCATGCGATAGGCGTCGATGCCGTCAACACCATCGGGATCGTGTTGTATCAGGTTCGCATCAACAAACGCCTTCATCCGCTCGGTTTTCCGGTCTATCAGGACCGTTTGCGAGAAGTTGTCGACCAATTCCCGGTTCTGTTCGGTTCTGTCAATATCCGTGATTTCAGTTGGCCCATCAAGCATGCCGCGTCCCGAAGCGTTTGGGCCGCGCAGGGGCTGAATGTTATCCCAGTGCTCAACAGCTTTGCTGTCTTCAAACCGAAAGACCTCGAACGCGGCCTTAACTTCGGCAAAATCATATTCGTTATGGGCAAAAGCGAATTCGCCATCTTCAAAAACGCGAACAAATTTAACCTTGGGATTTGTTTTCGACAGGCGGGCAAACAACGTGGCCAGCCCCTCGCTGCCTTCATGGGTCTGGGGATTGTGCTGGATGTATTTTTCTTCGTTGACGACGGCTGCGGCCTCGGCATCCCCGGTTTCGATACCTTTCAACAGTTTCTGCAGCAATTCGCGTTTTGAATTCATCTGGTCCTCGTTGATCGGTAGAGCCGCGGATCAATGTGCTTGGCGCTGGTTTCGGGCTATCGAAGATCAAGAGTGGCATAAAACAGGTGGCAAAATCAAAAAAGGCCCGCACATGGCGGGCCTTTCTGCGTTATCCTGTGCCGCCTTACTGCGGAATCTCACCTTGCAAGCCTTCGACATAAAAGTTCATGCCGGCCAGTGTACCGTCGTCTGCAGTCTCGCCTTCGGCCAGCCAGTCACTACCGTCCTGCTTTTTCAGCGGTCCGGTGAAGGGGTGGTATTCACCCGCGGCCATGGCCGCTTTCAGCGCCAGTGCCTCTTCTTTGACGTCAGCGGGAACCGCGTCCGAGATTTCGCCGATTGCAACCATGCCTTCGCGGATGCCATCCCATGTATTGGCGCTTTCCCATGTGCCATCCATGACGGCCTGGGTCCGTGCAATATAGTAAGGCGCCCAGTCATCGATGATCGACGAGACGCGCGGGTACGGAGCGTATTCGCTCATGTCCGAGGCCTGGCCGAAAGTGATGACGTTGCCCGCCTCTTGCGCAGCTGCTTGCGGTGCGGTCGAGTCGGTGTGCTGCAGGATCACGTCCGCGCCCTGTTCGATCAGAACAGTGGCGGCATCTGCTTCTTTCGCCGGATCGAACCAAGTGTAGGCCCAGATGATCTTGAACTCGACATCCGGGTTGACCTTCTTGGCGTGGATATAGGCCGAGTTGATTCCGCGGACCACTTCGGGGATCGGATAGGACCCGATATAGCCAACAATGTTCGACTTGGTCATCTTGCCCGCGATATGGCCCTGTACCGCACGACCTTCATAGAAACGTGCCGAATAAACCGAAACGTTGTCGGCTGTTTTATAGCCGGTCGCGTGTTCGAACTTCACGTTCGGGAATTTCTTGGCCACGTTGATGGTCGGATCCATGTATCCGAACGAGGTGGTAAAGATCAGGTCTGCACCTTCCAGCGCCATCTGGGTCATCACCCGCTCTGCATCCGGGCCTTCGGGCACGGATTCAACAAACACGGTTTCGACCTTGTCGCCGAACTCTTCTTCAACCGCCAGACGGCCCTTGTTATGTTCATAGGTCCAGCCGCCGTCGCCCACCGGGCCGACAAATACAAAGCCGACCTTGGTTTTGTCTTCGGCTATGGCAGTAGTTGCCAAACCCAGCGCCATGGCAGCGCTTGCCAGAAATGTAGTAATTTTCATGTGTTACTCCCCAAGTTGGTTCAGTTGTCCCCGTCTAATGCGAGGCATGGAATATCCGGCCGAGTGAGGCAGGTGCGCTGCTTTTGTCGGCGGAAAGGATCACAAGCACAAGGATCGTGATGATGTAGGGCGACATTGCCAGATACTCGACCGGGATGGCAACGCCCGCTGCCTGCAAATTCAGCTGCAACACGGTGATACCGCCGAACAAATAGGCACCCAGCAGGGCGCGCCATGGCTTCCAACTGGCGAAGACGACCAAGGCCAGGGCGATCCAGCCGACACCGGCTGTCATGCCCTCGGTCCACTGTGGCACCCGGATCAAGCTGATATAAGCCCCACCCAGCCCGGCACAGGCACCGCCGAACAGGATCGCCATGATGCGGATCTTGATCACCTTATAGCCAAGCGCATGCGCCGCATCGTGGTTTTCACCTACCGCGCGCAGGATCAGTCCGACGCGAGTGTATTTAAGCGTAGCCCAGACGGCCGCTGTCAAAGCGATGCCGACATAAAGGATCGGGTCATGCTGAAACAGGATCGGGCCAATCACCGGAATATCGCTGATCACCGGGATATGGATATCGCCCATGCTGGGGGGTTTGACCCCCACGTAGCTTTGACCGAGCAGGGCGCTGAACCCTAAACCAAACAGAGTCAGCGCCAGGCCGCTGGCAACCTGATTGGCCAGCGCCACCTGCGTCAGCAGCACAAACAGCAGGGACAGTACTGCACCGCCTATGGCCGCGGCGACAAAGCCCAGCCAGGGCGACCCAGTCTCGACCGAGATCGCAAAACCGCTGATCGCGCCAACGATCATCATGCCCTCTACGCCAAGGTTCAGAACTCCTGCTTTTTCGACGACCAATTCACCGATCGCGGCCAGAAGCAGGGGAGTTGCAGCCACCATCAGTGACGCGACCAGAAGTACGGGATTAATCTCACCTAGGTCCATGATTACGCCACCTCGCTACGGGCCGCACGGATGCGGTAGTTGGTCAAAAGGTCGAAGGCCAGCAGGAAGAACAGCAGCATCCCCTGGAATACTTGAATAGCCGCGGCAGGAAGACCCATTTGGGACTGCGCAATTTCACCACCGATATAGGTCAACGCCATTAGACCACCGGCTAGCAGGATGCCCACCGGATGCAGTCGACCCAGAAAGGCCACGATGATCGCGGTAAAGCCATAGCCGACGTTAAAGTCGATGCTGACAACACCCGAGGGGCCCGAGACTTCGAACATCCCCGCCAGCCCGGCCAGTGCGCCTGACAGGCCAAGACAGAACAGGATCAGTCGTGCTGGGTTTACCCCGGCGAATTTGGCTGCGCGCGGGGCCTCACCCGTCAGGCGGATGTGAAAGCCCAGCATGTGCCGGTTCAGCAGGATATAGGAAAAGATCACGGCTATCAGTGCGGTCACAACGCCCCAATGCATCCCCGATCCTGCGATCAGCTCGGCATTATGCGCACTCTCATAGGATTGCAGATTGCGTGAACCCGGAAAACCGAACCCTTCGGGGTTTTTCAGTAGTCCCAGCGAGACCGAGGCCATCATCTGTTCAGCCACATATACCAGCATCAGCGAGACCAGAATTTCATTGGTGCCAAAGCGCACCTTCAGAAAGGCCGGAATAGAGGCCCAGAGCCAACCGCCAAGCGCACCTGCCATCACCATGATCGGAAAGACATACCAGGCATCCAGCGGGTAAAAGGCCAGCCCGGCCCCCGCACCAAAGATGGCGCCCATGATATACTGACCCTCGGCGCCGATGTTCCAGATACCGGCGCGGAAGCCTAACGACAGGCCAATCGCAATCAGCACCAACGGCGCGCCCTTCACCAGCAGCTGCGGGCGGTAATAAAAGGCGAATTCACCGAACAGAGGCTCCCAGAAAATGGTGCCGATGGCCTGAACCGGGTTTTTACCCAGGACGGCAAACAATATGCCGCCAAACAGCATCGTCGCCAATACCGCCACAAGCGGGGTCGCATAAGACCACGCCTTGGACGGCTGTGGCCGTTTCTCCAATACAATCATCTGCTCACACCCCCGTCGTCATATTTTGTTTTGCATCAGACATGGGCTACCTCCATGCCATGTGCACCGCCCATCATCAGGCCGATCTCATCCACGGTCAGACCCGTGGTTGTGCGTGGCGCGCTGAGCCTGCCTTCGTTCAGGGCGGCAAAGCTGTCCGAGATTTCCATCAATTCGTCCAGATCCTGGCTGATGCAGACCACCGCCGTGCCCTTGGCGGCAAGGTCCAGAATGGCCTGTCGGATCGACGCAGCGGCAGCGGCGTCCACCCCCCATGTGGGTTGGTTCACGACCAGTACATCGGGGTTCTGCAACACTTCGCGTCCGATCACGAATTTCTGTAGGTTGCCGCCTGACAATGACCGGGCCGCATTCTCGGGCCCTGGCGTGCGCACATCAAAGGCGCTGATGATCTTTTCAGCAAAGCTTTTGGTATCTGCCCATTTCAAGAACCCGTTGCTTTCCAACCCTTCGCGGACCGATCCGGTCAGCAGGGCGTTTTCGGTCAGGCTCATGTCTGGGGCGGCTGCATGTCCCAACCGCTCTTCGGGGGCGGTCAGTACGCCCAGCTTGCGCCGTGCGGTTGGGCCCAGTTTGCCAATCGGCTGGCCATCGAACTTGATCGCATCGGCAGCTGTCTGGATTTCGCCAGACAGGACACCCAGCAGTTCGTCCTGTCCGTTGCCGGCAACACCGCCAATTCCCAGCACTTCGCCTTTGCGAACTGTCATGTGGACATTCTTCAGCGCGGTGCCGAATTCAGACGGTGAGGGCACGGAAAGCCCGCTGACATCCAGCGCGACCTCGCCGAACTCGCGGCCTCCGCGCTCAGGTGTTTGCAGGGTTGAACCGACCATCAACTCGGCCATCTCCCGGGCCGAGGTTTCAGACGGAACGCATTCGCCCACATTCTTGCCCAAACGCAAGATCGTAGCGTGGTCGCATAGGGTGCGGATTTCTTCAAGCTTGTGCGAGATATACAGGATCGATGTGCCTTCAGACCGCAATTTATTCAGCGTTTCGAAAAGGATATCGACTTCTTGCGGAGTCAGAACACTGGTTGGTTCGTCCATGATCAAAAGCTTTGGATCCTGCAGAAGGCAGCGAATGATCTCAACCCGTTGGCGTTCCCCCGCAGACAGGTCGCCGACTGTACGAAAGGGGTCCAGCGGTAGGCCGTAGGTTTCCGAAACTTCCCGAATGCGCGAGGCCAGGTCGCCCATTGGCGGCGGGTTCTCCATCCCCAATGCGATGTTCTCGGCCACGTTCAGCGCGTCGAACAGCGAAAAATGCTGAAATACCATCGCGATTCCGTCAGCACGCGCGGCGCGCGGCTCGGGCGGAGCAAAGGGTTGGCCACGCAACAGCATGGTGCCGCTGTCGGGCTTCACCAAGCCATAGATCATTTTGACCAGCGTGGATTTTCCCGCGCCGTTTTCGCCCAACAGGGCATGAACTTCGCCCTCACCGATGTCAAAGGACACCTGATCATTGGCCACGACGCCGGGATAGGCTTTGGTCAGTCCTTGCAAACTTAGCAGTGGAGTGGTCACGCGCTCAGATCCTTCTTCAAATTGTTTTGCCCGATCGGGCGCAGCAGTTGTGATGCGACGCCCACGGCAATCATCTGCGGGTGCTTGCCCAGGCCCGGGTCGCCAATCGGGCAGGTGATCCGGCTGATCCGCTCGGGCGAGTGCCCCAGCGCTGCCAGCCGAGACCGGAACCGCGCCCATTTCGTAGCCGAGCCGATCAGCCCCGCAAAGCGGAAATCGTGCGAAAGCAGACGGTTGCACAATTCCAAGTCCAGATTGTGTGAATAAGTCAGCACCAGATGTTCAGCATCACGCGGCGCATGCCGAACCAGTTCCGCTGGTTTCGCGGCAGGGACGGCGGTGACTCCGTTCGGTACGGTTTCTGGAAACCGCTTGGATCCTGTATCGACCCAAGTGATTGCGAGATCGGGCAGCGGTGACAGGACATCCACCAGGGCGCGACCGACGTGACCCGCGCCCCAGACCCACAGTGCACGCGCTGGTTTGTGGACCGGCTCGACCATCCAGCCTTCGATCAGCTGTGCCTCTGGTGCAATCCCCTGTCCGCGGGCTTCGGTCAACAGGCGTTTGACCGACAGTGGCATGTCCTGGTTCGATGTTGGGCGCGCGATGATGCTGTCGTCCAGATCGTTGATGTTGTTGCGGTCATAGACCTCGCTTAGCAAGGAAACAGCGCCACCGCAGCACTGGCCCATGTCGGGGCCAAGCGCGTGATGGGTCAGGCGCGATTGGGCGGTTTGTATCCGCGCCGCTTCGGCTGCCTGAAACTCAAGTGTGCCGCCACCGATCGTGCCGGATTGCCCGTCCTGCCAGACCAGCATTGCGGCACCAACCTCGCGTGGGGACGAGCCCTTGATCCCGGCGATGACTACCCGGATCACGCGCCCATGGGTTTTGACCGCCTCCCTCAAAGTCTCAAGGTCAAATCCCATCAGTCGTCCCCCTTCATCCTTTGGACACCATGCCAGACTTCTTCTGCCGTGGCGGGGGCATCCAATGCGGGGTAGCCGTTTCCGCAGGCCGCCACCGCATTCGACAGTGCCAGCCAGGCGGATATCCCAAGCATGAATGGAGGTTCGCCTACTGCTTTCGAGCGATAGATCGTGTCCTCACGGTTTTCAGCCTCCCAAAGCGCAACGTTGAAGATGTCGGGGCGGTCGGAACAAGCCGGGATCTTGTAGGTCGATGGCGCATGGGTGCGCAGATTGCCTGTGCCATCCCAGACGAGTTCTTCGGTCGTCAACCAACCCGCGCCCTGCACATAGCCACCTTCGACCTGACCGATATCCAGCGCAGGGTTCAGCGACGCCCCCGCGTCATGCAGGATATCCGTGCGCAAGATGCGGTTCTCACCGGTTAGTGTGTCCACGGCAACTTCGGTGATCGAGGCGCCATAGGCGAAGTAGAAAAACGGACGACCTTGGCCTTTGATCCGGTCCCATTCGATCTTGGGTGTCTTATAGAAGCCGGTGGCCGAAAGGCTGATGCGGCCCTGATAGGTCAGCGCAGCCGCTTCGGCAAAGGTATAGCGTTCCTCACCAACCGATACATGACCATCCCCGAAGGTGACAGCCGACGGGTCGGCCTGATGTCGCTCGGCCAGATACTCTGCCATCCGGTCGCGGATCGTGTCACAGGCGGCTTTCACCGCCATGCCGTTGAGATCGCTTCCCGAGGATGCCGCCGTTGCCGAGGTGTTCGGCACTTTGGCCGTGTCTGTGGCGGTGATCTTCACCATCTCTAGCGGAATACCAAAGCGTGAGGCGGCAACCTGGGCCACTTTTTGAAACAGGCCCTGGCCCATCTCGGTACCGCCATGGTTCAGGTGCACGGACCCGTCCTGGTACACATGCACCAGCGCTCCGGCCTGATTCAGATGGGTCAGAGTGAAGGAAATGCCGAACTTGACCGGAGAGAAGGCGATGCCCTTTTTGATCACGCTGTTCTCGGCATTCCATTTCTGAATTGCGGCCTTGCGCGCGGCATAGTCGCTGGAATTCAACAAGGCTTCGGTCATGCCGTGAAGTTCGAAATCTTCGACTTCCATGCCATAAGGGGTGGTGTTTGGCGTATCGCCGCTACTGCGATCAGCGGCATGGTCATCGGTACCCGCGGGGGCAGCGTAATAGTTCCTGCGGCGCAGCTCGACCGGGTCCAGACCCAGCTCATGCGCGGCGTGGTCCATGAGGCGTTCGATTCCAACCATACCCTGAGGGCCTCCAAACCCCCGATAGGCGGTGGCAGATTGGGTGTTGGTTTTCAGCCGGTGACTTTCGATCCGCGCATTGGGCAGCAGATACGCATTGTCGGAATGCAGCATCGCCCGGTCCGCGACGGGCAGCGACAGGTCTTGTGCCCATCCGCATATAGCGTGGTGCAGAAAGGACACCCCCTGAATATGCCCGTCCTCATCGAATCCGGCCTTATAGCCAATGCGAAAGGCATGCCGCTTACCGGTGATGATCATGTCGTCATCGCGGTCATAGCGCATCTTGCAGGCCTTGCCGGTTGCCCGCGCAGCCACTGCGCAGGAAACAGCCAGAGCGTTGCCCTGGCTTTCCTTGCCCCCGAACCCGCCGCCCATGCGCCGGGTTTCAACGCGCACGGCATGCATGGGAACGCCCAGAGCCTCTGCCACTTTGTGCTGAATCTCAGTCGGGTGCTGGGTCGAGCTGTGGACCAGCATATCAGCACCCTCATTCGGCACCGCCAGTGCAGCCTGACCTTCCAGATAGAAATGCTCTTGTCCGCCAAGCTCAAAACTGCCTTCGATCACATGCGCCGCGCCTGCGATGGCGGCGTCTGCATCACCTTTGGTGTAGATGCGCGGGCCGTCCTCGAACCGACTGTCGGCGGCCAGAGCCTGCTCAATCGTCAGGATCGCGGTTTCTTCGGCATAGTCGATCTTGCCCAGTCGCGCGGCTTTGCGCGCTGCCAGATGGCTGGTGGCGACAACCAGAAACACGGGCTGGCCGATATAGTGGACGGTGCCGTCTGACAGCAAGGGCTCGTCATGAATGGACGGTGAGACATCATTGGCAAAAGGCAGGTCTTCGGCGGTCATCACCATGACCACGCCGTCGGCCGCCTTGACCGCTGACAGGTCCATCGCGGCAATCCGACCCTTGGCAATCGGGCTAAGCCCAAAGGCCAGATGCAGCGTGCCTTTGGGCGTAGGGATATCGTCCACATAGCGCGCTGAACCGGACACATGCAGCGGCGCGGCGTCATGAGGCAGTGGTTTTGTCACGCTCATGCCGACACCTCCAGCACATTGGTTACTTGGCCCTGATCTTCAAGGAAATAACGCTCCAGCATCGCTTTCGCCGTCTCAAGGCGGTAATGAGCCGAGGCGCGCATATCTGACATTGGCGCGTAATCCTCGGCAAACATCGTCAGAGCGGATTGAACCGTAGCAGCTGTCCATGGCTTGCCGGTCAACGAAGCTTCGACTTGAGTGGCACGTTTTGGAACGCCCGCCATGCCGCCAAATGCGATGCGTGTCTGAGTGACGGTACCTTCTGCAACGGTAATGTTGAAACACCCACAAACGGCCGAGATATCCTGATCAAACCGCTTGCTGAGCTTGTAGCATTTCAACCGATCCGCCTGGCGCGGGAAGCTTACGGCTTCGACGAATTCTCCGGGTACGCGATCCTGTTTTCCATAGTCGATGAAGAACTCTTCCAAGGGCAGCGTTCGCCTTGTGTCGCCTTTGCGCAGGTGCAGGCTGGCGCCCAGGGCAATCAGTGCAGGCGGGTTGTCACCGATTGGTGACCCATTGGCGATATTACCGCCTACGGTTGCGGCGTGCCGCACCTGTACGCTGGCATAGCGGCGGATCATTTCAGCATAAGAGGGGTGCAGATCCCCCAGCGCTTCGCCCATGCGGTTCATATCGACCATGGCACCAAGGCGAATTTCATTGTCAGTAACCGTGATCTGTTTCAGATCATCGCAACCGTTCATGAAGATTACTGTTTTCAGGTCGCGCAACTGTTTGGTGACCCAAAGGCCTACATCGGTCGCGCCAGCGACCAGGGTGGCCTCTGGGTGTTCAGCATAAATGGCGGCAAGCTCGTCCGAGGACCGCGGCAGCATAGGAGACGCGGCGGGTGCTGCGTCAGGCTTGTCCTTGACCCAGACGGGAACAGGGTGCTTTTCGGCGGCTTTGGCGGCACGGATAATCGGCGCATAGCCCGTGCAGCGGCACAGGTTCCCGGCCAGCTGTGTGTCGTGTTCGGTTGCACCATTCGCATGCCCGGCCACCATCGACATTACAAAGCCGGGGGTGCAAAAGCCACATTGCGACCCGTGCAGATCAACCATTGCCTGCTGTACCGGGTGGGCCTTCCCGTCCGGGCTGCTGGCGCCTTCGACGGTGCGCACCGCTTTGCCGTGGAGCTGAGGCAGGAACAGAATGCAGGAGTTCAGAGCTTTGGCTCCCCCCTGATCCGTCACCATGACAGTGCAGGCACCGCAATCACCTTCGTTGCAGCCCTCTTTGGTGCCGGTCAGAGAGCGATCCTCGCGCAGCCAATCCAACAAGGTGACTGTCGGATCGACATTCGCCAACTCCACTGTCTCTCCGTTCAGAAGAAACGTGATATCCATTCGTGAAACCCGTCGCGTTACCGAATTGCGCCTCTGAATGCTCTCCTTCGATGCGACGTAGAAAGAGTGCGGGCGGATAGCTTGCCACTAGATGTTAGAAACAGCGCAGCCAATCTGGCAAGAAAAACCGCGCTTCTGATGTATCATTTCATTGGTCCGATCCTTGTGTTTCATGTGGTTTCGATGTTCATCACATTGAAAATAAAAGGTTTTGCAGCATGTTTCACCCTCAGAGTCCGAAGCACCTTATGGATTTCCCGAACAATCAGCGCCTGTTTTTTTGGCAATCCGAACCTAAGGTTCAGGCTTTTGTACCACCACTGGCTGCGATAGCGTGGGCGGCATGAGCAGCACTCCACGATTCATCCACCTCCGCGTTCACACCGAATATTCCCTGCTGGAAGGCGCCGTGCGGCTGAAAAAGCTGCCTGGTCTGTGTGAAAAGCTTGAGATGCCTGCCGTCGCCGTCACGGACACCAACAGCATGTTCTCTGCGCTGGAGTTTTCGGTCACCGCCAGTGGGGCGGGTGTTCAGCCGATCATGGGGTGCCAGGTCGACCTGACCTACCTGCAGGCGCAACCGGGCGAGAAAGCGAAAGCCCCCGCGCCGCTGGTGCTGCTGGCGCAGTCAGAGGTCGGGTATGAAAACCTAATGAAGCTCAGCTCTTGCCTGTATGTGGACAAGGGCGGGCAGTTGCCGCAGGTGACATTGGATGAACTGACAGAGCGCTCGGATGGTCTGATCTGCCTGTCTGGCGGCCCCGACGGACCGGTGGGTCGCTTGTTGCGGCAAGGGCAGCGCCCAGCGGCCGAGGTCTTGGTGGATCGCCTTGCAACCATGTTCCCGGATCGTCTGTATGTCGAATTACAGCGCCATCCAGGCGAGGGTGGTCAGCCCGAGGCCGAACGTCTGACCGAGCGCGGCCATGTTGAAATGGCCTATGCCAAGAACCTTCCGCTGGTGGCTACCAACGATGTCTACTTCCCGACCACGGACATGTACGAAGCGCATGATGCGCTGATCTGTATTGCCGAGGGCGCTTATGTCGATCAGCAGGATGGCCGCCGCCGTCTGACCGCACAGCATTATTTCAAGTCGCAGCAGGAAATGGCGACCCTGTTCGCCGATCTGCCCGAAGCAATCGAAAACACGGTCGAGATCGCCAGGCGCTGTGCGTTCATGGCCTATCGCCGTGATCCGATCCTGCCGAAATTCGCCGATGACGAGGTGGCCGAGCTGCGCCGCATCGCCAATGAAGGTCTGCAGAAACGTCTGGCCGTGATCCCGCATGCGGTAACCCCTGAAGAGTATCAGAAGCGGCTGGATTTCGAACTGGACATCATCGAGGGCATGGGGTTTCCCGGTTATTTCCTGATTGTTGCCGATTTTATTCAGTGGTCCAAGGATCACGATATCCCGGTTGGGCCGGGGCGGGGCTCGGGCGCGGGGTCGCTGGTGGCCTATGCGCTGACGATCACCGACCTTGATCCGTTGCGTTATTCGCTGCTGTTCGAACGCTTCCTGAACCCCGAACGGGTATCGATGCCTGACTTCGATATCGACTTCTGCATGGACCGCCGCGAAGAGGTGATCCGCTACGTGCAGCAGAAATATGGGCGCGACAAGGTTGGGCAGATCATAACTTTTGGCGCGCTGCTGTCGAAGGCCGCCGTGCGTGACATCGGGCGGGTTTTGCAGATGCCATATGGGCAGGTGGACCGTCTGTCCAAGATGATCCCGGTCGAAGGGGTGAAACCCGTCTCGATTGAAAAGGCGCTTAAAGACGAACCGCGTCTGCGTGAAGAGGCGCGTAACGAGGAGGTTGTGGACCGTCTGCTGACTTATGGCCGGCAGGTCGAGGGGCTGTTGCGAAACGCGTCGACCCACGCGGCTGGTGTGGTGATTGGCGACCGTCCGCTGGATGCGCTGGTGCCGCTGTATCAGGATCCGCGTTCCGACATGCCTGCGACCCAGTTCAACATGAAATGGGTAGAACAGGCCGGGCTGGTCAAGTTCGACTTTCTGGGTCTGAAGACACTGACCGTGATCCAGAATGCGATGGATCTGATCTTCAAATCCGGGCGCGACCTGCACATCGCTGCTGACGGAACCGAGCTGTACGAAGCCGCCGAGGGGGCGGCGAACCAGATTAACGCCATCCCGCTGGATGATGAAGCGACTTACAAACTCTACTCAGCGGCCAAGACCGTAGCGGTGTTCCAGGTGGAATCCTCGGGCATGATGGATGCGCTCAAGCGGATGAAACCGGATTGTATCGAGGATATCATCGCCCTCGTCGCGCTATACCGTCCGGGCCCGATGGAGAACATCCCCAAGTTCTGCGAGGTCAAGAACAAGCTGAGCGAACGGGACACGCTGCACCCTTCCATCGACCATATCCTGGACGAAACCCAAGGCATTATCGTCTACCAGGAACAGGTTATGCAGATCGCTCAGGAAATGGCGGGCTATAGCCTTGGCGGAGCGGATTTGCTGCGCCGCGCGATGGGTAAGAAAATTCAGGAGGCGATGGATGCCGAGCGGCCTAAGTTCCTCAAAGGCGCTGCTGAGAATGACGTGGACGAGGCTAAGGCGACCGAGGTCTGGAACCTGTTGGATAAATTCGCCAACTATGGCTTCAACAAATCCCACGCTGCCGCCTATGCCGTGGTCAGCTATCAGACCGGCTGGTTGAAGGCGAACCACCCGGTCGAGTTCATGGCCGGGGTCATGAACTGCGATATCCATCTGACTGACAAGCTGGCGGTTTACTTCGAGGAAGTCCGCAAAGGGTTGGAACTACCTTACATACCGCCCTGCGTGAACCGCTCGCAATCCACGTTTGACGTGGTGGATCAGCATCTGGTTTACGCGCTGGGCGCGTTGAAAAACGTCGGCGTTGAGGCGATGAATTTGGTAGTAGAAGGACGTGCAGGCAAACCGTTCGTCAATCTCTTCGACGTTGCCCGCCGCGTCGATCTGAAGAAGGTCGGCAAGCGGCCCTTGGAAATGCTGGTGCGTGCTGGCGCGTTTGATGAACTCGACAAGAACCGCCGCCGCGTCTTCGAAAGCCTTGATCCGCTGGTGCAATATTCAGCTGCGATCCACGATCAGAAGAACTCGAACCAGGTATCGCTTTTCGGCGAGGCGGGCGACGACCTGCCCGAGCCACGCCTTTCGCCGACGCCGGACTGGTTGCCTGCCGAGCGTTTGAGCGAAGAGTTCAAGGCCATCGGATTTTACCTGTCCGGCCACCCGCTGGATGATTATATGCCTGCCCTAAAACGCAAGCAGGTACTGACACTGGATGAGGTGATGGAAAAGGCACGCTCGGGTCCGCTGATCGCCAAGATGGCCGGTGTAGTGGCTGGGCGGCAGGAACGGAAATCTGCGCGCGGAAACCGGTTTGCCTTTGCCCAACTTTCTGACCCTACAGGTGCCTATGAGGTCACACTGTTTTCCGAAACGCTGGAGAAATCCCGTGAGTTTCTGGAAACCGGTGCACAGGTGGTGCTGACCGCCGAAGCAACGATGGAGGCCGATCAACTCAAACTGCTAGGCCGGTCCGTCGGGCCGGTAGATGCGGTCGTGGCCGAGGCAGGGGCGACCGGGCTGCGCATTTTTGTTGATCAGCTGCAGGTTCTGCCCACAGTTGCCAAAGTTCTGGAAGATGCCGCTGGCGCAGCCAAGGGGGCTGCGAAAGGGCCTATCCATCTGTGCCTGCTTGATCCTGGCCTGCCGGGAGATGTCGAGATGGACCTTGGCCAGGAATTCCCGATCAACCCGCAGATCAAAGGGGCGATCAAGTCGCTGGACGGCGTGATGTCGGTTGAGGAAATGTAAAGTTCCTTGTTTGTTCAGGGGTTTTGAGCTAAATTCAGCTCATTCACGATATTTGAACTGTTTGGCACTAGAAATGAAGTTGAAAATTGTATTTGAAGTCCATATTGAAGGCTCCACGCGGAGGCGATGATGTTAGAGCTTTATATTGTACTGTTCACGGTCTATCTGATTGCGACTGTAGCGAAAAAAATCTTGCAAAGAAGGTTGCGTATTATCTAACTGATCTTTCAGAAGTTGAAAGATCGTTGGTATGAATAGAACCCTAATTGCGTTGTTGGTTTTCTTTTTTGGTACGACTTTATCCCTCGTGGGAGTGCGAGACTGGATTGCTGCCGAATTCCCAATCGCGGCTCCGTATATATTCCTGTTGAAGTATTTGGGTGTTTCCTTCTTGGGCTTGCTTGCTTTGGTGGCGATTCTCGAGTTGATCTCTTGGATCGTTGAAGCTGGGGCGAGGCTCGCGCCGTCGACACTCGAGTTCCTTGCTCTTCGTGAAGCGAAAGCCGTCGATCTGCCGGTCATTGTGGCTTTGGCCAAACGTCAGATTGGCGAACAAATTACCCAAGGTAATACCGAGCAGCTATATAACCACAATTCACGTTCAATTCGAAAAGTCGTGGATACGCGCGATAACAAGATTGTTGGGTACTTTTGTGTTCTGCCTCTCACCAACAAGGGTGAAGAGCAGGTTAAGGAAAGGGACTTGATAGGTGAATCGCAAGATGTCAGTTGCTTTGCCAAGAGTTTTCGGAAGCGTACACCTGTCTATATAGGGAGTCTTGCTGCAGAAGGATTACGGGCACGTGCCGCTACATTGGAGCTGATGAAAACCTATCTGGTCGGAAAGGAAGTGTCTAAAGCTTATGCTAGACCTGCGACCAAGCATGGCGTCAGACTCGTTAAGCGGCATGATTTTAAGCCAGTTAGTGAGCATGATAGAATCCGCGAAGGAGTTTATGTCATTCGTGTCGCAGACATTGTTTGACTGAATGATCAATAATGCGGCGGGCGTTCGTCTCCGAGGATGATGCCGCCTGATCCTTCTTGTGCCCGTTCACCTTCGCGGCGCATCAGCACCTCAACCCGGCGGGTCAAGTTGTCGATCTCATCCTGCTGCCGCGTGACGATTGTGTTCAGATCTTCGACCGTGCGGGTCAGATGGGCGATTTGCTCTTCCAGATGTTGCATTGGAAACTCCTGTCTCGCGCCGGTCATAACGGCACCGGCTGTGCAAGGCCAGCGAAAGCGCGCCTTGCCCCGAAACGGGCCATGGGATAGACCGCGCGCGGAACACTTAACGCCCAAGGACGCCCCAAATGGCCAAGCCCAAGAAACAGCCCCGCCCCAAGGCCGTAACGCCGAAGGGGTTTCGCGACTATTTTGGCGAGGAAGTCACGCAGCGCACCGAGATGCTGCGGACTATCGCGGGTGTCTATCATCGCTATGGCTTTGATGCTTTGGAGAGCAGCGCGGTCGAAACGGTCGAAGCGCTGGGCAAGTTCCTGCCTGACGTGGATCGCCCGAACGAAGGCGTCTTTGCTTGGCAGGAATTCGATGAGAACGACAAGGGCGATTGGATGGCCCTGCGCTATGACCTGACCGCGCCATTGGCCCGCGTCTATGCGCAGCACCGCAACGATCTGCCGACACCCTATCGCCGCTATGCGATGGGTCCGGTCTGGCGCAACGAAAAGCCAGGCCCGGGGCGGTATCGTCAGTTTTATCAATGTGATGCGGATACGGTGGGTACCGCATCAATGGCGGCGGATGCCGAGATTTGCGCCATGTTGTCGGATACGCTGGAAACCGTGGGCATCCCGCGCGGTGACTATCTGGTGCGGGTGAATAATCGCAAGGTACTGAACGGCGTGCTCGAGGCGATGGGTCTGGGCGAAGACGCTGCCGCCCGTGACAGCGTGCTGCGCACCATCGACAAGTTCGATAAGGTGGGCGAAGCAGGCGTGCGCGAATTGCTGACCAAGGGTCGTCTGGACGCGTCAGGTGCCTTCATCGACGGCGTGGGTCTAAGCGATGAACAGGCAGAACCGGTCATCGCCTTCCTGACCTCCAAAGCTGCAGATACCGCAGGAACGCTGGCCAATCTGCGTGCCGCCGTGGGTGACAGCCAAATCGGTGCGGATGGCATTGGCGAACTGGAACAGATCGGGACCTTGCTGGAAGCCGGCGGCTATGGCGCGGATCGGATCGAGATTGACCCATCGGTCGTGCGTGGGTTGGGCTATTACACCGGTCCGGTCTATGAGGCCGAGTTGACCTTTGATATCTTTGACGAGAAAGGCCGCAAGCGGCAGTTCGGCTCTGTCGCAGGCGGCGGGCGCTATGACGATCTGGTCAAGCGTTTCACTGGACAGGAAGTGCCCGCGACCGGCGTCTCGATCGGGGTTGACCGTCTTTTGGCCGCCCTGCGCGAAAAGGGACGGATCAGCGCACAGGCCAAGGGGCCGGTGGTTATCACCGTGATGGATCGCGACCGCATGGCGGATTATCAGGCCATGGTGGCCGAGCTGCGCAATGCAGGTATCCGGGCCGAGGTGTATCTGGGCAACCCCAAGAACTTTGGCAATCAGCTGAAATATGCGGACAAGCGGAACTCACCCATTGCGGTCATCGAAGGTGGCGACGAAAAGGCGAATGGGATCGTGCAGATCAAGGACCTGATCCTTGGTGCAAAGATCGCCGAAAGCGCCACGCTTGAGGAATGGAAAGAACGCCCAAGCCAGTTCGAAGTGCCGCGCGGTAATCTGGTCGCCAAGGTGCGTGAAATTCTGGACAATCAGGACTGAGCCATGGCCAACCGTACTCAGATACAGACGCGCGCCGCGATGATGCGGGTGCGTTTCGAGACCGCAGGTGCCCGGGTTGTTGATCCGCCTCTGTTGCAACCGGCTGAAACGTTGCTGGACCTCTATGGGGAAGACATTCGCGCCCGTGCTTACGTTACCTCGGATGCGCTGCATGGTGAACAAATGCTGCGCCCGGATTTCACGCTGCCGGTGGTGCAGATGCACATGTCCGACGGTGCCGAACCGGCGCGCTATACCTATTCGGGTGAGGTGTTTCGGCGGCAGGAACACGATCCGGATCGCGCGAATGAATATATCCAGGTCGGGTATGAGGTGTTTGATCGCACCGATCCGGCCAGTGCCGATGCCGAAGTGTTTTCGCTGTTCGCGTTGCAACTGCGTGGGTTGCCCCTGCGGGCGGCAACCGGCGATATCGGTATTCTGACCGCTGCTGTCCAGGGACTGAGGACTTCCGACCGGCGCAAGGCGGCGCTGATGCGCCATCTGTGGCGGCCCCGCCGTTTTCGCGTCTTGCTGGACCGTTTCGCTGGGCGCAAGCCGGGGCCTGAAGGACGCAAGACCTTACTCGAGGCTGCTGACCCTTTGGCAACCGACGCGCCTATGATCGGCAAGCGCCGCGCCTCTGAAATTCAGGCACGGATCGAAGCCCTGCGTGAGGATCGTGATACCCCACCGATTTCCGACAACGAACTGGCCGGGTTGGAAACCCTGCTGAACGTCCGCGAAACCATGCCCTTTGCGCTTGAACAGCTGCGCGACGTGGCGGTGGACTTGCCGCAGATCACCCCGGCACTGGACCGGCTTGAGGCGCGGATCGCGGCCTTGCAAGCGCGCGGCGTGGATGTGGACAGGTTGGATTTCGAAGCGTCTTATGGCCGGACCTCGATGGAGTATTATGACGGGTTTGTCTTTGGTTTCTACGCCGAGGGCCGGCCGGATTTGCCGCCCATTGCCACTGGGGGGCGCTATGATGCACTGACCCGCCACTTGGGCAAAGGGGCAGAAATCCCCGCAGTTGGCGGCGTGCTGCGCCCGGACCTGATGCTGGAGATTGAGGAGGAGGCGCAATGAGCCTGAAACTGGGCGTGCCTTCAAAGGGCCGGTTGATGGAAAAGACCTTTTCGTGGTTCGAAAAGCGCGGCATCACCCTGTCTCGCAGCGGATCGGACCGCGAATATGCCGGTAAGGTGGAAGGGATCGAGGGTGTCTCGCTGATCCTGTTATCGGCGGGGGAAATTCCGCGTGAACTGGCCGCTGGTCGCATTCATCTTGGCGTCACCGGAATTGATCTGGTGCATGAAAAGCTGCCGCGCTGGGAACAGCAGGTCGAAGAAGTATCTCCGCTTGGGTTTGGCAAGGCCGATCTGATCATCGCTACGCCAGCCTGCTGGGTCGACGTGGACACGCTTGATGACCTTGACGCGGCGGCGGCGGCTTTTCGCAAGACCCACGGCCACCGCCTGCGGATTGCCACCAAATACCACCGGTTGGTGCGTGAATTTCTGACAGATGCGGGCGTGGCCGATTATACGCTGGTCGACAGCCAGGGGGCGACCGAAGGCACGGTAATGAATGAAACCGCCGAAGCGATTGCCGATATCACGTCAACGGGGGAAACCCTGCGCGCCAACCATCTGAAAATCCTGACAGACGGGCTGATCCTGCAATCGCAAGCAACCCTATGGCGCAGCCGGGTGGCCAAGTATACGGACGAAGACAAGGATGTTCTGACTGAGGTGCTCGACCGTCTGGCCTGATTACAGCACGCCGATATCCGCCAGCGCGCGGTTTAGATCATCGGGCAGGGCATCGTCCTGCGCGCGGGTTTTTGGCAGATCGGCGGGGGTGTCCTCGGGCTTGAGATAACGCCACCCCTGAAAGGGGCGCTTCAGGGCGTTCTGGGTGCGATGAACCTCAGGATCCAGAATAATGGCGCAGCGGCGAATGCCGTCATCCCCGATCACTTCGTCCATTCGTAGGATGCGCTGACGGCATTGCACAACGCCTTTGATCACCCAATAGATTGATCCGCCATTCAGAATCTCTGCCTCGCGTTTGGGCCACATGCGTGTCACGTGGCGCGGCAATCCGTCCTCGTACAGAGGCATGCGACTCTCCTGCCATGCGATCAGCGTGTCGACGCTTTCTGATCCGACGGACAGTTTTATAAGGTTTACGTACTTATCCACAGCTTTCCCACAGAGTCGTCCCAAGGCTACCTTTATATTGTAGTCTTCTGCACCGCTTCATCAAGGTGTTGTGGTGAAGGTGCGAATTGGGCTAATCTGGATACCTCTTTCAAGACAGGGAATCACCAATGAGCCGCTTTGCCGCCCCCATCGCCGAGCAGATCTGGGACATGAAATACCGCTTTAAACAGGCGGATGGAACGCCCATAGACCAAACGGTTGAAGACAGCTGGCGCCGTATCGCTCGCGATCTGGCCCGCGTGGAACAGGACCCTGCTCATTGGGAAGACAAGTTCTTTGAGGCGTTGGAGGATTTCAAATATCTGCCCGCCGGACGCATCACCGCCGGTGCGGGCACTGCACGCCGGGTGACCCTGTTCAACTGTTTTGTCATGGGAACCATACCAGACAGCATGGGCGGTATTTTCGATATGTTGAAAGAGGCCGCCCTGACCATGCAGCAGGGTGGGGGGATCGGCTATGATTTCTCAACCATTCGTCCGCGTGGGGCGGATGTACACGGGGTGGCGGCGGACGCCTCGGGGCCGCTGAGCTTTATGGATGTGTGGGACGCGATGTGCCGGACGATCATGTCTGCGGGGTCGCGCCGCGGGGCGATGATGGCGACCATGCGCTGCGATCATCCCGATATCGAACAGTTCATCACCGCCAAATCCGACCCGGCCCGTCTGCGCATGTTCAACATGTCGGTTCTGGTGACAGATCCGTTCATGGAGGCAGTCAAGGCCGATGGCCCGTGGGAACTGGTGTTTGATGGCAAGGTCTATCACACCATCCAGGCCCGCGATCTATGGAACAAGATCATGCAGGCCACTTACGACTATGCCGAGCCAGGTGTGATCTTCATCGATCGGATCAATGCGGCCAACAACCTCAGCTATGTCGAGACCATCGCGGCGACGAACCCCTGCGGCGAACAGCCCCTGCCGCCTTATGGCGCCTGCCTGCTGGGCTCGATCAACCTGGCGCGTTTGGTGACCGGACCGTTCGAGGATGCCGCTCATCTGGATGAGGCCGCGCTGCAAGAGCTGGTCGCCACCGCCGTTCGCATGATGGACAATGTGGTCGACGCCTCGAAATTTCCGCTGGCCGAACAAGAGGCTGAGGCGCAAGACAAACGCCGCATTGGTTTGGGTGTCACCGGGCTGGCCGATGCACTGTTGATGCTGGGTCTACGCTATGGCTCTGACGAGGCGGCGCGTCAGACCGAGCGCTGGTTGCACGCAATCGCCCGCGCCGCGTATCTGGCGTCGGTCGATTTGGCAAAGGAAAAGGGGGCGTTTCCCTTGTTCGAAGCCGAGAAATACCTGGCCAGCGGCACAATGCTGCAGATGGATGACGACGTACGCGATGCGATCCGCGAACACGGCATCCGCAACGCGCTGCTGACGTCGATTGCCCCGACGGGGACGATTTCCCTGTACGCGGGCAACGTCTCTTCGGGGATCGAGCCGGTCTTTGCCTATGCGTATACGCGCAAGGTCCTGCAAAAAGATGGCTCGCGCACCGAAGAAGAAGTCGTGGATTACGCCGTTCAGATGTGGCGCGACAAGTTTGGTGATAAGGACCTGCCCGACTATTTCGTCAACGCGCAGACGCTGCCTCCGTCTGATCATGTCAAGATGCAGGCGGCGGCACAGAAATGGATCGACAGCTCGATTTCCAAGACGATCAACTGCCCCGAGGATATCAGCTTTGACGCTTTCAAAGATGTCTACATGCAGGCCTGGGATCAGGGCTGCAAAGGGTGCACGACCTATCGCCCCAACGATGTGACGGGGTCGGTTCTGACCGTATCAGAGAGTGCCGACAAAGCTCCTGGAGAAAGCGCGGATGCGCCGCACGAGGTTGATGGCGGCGATGTCATCTACATGTCCGAACCGCTGGACCGCCCACAATCGCTTGAGGGGTCAACATATAAGTTGAAATGGCCCGACAGCGAGCATGCGATTTACCTGACCATAAATGACATTGTCATTGGCGGCCGCCGTCGTCCGTTCGAGGTATTCATCAACTCCAAGAACATGGAGCATTATGCATGGACGCTTGCGCTGACCCGCATGATCTCGGCCGTGTTCCGTCGGGGCGGCGATGTGTCCTTTGTGGTCGAGGAACTCAAGGCGGTGTTCGACCCGCGTGGCGGGGCCTGGGTGAAAGGCAAATACATCCCCTCGATCCTGGCCGCGATTGGCGGAGTGATCGAGCAGCACCTGATCAATATAGGCTTCCTTGAGGGCGAAGGGATGGGGCTGAAATCCGACCCTCAGGCGCAAGTGGTCAACCTCGACGGCCCCCGCGGCAAAGCCTGCCCGTCCTGCGGTCAGTTCGACATGGTGATGATCGAAGGATGCATGACCTGCCGTAGCTGCGGTCACTCTAAATGCGGGTGAGCTGAAGTAGTGGATTCTGTTGTTGGTACACCAAGCAATTGAGACCCAAATCAGCGATTTTTTCGCCCAAAGACAAGGTCTTTGTCGGCCTAGTATCAAAATCCCCTTGTTATCATAGGGGTGGGAAAGCGTTGATTTTCTTAACAGATGCTTTCTCAGCCAGTATCAATAGTACGAAGGTATTGACGTGCGTCCGGCAATAGGGCTGTTTCATTCTATGACGACATCACAGCATATCTTTCTCATACGATTTCTCTGATCTGCCCCTGTTAGTGCCGACCGTTGGCTGCTTCTCAATTCTACTCTTCTTCGCACGTTGTCGGTCGGTTTTTCTCACTGGATAGATGAGGGAACTGCTATGAAGACCATCAAACTCCTACTCGCCACTGATCCCAATTTTAAAAAAGATGCTCTTACGCATCGGTTCACTGAATATTTGAAGAAATAGCGCAAAACGCGGCTGGCCAGAGAATTCATCGGAGACGATGAACATTCGGTCGATCTCGGCGGAGATGATTTCGATAAAGTTGCTCGCGAACTATCGGATGGTGTCGCGCTAACTTGAGATGACAAGCGGCGCATCAAAAATCTAGTTCAGCGCATCCCAAAACACAGGGCTGAAGCCTCAGGTCTTGGGCATCTTTCGGAGAAAGAAATCTAACGACTGCGCCCACTAATGAATGAGGTTCGCTTGGTGGAGCCGAGAGACGAGCACTGGGTGGACGAGACAGTATCTTCTTTACATGAAGAAATGCCGTGGATGTCTGCCGACACCAATGAGGGCTGGCACGCGTTGCGGCGCATCTCTAGTATCAAAGATACAATCTCGTTGCCGAAGGACAGGCCCGTGTACATATAGTCGGTGAGAAAGCTCCATTTCCCGTTACTGGCGGCAAAGGCTCCCATAAAGGCAAAGTCCAGATTCTCAAGCGCGTCGCCAAACATGAGTGCGCCCTTGATCTGCCCTGCGGGTGTATCGATTGCGGTTTTGGTCTCGGGCGCGAACAGGTAGATCGTTGCCTCGTAGTTCCAGTCAGTATTCTGAGCAGACGCGGGCCCGGATGCCGGCAACTGCCGGCGCGATTGCGGTCAAGATCGTTTTCATAGGCAGTGCCTTTTGAGCTAACGTTTCATTGTGTGCCGGGTGGCTTCAGAGATAGCAGAAGCTGAGCAGCTCAGCGGTCCGCTCTGAGGTTCCGGATTCTGGCAAGAGCAGTCACTCGCTATCTCCTTGCAGTGCAGGTTTTCCTTCCAGCTCTGCCTGTGTGGCCAGAAGTGCGGGATGTTCCGGATTGGCTGACAGAGCTTCTGCCACAACCGCGGCGGCAGCAACGCGTCCTTGGGTTGCCGCTGTGATCCTGGCCAGCATCATCCATGCATCCAGCCGTTGCGGATCCAGCCGCACCACCTCGCGGAACGCGGATGTGGCCATGCCCATGTTGCGCATGGTCAGTGCCACACCGCCCAGTTGGAGGTGGGTTTCAGGAAAATCGAGCCGGTTTGCCATGGCATCCTGCCATTCAGCCATGGCGGCTTGCAGCTCTCTGGCGGTTCCATTCTGGAGGCCGTTCTCCGTATCACCCAGCATCGCGCGGGCAGCGGCCATGCGCACATTGCGGGCAGGGTCGGCAAAGACATCGGCCAGGCGCTTGCCCCTTTCCTGAAGCGGTGCAAGGCGCTGCAGAGAGGCCGCGGCAGCGCGGACAAGCGGATCCGGGTCCCGCAGCAGGTCCGTCAGCCTAGCGGCGAACAGCGGGTCGTTGGACTGCTCCAGAAGCCAGAGCGCAGTGGCCCGCACGATGCCCGGCTGGCTGGTATTCTGCGCAAGCGCTGTCAAGTCGCCGGCGGCCGCTGCCGCATCGGCACGCCCCCGCGCCAGCACCTCCCCGTAATGTCGGCCACGATTTCTGTCGTCCGGGTACCAAGCGGAAATCTGTGCAGCTGCCCAGGCTGCGTCCTGGCCGCGGTGGCAGGCGGTGCAGGCATCCGGTGCTCCCGTCACCGGCGAAAGATCCGGCCGGGGAATGCGGAAGGAGTGATCGGCGCGCCAGTCGTTGCCCATGTAGACGCGTTCTGGCATGTGGCAGGACTGGCACTTCGCTCCAGCGCTGCTTTCCGGGTGGAAGTGATGTGCAGGGCTGTCGTAGTCTGCTGCTGTGAGTGTTGGGAAGTCCGGATTGCCCGCCGGGCTGTGGCATTGGGTGCAAAGGCCGTTGCCTTCTGCCTTCAGGTCCAGACTGTGTGCGCCGTGGCAATTCAGGCAAGTCACGCCCCGAGCGTGCATCTTAGATTGCAGAAAGGAGCCGTAGACATAGACCTCGTCCTGGATCTGCCCGTCCGCGTGGTAAAGTCCTGGGCGCAATAGTGCGAGCGTATAGGCATCATGAAAACGCGTGCCTGGCACCGGGTTGCCGTCCAAGTTGGCTTCGCGTCTGGAATGGCACGTCGCGCATTGTTCGACTGCCTGCCGAGGATCGGCGAAATCCACAGGAAATCCATGGTTTGCGGGCGGCGGTGTCCTTGTCGTTTCCCATGTATCAGCCCAATCAACGTGGTCCTTTCCCGGTCCGTGGCAGGCCTCGCAGCCAACGCCTATTTCGACCTGGGTTGATGCATAGCTTAAACGGCTTGCGTCGTAGTTTTTGCGGAACCCGGTGGCGTGGCACTCTGCACAGCGCGCATTCCAGGTCTTGTAGGGACCTGTCCAATGCAGACCATCCAACGGAGGCAGGGTCTGGTCCGGATAAAGGTGGAACCACTTCTCCTCTTCGGTGTCCCAGGCCACGTCAAAACTCTGCAGTTGCCCCGGTTCGGTCTCGAGAAGATATTGCTGCAGCGGTTCGATCCCCGCAACCGAATGCACTTTGTATTCCGCCTGCGATCCATCCTTTTCGATCACCTCGACGTAGTATCCGCCCTCAGCTCCTGTCTGAAACCGGGCGGTCATACCGTCATGGTGAAAGGCCGTTCCGCCGAAGTCACCTGCGACCGTCTCCCGCGACGGCGTTGTCCAGGCCTGAGCGTGATGCGATCCTGCCCAGCCTGCGGCACTGTCCTTATGGCAACCGGTGCAACGATCCGACCCCAAGTAGCCGTCAAGGCTCTGGGCCATCGCTGGCAGACCCAGCAGCAAGAGAAGGATCAAGACTACAATCTGCATTTTCAGAGGGCCATCCGATTTTCTGGGTCGTTCATGCACAGGGATGGTGCAGGGCTTCATTCGCGGCTCGGCCAGATCCGCTCCCAATCACGGGCCATGTCGATTACCAGCCAACCGCGGCTGGCTGCTTCATCAAGTCCGCGTGCAAGCTGCCCGATATGGCTTTCACGGCCGTAAGCGTATTCGCGTTCGCTGTCAGTATGGTGCAGCAGGATGC
Organism: Ruegeria sp. YTSA108; assembly: GCF_059610185.1. Lineage (NCBI taxonomy): Bacteria > Pseudomonadati > Pseudomonadota > Alphaproteobacteria > Rhodobacterales > Roseobacteraceae > Ruegeria > Ruegeria sp. YTSA108. The sequence goes on along the minus strand of NZ_JBXWND010000018.1, from coordinate 9,592 downwards.
CCAGCCGCCCACCATCGCCCGCAGTAGTCCACTCAAGCATCTGGAAATCTCCATCGGAATTTCCCACTGCGATCACCGGACGGCGCCCGATGCGGGCCTCGATAGCAACGGGCTTACCTGCCTTGTCGTCGATGAAGAATAAACCGGGGTCCTTCATCACCCGCGGCGGTCCGTCCCCGGCGGAATAACTGCCATTTCCGATGGACCCGATGACCTGCTCGGGCGGAATGTTATAGGCGCTTTCAGAGAACACCCGGATGAAATGCAGGCCGCCGCCTGAGGCGATGTAGGTACGGAAGCCTTCATCGCGTAGATAGGTCAAGAGCTCCAGCATGGGTTGATAAACCATTTGGTCATAGGCCAGGCCTGTGCCGGAATGCCTGGCCGTGTCCAGCCAGCTGCGCACGGCGGCTTGGAACTCGTCCACCGTCAGGCCGGAGTGGGTGGTGGAGACGATTTCCAACAGTCCCTCAGTGCCCGAGGCGGCCACTGTCTCCATGCCGCCTTCGACTGCGGCCCGCAGCACGTCAGACGTGAGCACCCCGGGATCAGCAGCGGCCATTTCTTTCAATCGGTCGATGGCAAATAGCAGTTGAAAGTAGACCGGCTGTTCTGCCCAGAGCGTGCCGTCATTGTCGAAGGTCGCAATACGCGCGGCCGGGGTGACATAATCAGGTGAATCCGGGTCTGTTATGCCTTCGACAAACGCAATGATCCGATCCTTGGTGGCCGTATCCGTCCAAGACGGCAAAGGGTCAGCGAGCGGAGCTGATGCAAACAGAATTGTCAAAGGAATTGAAATTAGCAGAGCACGCATAGGGACAACCTCCGCAAATGCAGGGAAAGGGATGCCGAGGCAACCGGAAAATTAGGCGCCCCGACGGAATACTCCGTCGGGACGAAGTGGGATGAGTCTACTGCGAGCCGCCCGGCTGCGACAGCTTCTCCATTACCTTGTCGAGGCTGAACGAAGCCGCCTCCTGCCGCGGTGGGTATTCTTCGAAGGTTGCCAGGAACTGCCCAACATAAGCCTGGGCCGGTACCAGCATGAAGGCATGGTCGAGCAGCCAGTCGTAATAGGTGTTCGACGTCCGGTAACCACGTTCATAAGGGTCGCGGCGCAGATTGAAGATCAGCGGCACGCGCAGCGGCGTCAGCGGCTCCATCCAGGCCCGGAGAGTTCCCCAGGCCTTCTGCTCGAGGAAGGTGATCTTCCAGTTGTTGAGCCGGATCGCCGCGAGGTCGCCGTCATCAGTGAAGTAGAAGATCTCATTACGCGGGCTCTTGTCCGTGTCACCCTTAAGCATTGGCAAAAGGTTGTAGCCGTCGAGATGGACGCGATACTCGCGGCCTGCCATTTCCGGAACGGTGATGCCTTCGAGCAAATCTTCCTTGATGGTTTCATTGCCTGCAGCGGCCAGGAATGTTGGCAGCCAATCCATGTGATGCACGATCTCGTTCGAGATCGTTCCGGGCGCGATATTACTGGGCCAGCGGACCATAGCAGGCACCCGCCAAGCGCCTTCCCACTGGGTGTTCTTCTCGCCCCAGAACGGGGTCATTCCGGCATCCGGCCATGTGTTCATATGGACGCCGTTATCAGTGGAATAGAACACGATGGTATTATCGGCGATGCCGAGCTCGTCAAGCTTTTCGAGGAACTTGCCGATATCCATGTCGTGTTCGATCATGCCGGCAGTGTATTCGTCAGCTTTTTCGCCATTGTATAGCTCATCCGCGAGCGCGCGGTTCTCTTCGCTGACGTGGGTACGGAAATGCATCCGTGTGCCGCTCCACCACAGGAACCACGGGGTGCCGGCGTTGGTCTGTTCTTCCATCCAGGCAATTGCAGCATCTGATGTCTCGTCGTCCACAATCTCCATCCGCTTCCGGGTCAGTGCCCCGGTATCCTCGATATTCTGGGTGATTTCATTTTCGCCGTAGGTCGCGGTCACGTTCAAAACACCACGCGGACCGAACCGTTCAAGGAACGTCGTGCCGTCTGCCAACACCATATCCTTCGGGTAGTCCTCGTTTTCCGGCTCTTCTTCGGCGTTCAGATGGTAGAGATTTCCGAAAAACACATCGAAACCGTGGTTCGTCGGAAGGTGTTCATCCCGGTCTCCCAGATGGTTCTTGCCGAATTGACCGGTGGCATAGCCTTCGGCTTTGAGGAGGCCGGCAATGGTGGGATCTTCGATCTGCATACCTTCCTTGGCACCGGGCAGGCCGACCTTGGAAAGGCCGGTGCGGAAGACCGACTGGCCCATGATAAAGGATGACCGGCCAGCCGTGCAGGATTGTTCACCGTAGTAGTCGGTGAAGATCATACCTTCTCTGGCAACCCGGTCGATATTCGGCGTTTGATAACCCATCAACCCCATTGTGTATGCGGAGATATTGGACTGGCCGATGTCGTCGCCCCAAATGACGAGAACGTTCGGCTTGCCGCCCGCGCTGCCTTCCTGGGCAAGCGCCGGCGCAATCCCAATGCTTAAAATCAGGAACCCGGCCGCGACGGCCCTGTTCAAATACGAAACTGGCATAATCGGTCACTCCCTCACATTCGCTAACAGTGAAACTTGAGTTGGTAGCAGACAAGCACCAAGCGAGAGGCTTTGTCCGCCCGTAGAACATTTCGAGTGGGATCAACTATCCATAAGTTGAATGTATGGCGCAACACTTTCTTTTTTTTGGGCAATCTTTCGGTTGTCGGCCATTGTGTCTAGGCCGTTGCGGACCGGCACGTCATCAGGAACTGCCTTGGCCTGCAAGCGGAGTCCTTGGCGCACAAGCCGGAGGCCCACGCGCACAGCAGGCTTTCCGGTCATCTTTGCCGATAAAAGTCAGGACACAGACCCGGCCTTTGTGGATGCGCTCCGCGAAGTGGCGCAGGCGGTTTCACTAGGCTTCTGTCTCGGCTTCTTCGGCGATCCGGAGCAGAAAATTTACATGCAAGGTGCCGGACAAATTCCGCCTGAAGAGGGATGGGAGATGTCTGACGTCAGCGCCAACCTGACGTTGACGTATTACAATATCATCGAATGCAGCGTTTGCTTCGATGGCCGCTATGAGCCGATTGTGTTGAAAAACTCGAGTATCTGACGGCTGCATTTGCGTCGCCGCTGGCGACATACACGCCTCCCAGAGCAATGTGCCCCCACGCAAAATCCCGGTCGAGCGTCATCCGAATGCCGTGACGGGGGACTAGACTTCTGAAAGTGGCGCATCCTTCCAGTCGCCCGAATGGCAGATTTCGGGATCAGCCGAGAAGATCGAACCTTTGGCTCAACTGCAGCTTTGGGCGGCACTTTGACGATGGAACCATCCAAAGAACGATGCAATGTCTGGCTGCGTGTCCGGCTAACCAACTTTTACGACCATCTTTCCAAAGTTTCCGCCGGCCAGCAGTTGATTGAATGCTTCCGGAGCATTTTCCAGCCCCTCAACCACATGTTCCTTGTAGCTTATTGAACCGTTTTTGAGCCAAGCCGTCATATCGCGGACAAACTCCTGATACACGTCGGCACCAAAGTTGTCGAAGATTATGAAACCCTGCATTCTGACTTTCATCCGCAGGATCGTGCCCATGATCGCAGGGCCCATATCCGGGCCGTCCGGTAGGCCGGGCAGGTTGTACCAGGATACAATCCCGCAGACGGGCACCCGTGCAAACGGGTTCAAGAGCGGCAATACGGCATAGAGAACTTTGCCGCCAACGTTTTCGAAATACACGTCAATTCCACTTGGACAAGCCTCGCGCAGTTGCGCTGCCAGATCATCAGATCGATGGTCCAAACATGCGTCAAATCCAAGGTTTTCGACTACATGAGCACATTTTTCAGAACCGCCTGCGATGCCCACTACGCGACATCCTTTTAGCTTTGCGATTTGACCGACTGTTGCGCCTACCGGGCCGGCTGCGGCAGCCACAACAACTGTTTCACCGGCTTTTGGCTCCCCGATTTTCAGAAGCCCGGCATAAGCCGTGTAGCCTGGCATTCCGAGAATTCCGAGCGACCAAGACGGGTTGTCCGGGGATTTCCCCAACTTAACGACCTGCGTTCCATCTGAGACAGCAAAATCCTGCCACCCGCTTGTATTGAGCACATACTCTCCGACGTCGTATCCTTCGATGTTGGATTTGACCACCTGCCCGACGACCTGCGCCGTCATAACACCGCCAATCGGAACGGGTTCGGCATAGGATTTTGCGTCATTCATTCGGCCACGCATGTAAGGATCCAACGACAGGTACACCGTACGTACCAGCATTTCGTCTGGTCCAGGTTCAGGAACGCTCGTGGTTTCCAGGCGCAATGTATTCTCGTCCAGTTGTCCGGCTGGGCGATTGGCGAGAACAATACGACGATTGGTGGCGGATGCTTGGGGCATTGTGACCTCTCATAAGACGGCTTTCTTGCAACAGAGACCAAATTCCGCTGCAGAGCAACACGACAGCACCAACGAGTTCGAAAAACCTATAGACTTGGCCCAATCACGCACGATCTGCGCATTGAAATGCCCAAACGCTCATGGAAACGCCCTGCTAAAAAGTAATCAAACCCGACCCTAGTTTTGTCTTCCATTCACCTCTCGACTGAGTTCTGGTTCCTTCAAGAATCTCGAAGTGGAGGGGTCTCCGAGTCTTGCTTTGCAGGTCTGAAGCTTGCTCATGGATCTGACCAGAAGCCATGACATCATAGACTTCAATCGTGACCAAGCCACAGCCGCACAATTTACTGTCGATGGCCATATCGAAGAGAGCGAGATCGCGATGGTTAGCTGCGAGCGCACGCAGTGTCTCAAATGCAGTGCGAGAGGAGAATCTGGTGTTGCTGTTCAGCGGAAGGGGTAACCATTCATGCAGACGGTAGCGGCGATTAGTGGTCGAATTTACAGATCGCAGGACAAAGCCAACTGTTGTCTCTATTGACCAAATGACTGGTTTTGGCCCAAGCAGTTAGGTCAGACCTGTGGGCTTTTCCGAATGCCATTATCCGTTGCTTTGTATCAAAAGCAATTCTCGCAATAGCGATGGCTGGCCAATAATCACCAAGTAATCCGTATTGGCGACATCGCCCAGACCATTGTGGCCTCTTTGTCAGTCCGGTTGCGGAACCGATGCGCGATCATTGAAGGGTAGGAAAAGCTGTCGCCTTTGCGAAGAACTATGATTTCTTCACCAAGGCGCAGCTCCACTTCGCCACTCAAGACGATCGCATGTTGCTCGCCCTCGAAGGAATAGCCTTCCTGGGGTTCGGGCGGTGTACCGGCCCCTGGGCGAAACCGGGACAGGATCAGATAGCATTGTCCGGATAGTGTGCTGGATAGCAGTTCGTCTTCGAATCCCAACTCCTGGGTTGTACGCGTGTACATGTTGGAAAGCGCCCTGCGATTTTCTTTGCGTACGACATGTTTGCGCTCCAATGGTCCGGCACCCGATTGCTTGGGAAAGAACCAGTTGGGATCGACCGAGAGCGCTTCACTGATCTCTCGCAGAAGCTCCGCCGATGCTTTTGCTGATCCCAGCTCGATCCGGCTCAGATACGCCGTCGAGCAGGATACCGTTTCCGAAAGGTCTTGTAACGTCAGGCCACGCGCCTTGCGCACTTCGCGGATTTCGCTGCCAAGCCGTTGAGTGTCAGTATCAGTAACGTTGCTATTCATGCATTCGGGATAAGAGATTTTTGTTGATTTTTCGAGTAAAATTCAACTTAGTTGAAAATAGGGTAAAAATTCAACTTATCATATCTGTCCGGGAGATCGCTATGCGCTTTGATTTGATTGCCAATTTCAGTCCTGGTGAGACGATTCCCTGGACCCGGACATTGGAGATGATCCTCGAACAATGTTCGCTGGCAGAGCAGGCTGGATTCACGACCGCCTGGTTCACAGAACATCACTTTGCCCATAACGGCTATATGAACGCGCCGCCCAACCCGATCCAGATGGGTACGCATGTGGCTGCTCATTGCACAAAACTGCGGGTTGGAACGGCGCCCATCATCTTGCCGGACTGGCACCCATTGCGCGTGGCCGAAGACGCGGCGATGCTGGATAACATGTCGCTGGGCCGGTTCGATTTTGGTGTCGCCAAGGGCATCAATGAGCGCTCGACCATCCAGTTCAACTCGGATGCGGATCGGCGCGACAACGCCAAGGTGATGCGCCTCTATCAAGAGAGCCTGGATATTATTCTTAAGGCGTGGACCAACGAGGCCTTCACCCATCAAGGTGAGTTCTATGAGTTCCCAGTTCCAGGCTGGAAAGAAGCCAACCGTTTTTTTGAACCGCTGGACCCGCGCTATCACGACGAGAATGGCGAGTACAAAGCGATATACGTGCATCCACGCCCGTATTCTGATCCGCACCCGCCGGTCTGGCTCATGTCGAATGCGCCTCCCACATTCAAGCTTGCTGGTGAAAAAGGGTGGGGTGTGATCTCGATGGCCGCTGGACCCAAGGCGACACTGGCCTGCTGGGAACCCTACCGCGAGGCGCTGTCCAAACGTGAAGGGCGCGATGTGAAACCAGGAGAAGGCGTTGGCGTCTGCACGGCCTTCTATGTCGGTGAAAGCATGGAGGAGGCGGTGAACACCATTCGTGGCCCGATCAATGCCTATTACGAATTCCTCGGCGGGTCGCGCCCCAAGGGCGAGTGGACAAAACATGGCTATCTTGATGTCGGTGAAGAGATGACTTCTGAGGACGAAGAGATGGATTGGTTCGATTTCCTCAATAAACGCGGGATCATTGTGGTTGGTGACGCCGAATATGTAGCGGATCGTTTTGCCGAGCGGCAGGAAACCATCGGCCTCGACCACCTCATGTTGATGCAGCAATACACTGGCGTTCCCTATGAGAAAATCCTGTCCAGTTGGCATCGACTGTTTGAGCATGTCGTTCCAAAATTCGGGGCACAATCCATCGCGCAGAAAAGGATGTTGGAGCATGCTTGAAATTTGGGGGCGGCCCTATTCATCAAACGTTATTCCGGTGATTTGGACAGCCAATGAGTTGGGATTGGACTATACGCTCCAACTGGCCGGGGGCAGCTTTGGCAAGCTCGACACTGATATGTACGCGCAGATCAATCCCAACAAAATGATCCCGGCGATCCGCGATGGGGATTTCGCGCTTTGGGAAAGCCTCGCCATTGTGCGGTATCTCTGCGACCGGTACGGCGCGGGAACGTTTAGCCCCTCTGACCTACAGACCCGCGCCATCGCGGATCAATGGATGGAGTGGTCCGCCAGCCGCGCCTTCGGGCCGGTGATTTACCTGTTTTTTGCAACTGTGCGCACCCAATCCGACCAACGGGACCAGGAACAGATCGCCAAACTTCGCGATGAGGCGCATGAAGCGCTGACCATTCTGGATCAGCACCTTGCGGATAAGGCCTATGTCTGTGGCGACAGCTTTACCATGGCGGATATTCCGCTGGGTTGCGTGGCGTATCGCTATTTCAATGTCGAGGTCGACCGCCCACCGTTGCCCAATGTCGAAGCGTGGTACGAACGATTGGCGGAACGCCCCGCATACCGGGGTCACGTCATGCGTCATTTCGGCACAAACCCGGATGAGTGGGCCGCCCTTGAAAAGGCCTGTGTCAGCGAAGGACTTCTGTGATGGACCTGCATGACTTTCGCCGTGCGCTTGGCGCTTTTCCGACAGGGGTTACAATCGTGGCCACTTATGACCCCGAGGGCATGCCATGGGGCCTGACCGCCAACTCCTTCACCTCGGTCTCACTCGAACCGCCTGTGATCTCTGTCTGTGTCGCAAAATCGGGTCGCGTGTTCCCGACGCTGTCCAGGTCAGATCATTTCGCGGTCAACATCCTGTCCGCGGATCAGAAAGCTTTGGCGTTGCATTTTGCCAGCAATGTGGAAAACCGGTTTGCCGATACGGAATGGACTCCTGGGGCCAAGACGCCTTTGGTCCCCGGTGCATCTGCGTATCTGGAATGCACCGTGCACAACCGGGTTGATGCGGGTGATCATGAAATCCTCTTGGGACGTGTCGTGAACTATGCCCATGCACCCGTTCCTCCTCTGGTCTTTTGTCGCGGCGCGTTCTTTTCCGCGCCCCAATCGGAGGCAGTATCATGAGTGATCACCTGACTTTCCACACTCGGTTCAGCCCTGACGAATTCGACGCGCAGTACAATTTGCGGGCTGGGCGGCCGGACTATGAAGTGACCGTCATTCCCGGGTGGAGCCGCGACAGCGCGCACGCGCGTGCAACATCCGATTGCAGCCTAGATATCCGCTATGGAGAAGGCGAAAAACAAAAGCTGGATGTCTTCCGCTGCGCGGACACTGCCGCACCGACATTGGTCTATTTCCACGGCGGCTATTGGCAGCGTGGCGACAAATCGATCTACAGCTTCATTGCGCCGCCGTTTGTTGAGGCGGGGTTCAATGTTGTTGTCATCGGATACGATCTTTGCCCGTCTGTGACCATCACGAGAATTTCGGAAGAAGCGCGTGAGGCCATGTCCTTTGTCTGGCGCAACGCGGGCGCATTGGGCATCAATCCAGACCGTTTCTGCGTCATGGGCCATTCCGCTGGCGGCCATATTACCCAGATGATGATGGCGACCGATTGGCCGGCATTTGACGATGACTTGCCAACAGACCTGATTAAATCTGGCATTCCGGTCTCACCGCTCAGCTATCTTGAGCCGGTCCGCCTGACCGAGGCTTTGAATGCGGGCATCCGAATGGATCCGGCAGAAGCCCAGGCCGAAAGCCCGATGACCAAGCACCCTCCGGGTACCAATGCCCCTCAGCTGGTCGTCGTCGGCGGCGCGGAAACCGATGAGTTCCACAGGCAGGCACGAATGTATGTCGAAAAATACGAAACAGCAGACCGCAAGATGGGCCTCTATTTCGTGCCCGATGTGGATCACTTTGACGAACTGAATGTGCTGGTCGACCCGGCGAGCCCCTTCTTCAAACACACTTGCGATATGCTTCAAGGAAAAGGACCGAAATCATGACCGCTTTGACCCGGGACCTAGTCGACTCTGTCGGTGACGCGTTTAACGCCAATGACATCGATGCCGTAATGAGACACTTCGCAACCGACGCTACATTTGATCACGCTGTTGGCCCCGAAGAACATGGCGTGCGTCTGGAAGGAGCCGAAACCATTCGTGGTGCTTTTGCAGCCCTGTTCGAAAAGGTCGCGAACGTGCATTGGGAAACGCTCGACTGCGCTATTTCCGGCAACAAGGCTTATTGCGAATATCGCCGTACAGCCGTGCACAAGGATGGTTCAAAAGAAGAGTTTCTAAGCGTTGACATCCTGACCTACCGAGACGGGCTGATTGTCCATAAAGACACGTATTACAAGCAACGTACAAGCTGACCCGACAGCCTTTGATGCAGCCAAGCACGCAGCAGTTTTGTAAGAGGGAACCTATCTCGCTTTGACAAACCGCTGCGTCGGCAATCAAGTTTCGTTTCGCGCAATCCGTTATTGCGTAATGAAAAGATGCGAAAACATCTAGGGTCAGGACCCATTGATTTCCGTTTTGCGGCGTGATTCACGGTTCAAAAACGAGCGGTGAACATGTCTGATC